>JAKQJG010000148.1 GCA_029561305.1 Bacteroidota bacterium | reverse complement strand
TCCCAGGCTACAAAGGCGAATGGTCCTGTGCCTACAGGATGACTGCGAAAATTGCTGCCATATTTTTCAACTGCTTCTACAGGGATAATGGAACAATATTGCATACTTAAAATACCGAGTATGGGCTGAAAAGGCCGCTGTAATTTTAATTGAAAAGTAGAATCATTGATCGCTGTAAACGGTTGTATAGAGTCAACCCTGTTATTAAATATCCATGCACCTGGGCTGGCAGTATTTTTATCCATGATGCGGTTAAAACTGTACCGTACATCTCCGGCTGTCAGCTTTCTGCCATTTCCATTTTCAAAGGCGTCGTCATCATGAAAAAAAACATCGGTCCGTAAGTGAAAAGTAAAGACCAGGTTGTCAGATGATATATCCCAGCTTTTCGCCAGCAGGGGTTTTATCTGCATATTTTCATCCACTTCCACCAGGGTGCTGTATAATTGATGCACCGGCCACATAATGCTCTGGTTTTTGGCAAAAGCAGGGTCGAGGGAAGCAATACCAGTGGTTTCGTTGTAGTGAAATATCTTTTTATCCTGATGCTGGTGATTTTTACAGCCAATACAGCAGCAGTAAATAAGTGACAAAAGATAAATACAGGAGCGGCTCATAATTTGCATCAAAAGAAACTAAATTAGCGAATTAAAATTTTATGATGAAGCTATATAGTAAAGCCCTTTATGCATTTATCATTCCCTTCTCTTTTTTCAGTTTGTCTCATGCACAGCTTTTAAAAGAAAAAGCAGTGCTAACCTATGCAGATACCTTACGTGGCAGCAATGGACCAGGAAGGGATTGGTGGGATGCGTTGAAGTATGACATACATGTGAAGTTTAATTTGGACGACAGTACGATTAGCGGAAAGAATGTAATGAGTTTTAAACCCACGGGATCTATCAACATGATGCAAATAGATCTGCAGGCCCCGCTTGTGATTGACAGCATTACCGGGTATAGCAGTATTAATATGTATGATTCAATGGGCAATCTTCTTGGCAAAAAGAGCGGCATGGGAAACATCATGTATACAAAAGAAGGCAATGCCTATTTTGCTTTCCCGGGTATCAAAGAAGGTACTGAAAAGGATATACAGCAAATAACTGTTTACTACCATGGCAAACCCACCATTGCCCGCCGCCCGCCATGGGATGGAGGCCTTATCTGGAAAAAAGACAAAAACAACAATCCTTTTATCAGCATTGCCTGCCAGGGACTCGGCGCCAGCGTTTGGTATCCGTGTAAAGACATCCAGAGCGATGAACCCGACAGTGCCGAAATGCACATCACCATTCCCGATAGTTTAACCTGTATTGGCAATGGCCGCTTCCGCGGTAAAATAACTAACGGTGACGGTACAGCTACTTATGACTGGGCCGTGGAATCGCCCATCAATAATTACACCATCATCCCCTACATTGGCAAGTATGCACATTTTAGTGAAGTGTATAAAGGAGAAGCAGGACCACTGGATATGGATTACTGGGTGCTGGAATACAACCTTGAAAAAGCAAAAGAACATTTTAAAGATGCCCCGCTCATGATGCAGGCCTTTGAACACTGGTTTGGACCCTACCCTTTTTACAAAGATGGTTTTAAATTAGTGGAAGCACCCCATCTTGGCATGGAACACCAGAGTGCCGTTGCTTACGGCAACCAATACAAAAAAGGTTACCTGGGCAGCGACCTGAGCCGCACTGGCTGGGGATTAAAATGGGATTATATCATTGTACATGAAAGCGGGCATGAATGGTTTGCCAATAATATCAGCACCAAAGACATTGCCGATATGTGGGTGCATGAGGGTTTCACAACATACACCGAAGTGCTTTTTACTGAATACCATTATGGCAAACAGGCAGGCAGTGAGTATATTATTGGCCAGAGAATAGGCATACAGAATAAATCCACCATTATCGGACCTTATGGAGTAAACAAAGAAGGCAGCAGTGACATGTATCCAAAAGGCGCTAACCTTATTCATACTATCCGGCAGGTGATCAACAACGATTCCCTGTTCAGGCAAATATTGAGAGGAATGAATGCAACCTTCCGGCACAAAACTGTTACCACTAAACAGGTGGAAGACTATATCAGCAAAGAAAGCGGGATCGACTTTAGTAAAGTATTTGACCAATATTTGAGAAACATAGACATACCTGTGCTTGAATACCAGGTAAAAGAAAACATGATCATGTACAGGTACAGCAACTGTATTGATGGATTTAATTTGCCAGTAAAAGTTTCTTTCCCAAAAGACAGCAATAAAACAAGCTGGCTTAAACCAACTACCCGATGGCAGCCAATAAAAATGGCAGGAGGAGATGCTATCGATTCCATTATTGTTGACCCAAATTTTTATATCAATACAAAAAAGGTAGATTAATTTAGCGGCAAACTGCAGCATGAGCCAAATACGAAGGCAAAGCATTATTTCATCGGTAATGGTATACGGGGGATTTGCCCTTGGCTTCTTCAATACCTATCTTTTTACCAAAGAAGGCGGTTTTACAAAAGAGCAATATGGCCTTACGGGCATCTTTATTGCCATCGCCACGCTGATGTTTTCTTTTGCCAATATGGCCATGCCCTCCTTTATTTATAAGTTTTATCCTTATTACAAGGATAACCTTGATAAAAAAAGAAACGATATTCTCTCCATCGCATTGGCAGTATCGTTAACCGGATTTTGCTTTGTTGCACTCGCAGGTTTCTACTTTCGTGACCTTGTTATCCGGAAGTTTGGCAATTCACCCGAGCTGATACAATACTATTATTGGATCTTTCCTTTTGCACTCGGCCTGCTGCTGTACAGTATCCTGGAGAGCTATGCCTGGCAGTTGAGAAAATCGGTGCTCACCAATTTTTTAAGAGAAGTGCAGTTCAGGCTGTTCACCACCGTTCTCATCATCCTCATTTTTGCCGGAGCGCTCAGCAGCTTTGATCTGTTCATCAAAATATATTCATTTACCTATTTTGGAATCGCTTTTATCCTGCTGTTTTATCTTTTAAGCAAGGGTTATATTCACTTCACCTTTACCGTGAGTGTTGTTTCAAAAAAATTTTTCAAGAAAATCCTGCTGTTTGTTTCGTTTATTTATGGCGGCACACTCGTGTATAATATATCACTTGTATTTGATTCACTCCTATTGGCATCCGTGTTAAAAGAAGGACTTGCAGCCGTAGCTGTTTATACACTGGCACAAAATATTGCCAGCCTTATCCAGGCACCGCAAAGAGGTATCATATCCTCATCTATGGCCGCTTTGTCGCAAGCCTGGAAAGATAAAGATATGGCGAGGATCGACAGGATCTACCGGCAATCATCCATCAACCAGTTGATATTTGCGGTGGGAATGTTTTCTTTAATCTGGCTCAACTTTACCGATGGCGTTTTTACTTTCAAAATGCAGAAAGGATACTTGGATGCCAGGTGGATATTTTTCTTTATCGGGCTGTACCGCATTGTTGACATGGGCACCGGGGTCAACAGCCAGGTAATCGCCACTTCTACCCGCTGGCGGTTTGAATTTGTGACCGGTGTTATTTTATTGCTGATCACTTTACCACTCAATTATTATTTAACAAGATTTCACTACGGTATCCTTGGGCCGGCCATCGCCAATCTTATTTCCTTTACTATTTATAATTCCATCCGCTACTGGTTTTTAAAAACCCGGTACAACCTGCAGCCCTTTACCAAACACACCCTGTATACGATCGTACTGGGCATTGTTTGTTATGTTATTTGCTGGTATTTGTTTGATAAGCACACTGGGTTTGTATGGATCGTGGTCAGAAGCGCTGCCTTTCTTCTATTGTACATTACGGGAACGCTTATGCTGAATTTATCTGCCGATATAGGCCCGGTTTGGAATACGGTTTTAAGACGAAGCGGCATAAAAAAAGAGGGATAGACCCTCTTCCCAATTTCACAATTAAGTAATTTATTTTTTTGCGGTGGAACAGGCAGCTCTTCCCCCTCCAATGTATCTTTTGCTATAGTAACTGTCTGTAAGACTGCTGATGGTAACACCGCTGTTGGTACTGCTGTGTACAAAACAATTATTGCCAAGATAAACACCCACATGGCTTACACCACCCCTTGTATTAAAAAAAACAAGGTCCCCTTCCTGTAATCTTTCCAACTCCACTTTTTCGCATACCTCGTATTGATCTTTCGCCGTACGTGGCAGGGTGTTACTATATACTTCCTGCTGCAATCGCCCGCTGAAAGAGCTGCAGTCAATTCCCTTTTTATCTGTACCACCATAACGGTAACGGGTGGCCCACCAGTCTTCCATAAAGTTTAACAAAGCAAAATTAGTCAGTGTTTCAACTTCCACATCCATCAGCATAGCATATTTAAACTGGAGCGCACTGCACTTTTCAATTGCAACGGCATTGGATGTTACGGCGACTTTTTTAGCCGGCGCCGGGTCTGCTTCTGGTTGGGTTGATGCTGGTACAGCCGGCACTGTGATATCTTCTGCACCAGGGTGGTCACCACCGGTAGCTCTACCGCTGGGATTTATTTCTATACTGTTAATAAACTTTGGTGAAGCAGCTTTAGGTTTTGGGGCTAATTTTTCAAGATTGATATTAGCCTGAGCGTTCACTTTAAAAGATGTTCCTGTAAAAATGCCAGTGGCAACAGCAACAACAAATAAGTTTTTCATACGTAAAACTTGTTTACAGTATGTACGACTTTATCTTGTGTTATTGTCTCTTCTGCTGTTTCTTACAATGATGATGCTTATCTTAAATCTTCTTTGAATCCTGTCCTACAAACAATGAATAATCCGGTTTCTTCGGTGGCGGCAAAGATAAAGGCGATAACGGGACTTTGCAAGCCTTTTGCAATCTTTTTACAAATTAAAAAAGCTAATTGTTAATTGAAAACGAGCGGGTTATGATTTTATTGTATCTTTTAACAGCCAGTTGTGCACCTATAAATGCTCTTCAGGCCTGCCAAAGCAACACCAGGGTATCAATGAAAAATTTTTTTTCAATACTCCATTCAAACTTAACTTTACACTATGGCAGAAATAATTTTAAAAACAGTTAACCGTAAAACAACGATTACCAGGGCTGCAGTGCGTAAAGCAGTGCAGGCTGTTTTTGCTGCAGGCAGTTTTAAATTAAAAGAAGAGCAGCCTAAAAAAACTATTAAAAAAGCTGCCCGTAAAAGCGCAGCATAAACAGCCCGTTTTGGCAAAAACTTCATCTCCTGATTATAACAATTCGGTTTTTATCAACTGTCCTTTTGATGCCGCTTATTCCTCCACTTTAAGAGCATTGATATTCACCATCTATCGTTGCGGCTTTTTTCCCTTAACTGCCCTTGCAGAAGATAATGGGCTTGAAAACCGCCTGTCAAAAATTGAAAAACTGATAGAACAATGCCGTTATGGTATTCACGATATATCCCGTATTGAAATAAGCAATATCGGTTTACCCCGGTTCAATATGCCTTTTGAACTGGGAATATTCTTTGGAGCCAAACATTTTGGCAATAAAAAACAAAAAGAAAAAAATGCTTTGATCTTTGACTCAGAGTTATTCCGCTACCAGCAGTTTATATCTGATCTTAATGGTGTTGATATTAAAGCGCATCAAAATAACCCGCAGCTGGCTATAAAAAAGGTCACGGAATGGCTGCACAGTTCTTCCAAAAGAAGCTCTATCCCCGGTTATAAAATAATCACCACGGAATATGCTGCATTTGAGAAGGGCCTGCCAGCCTTGTCTGTTAAACTGGGTATTGATGAAAATGATATCCCCTTTAATAATTTTTGCCTGATTGTAGAAGAAGCTATAAAAGGAAAAGTTGCAGCATAAGGTATTTTCTTCCGGATAAAAAACTTTGCATTGTGAATAATTACCCAGTCAACGCTGCTATAAAACGCTGCCAACATCCGTAAGTTTGCCTCCTGCAAAGCAGCACAAAAAAATGAAATTCTCCCACCTCCACGTACATACACAATTTTCTTTATTAGATGGCGCTGCCTCTATAAAGAATCTTTATAAAAAGGCCATTGCCGATGGCATGCCTGCATTGGCCATCAGCGACCATGGAAACATGTTTGGCGCTTTTGAATTTGTAAAAGAAGCGTACAACCATAAAAATGATGACGGCACATTAAAAGTGAAACCCATTGTTGGCTGTGAATTTTACATCACCAAGGACCGCCACCGCAAAACGTTTAACAAAGAAGAGAAAGATCCCCGCAACCACCAGATCCTGCTGGCAAAAAATGATGTGGGTTACAAGAACCTGGTAAAGCTTACTTCCCTGGGTTTTATTGAAGGCATGTACAGCAAATATCCCCGTATTGATAAAGAGCTGATACATAAATACCACGAAGGGTTAATTGCCACAACCTGTTGCCTCGGCGCATTGGTGCCACAAACTATTTTAAAACAAGGCGAAGCAGAAGGGGAAAATGAATTCAAATGGTGGTTGAATATTTTTCAGCAGGATTATTATGTGGAGCTGCAGCGGCATGGGATACCCGAACAGGAAAAGGTAAATGAAGTATTGCTGAAGTTTGCGAAGAAATACAATGTAAAAGTGATTGCCAGCAACGACAGTCACTATGTGGATCAAAAAGATGCCAATGCCCATGATATTTTACTTTGTATCAACACTGGCGAAAAGCAGGCAACCGAAAAATGGCAGGGTAACGGCGACGATGATGTTTTTGCCAAAGGGAAGCGTTTTGCCTTTCCGAACGACCAGTTTTATTTGAAGAAAACGGAGGAGATGAGCAAAGTGTTTGCAGATCTTCCGCAGGCAATTGACAATACCAACGAGATAGTTGACAAGGTAGAATTGCTGGACCTCAAGAGAGATATTTTATTGCCGCATTTTGTGGTGCCATCTAATTTTAAAACGCAGGATGATTACCTGGAACATATCACCTGGGGCGGTGCAAAAGACAGGTATAAGATACTGACACCTGAAGCCGAGGAAAGAATAAAGTTCGAACTGGGAGTGATACGCAGTATGGGATTTGCCGGCTACTTTTTAATTGTAAGCGACTTTATCAGGGCCGGAAGGGAGATGGGCGTATTTGTGGGCCCAGGTCGTGGATCTGCTGCCGGTAGCGTGGTGGCTTATTGTATTGGTATCACCAATATAGATCCCATTAAATATAATTTACTGTTCGAAAGATTTTTGAATCCCGAACGTAAATCCATGCCGGATATTGATACGGATTTTGATGATGACGGCAGACAGCGGGTGATAGATTATGTAGTGCAGAAATATGGAAAGAACCAGGTTGCACAGATCATCACCTACGGTACCATGGCAGCTAAATCGAGCATTGCCGATGTGGCCAGGGTTATGGACCTTCCATTGGCAGAAAGCAGGGCGCTGACAAAACTGGTTCCTGAAAAACCGGGTATTAATTTAAAGAGATTATTGCAGGCTCCCATCACCACCAAAGAAGCAAAGGATGGAGAAAAATCATTAGAAGAAAAAGAGCAACTGCAGGCAGAAGATATTGAAAATGTAAAACGCCTGAGAGAGATCTACAGGGGTAATGATCTTAACAGTGTCATATTGCATGAAGCAGAAACATTAGAAGGTTCTGTACGCAATACAGGCATACATGCTGCCGGTATTATCATCGCACCAAAAGATCTTACCGACCTGATACCGGTTGCCACTTCAAAAGAAAGTGAGTTGTGGCTTACGCAGATAGAGGGCAGTGTGATTGAAGAAGCAGGTGTTATTAAGATGGACTTCTTAGGCTTGAAAACCCTGAGCATTCTAAAAACTGCTTTGAGCCTGATCAAACAAAACCACGGCGTTGAAATAGAAATAGACGGCATTCCGCTGGATGATGAAAAAGCTTATGCACTGTACCAGCGGGGTGACACCAATGCCACTTTCCAGTTTGAAAGCCCCGGTATGCAGAAATACTTACGGGAATTAAAACCTGATAAGTTTGATGACCTGATTGCGATGAACGCCTTGTATCGCCCCGGTCCTATTGCATACATCCCCAAATTTATCGACAGGAAACACGGTAAAGAACGGGTAGAGTACGACCTGGATGATATGGAGGAATACCTGAAAGAAACTTATGGTATCACGGTGTACCAGGAACAGGTGATGCTGCTGAGTCAAAAGCTGGGTGGCTTTAGTAAGGGGGATGCCGATGTACTGCGTAAGGCAATGGGTAAAAAGCAGAAGTCGGTACTGGATAAAATGAAGGTGAAGTTTATTGATGGTGCTACCGCTAAGGGACACCCGAAAGATAAACTGGAGAAAATCTGGACCGACTGGGAAGCTTTTGCCCAGTATGCATTTAACAAATCGCACTCCACCTGTTATGCCTTTGTTGCTTATCAAACAGCTTATCTAAAAGCGCATTATCCCAGTGAATACATGGCGGCGGTACTGAACCATGCCGGCAGTATTGAAAAGATCACCTTTTTTATGGAAGAGTGTAAACGCATGGGTATAAAAGTATTAGGGCCGGATATCAATGAATCGCATAATGGATTTGCAGTAAATAACAAAGGAGAGATACGCTTTGGTTTTAGCGGTATGAAAGGTGTTGGCGAAAATGCCATTGAAAATATTATTGAAGAAAGAACAAAGCATGGCACATTCAAGTCTGTTTTTGACCTGATCAAAAGAGTGAATCAACGGGCAGTGAGCAAGAAGTCGCTTGAAAGTTTGATCTACTCTGGTGCCTTTGATTGTTTTAAAGAATATACCAGGGCGCAATATTTTTACCAGGCACCTGGTGATGTACTGGCGCTTGATAAAATAGTGAAGTTTGGCAATGTATACCAGGCACAAAATGCCAATACATCCAATACCTTGTTTGGCGATCTTCAGATGCCCGACATTGTTCCACCCAAATTATTGCCTTGTGAGCCCTGGCCACTGGTGCAGCAATTGGATTATGAAAAAGATGTGACCGGCATGTACATCAGCGGGCACCCGCTGGATAATTTTAAATTTGAAATGCGCTATTACAATATTACCCCGCTGGCAGATTACAATGAATTCAAGGCAGCCATCAGCACATTTCCAAATCCTGCAAGAGCATTCCGTGTAGCAGGCCTGGTAGTAGATGGGCAGCACCGGCTTACCAAAACTGGCAAAAACTTTGGTGTGCTTACCATTGAAGACTATACGGGTAAAAGTGAATTCATGCTATGGAGCGAGGATTATGTGAAGTACAATAATTATTTGGAAAAGGGCATGATCGTACTGGTGGAAGGTGCTTTTAAAACAAGGTACAACAGTGACCAGTATGAATTCCGCTTAGCAAAAATACACCTGCTGGATACGGTGAAAACCACGCTGACCAAACAGGTAACGGTGGAAGTGCAGCCTCAGTTCATCAATACCGATTTTGTAAATTTTATTGAAGCTAACCTGAAAGCCTATCCGGGAAATACACAGTTTAAGGTAAATGTAAACGACAACCGGCACAACTTTAAGGTGGGCATGTACACATTAGGCAAAGGCTTTACCATGAATGATGAGATGGCTGTTTTTTTAAATGATAATCCTGATGTGGAAGTGAGTGTGGTGGCGGGGTAAATTTGTGTTTTATGATGTTAAAAAAAATACTCTACTTCTTATCCCCGTGTGTAGTTGTGATTTTATTTTGTATTGTAGTGATGATAGTTTCATGGTTTCAGTTAGAGCAATCTGGAGGATGGAGTATGCTGGGCGTCATTATTTTTTTACCAGTGCTGATTGCAGCTATAATTGCAGACCTGGCTGTAAAACTGACCTTAAAAAAGCGATTGCCCTATGTATGGTTGACAGAGATCATCTTACTTATTATAATCTATTTTATTTTTGTTAAACCATACGTCTAAGTATCATTTACATCGAACTTACTTCTGCTTTCTATCCAAATCTATTAACAGCGTAATTTTAGGTCTCCGGCTTTGGGTGTTGTACAATTCAAATTTAAACATGGCACACACGAATTGTTTCTTATAACGCCCTGGCGAATTTGACATCTCAATAAGGGTGCAGAAAAGTGATCATTTACATGGCAAGAAAAAACCCGGTCACTTTCGTGAACCGGGAATTTTACGATTGCTTGCCAGCTATTTTAATAATGTATTATCTGAGGAACAGCATTTCCCTGTACTTTGGCAACATCCAGTAGGTATCATCCAATACCAGTTCCAGTTTGTCAACATGGTAACGGATCTCATCAAAGTATTTGCCCTTTACTTCGTCGCAATAGGCAATGGCCTTCTCACGGGTATCAGTAATTTCGTTGGCCTTTTTCCTTGCTTCGATCATTGCTTTTACACCTGTGCCCATGGCAGCGATGTGTTTGCTGATATCTTTCACGATAGCTAACTGGCTTGAGTAGCCGCTTTCATCAAGGCCGGCCTCTTTAAGCCCCTTGATATTCTCGATCAGCACATTCTGGTATTTAACTGCTGATGGAAGAATAACAGAAGTAGCCAGTTCGCCCATGATCCTTGCTTCGATCTGTACTTTTTTAATGTAAGCTTCCAGCATAATCTCATGTCTGGCTTCCAGCTCTGCGTGGTTGTACACTTCCAGGCCTTCGAACAAATGCTTTGCTTTATCAGCAATATAAGCGTCGAGTGCCAATGGAGTGGTTTTTACATTGGGCAAACCACGTTTAGCGGCTTCATTGGCCCATTCTTCGCTGTAACCATCGCCTTCAAACAATACTTTTTTGCTTTCTACTATGTATTTCTGGATCACCTGCATAATGGCGATCTCTTTTTTATCCCCTTTGTCAATTAAAGCATCCACATCTTTTTTGAATGTCTTTAATGTATCTGCAACGATGGTGTTCAATACCGTCATAGCATTGGCACAGTTGGCTGCAGAACCCACTGCACGGAATTCAAATTTATTACCGGTAAATGCAAATGGAGAAGTACGGTTACGGTCTGTATTATCCAGCATCAGTTCCGGGATCGTTTTATGAATATCCAGTTTCAGCATGGCTTCATCCTGTTCGTCAAACTTATCCCCCACCCTTGTTTCAACCTGGTTCAATACATCGGTTAAGAATTTACCAATGAAGATTGAGATAATGGCTGGCGGCGCTTCGTTAGCACCCAAACGGTGATCATTACCTGCACTGGCGATAGATGCCCTTAACAATTCAGAATAATCATGTACTGCCTTGATGGTGTTAACGAAGAACGTTAAGAACATCAAATTGGTTTTAGGTGTTTTACCAGGCGCTAATAAGTTAACCCCTGTATCTGTAGCAATACTCCAGTTGTTGTGCTTACCACTGCCATTGATGCCGGCAAATGGTTTTTCATGCAATAATACTTTAAGGCCATGGCGTTTGGCAACCCTGGTCATAACGTCCATCAATAAGGTATTGTGGTCAACAGCCAGGTTCGCTTCTTCAAATATCGGGGCACATTCAAACTGTGAAGGAGCCACTTCATTGTGCCTGGTACGCAAAGGAATACCCAGCTTATAAGATTCATTTTCGAAATCCCTCATGTAAGCATACACTCTCTCTGGTATCGCACCAAAATAATGATCTTCCAGTTGCTGGCCTCTTGCAGGTGCATGTCCAAATACGGTACGGCCTGTCATAGTAATATCAGGACGGGCATTGGCCAAACCTGCATCTATTACAAAATATTCCTGCTCCCAACCGAGGGTGGCAGTTACTTTGGTTACGTTTTTATCAAAATACTGGCATACATCCACGGCGGCTTTATCCAGCGCCACCAATGCTTTGATCAAGGGTGTTTTAGCATCCAACGATTCACCCGTATAAGAAACGAAAATGGTAGGAATGCATAATGTTTTTCCAGCGCCCACTTCCATAATAAATGGAGGAGAAGAGGGGTCCCATCCAGTGTAACCACGGGCTTCAAAAGTTGCCCTTAAGCCACCTGAGGGAAAAGAAGAAGCATCTGGCTCCTGTTGTATAAGCGCTGCACCTTCAAATTCTTCAATAGGAGTGCCATCGCCTTTTAATGTAAAAAATGAATCATGTTTTTCTGCTGAAAGATCTGTAAGCGGCTGAAACCAGTGAGTATAGTTAGTAACGCCTTTGCTTTCGGCCCATGCCCTTAAACCATTGGCAATCTGTCCGCCCATGGCACGGTCAATTTTTTTAGAATTTTTAATAGAACCAGCCAGGCTCTTATAAGCTTCGTCACTTAAATACTGGCGGGCCACTTTTAATGTGAAAACGTTTTCTCCAAAAATTGTGGTGATCTTCGTTGGTGCTTTCACATCAACTTCTTTTACCGACTCCAAATTGTCAATAGCCTTAAAACGTAATGATTGCATAAGTTTTTCAGTTTTAGAAGGCACAAAATAAGACAAAATATCAAAAGAAGTGATTTCAACTGGCCAAAAAACGAATAAATGGGCAAAAAACGTGAAAAAAATAAATATGCTTTTATTTTTTAATCTTTGCAAACGTTGCCATTTGATTCCAGTCTGTGCCCAGGATAAACGGCGCCAGGATAAAGGGCAGGTAAATAGAACGGTATCTCACTATCGCCCCAATCACCGGTACCGTGAAGCCAATTACCAGGCAGATTGATAAGGCAAAAAACAAGGAGAAAAGAACAAATGGGGTATTGAAGGAGAATTTTTTTTGCCGGAAAAACAAGAAAGCAATGATGAACAACTCATATAAAATTAATTCCGCACTCAGGGGCAACAGCATTTTTGATAATTTAATATCTGTTACAAATGGCCGGAGCAAAGCATGTTGTAATGCTTGCGGGGTTGACCGTATAAAACTCCCGGGCACTGGTTGTAAGGTATCCGTTTGAATAGTGGTATTACCCTTTTCCAATGCAAAAAAATCGGCCTGCTTTTGCACTGCGTATTGTTGCAGGTTTACCGAAGGCAAGATGTATTGTACACTAAAGAAAAAAAGTAATGTAATGGCATATAGCAGCGCAAAGGTTTTAACAGGAGATGTTTTTTTCTTTATAGCAATGATCCATGCGGCCAGGGCAGGCAGCATAGCCATTACCACATAATTGCGGAAGAAGAATACAAACAGCAAAGCAATCGTAATAAAAAGAACCCGCTTAACAGTAAAACGAATATGAAGGGATTGCCAAACATTAAAGATCACTACCCCGGTTAAAGCCATGATCAAACCATCTTTGTGTATGGCGCTGCTGTAAAACAAAACAGAAGGCAGCAGAAAAACAATTGCAGCTGTTACCAACTTATTAGATTGGTACACTTGTATGAAAACCCGGTACAAACCAATACTACCAAAGAAAACGGCAAAATTATACAGCACCACATTTACATAATAGTTACCGCCGCTCAAAATATGAAAAACGGATACCAGTTTGATCATGAGGTTATCCTTCAGATCGTTCCAGTAGGAGTTTTGCGTTTGCAGCATCCCGTCATAACCGTATGAATAACCGGTATAAAACAGGTTACTGAAATATTCAAATGGGTTGGTAAAAAAAATCCTGTATTCAGTGAGCGCCTGGTGATGATAGTTCCAGGTATCGCTGTGGATATCATTGTGAGTAAGCCAGCCGGCAGCCATACCTGCAATTATTTTTAGCAGGAAAAGAAGAACAATGACCCGGCTGCCTAATGCTGCATTTTTTACAAAACGGATCTTTGTAAGCAGCCAGCTTAAAATACTTAACCAAAATAAAAAAAGGAAATATCCCAAGGCAAAAAATTGAGTGGGGGAAGTTAGTTAAAATAATAAACAACAACCTTTCAATTAAAATGCCTACAGTTTGTACTTTCGCAACCTCTAACAAGTATTATGGAAATCACCGCACAAACCGCCAAAGAACTTCGGTTAACAGAAGAAGAATTTGAACTGATAAAACAGAAACTGGGCCGTACACCCAACTTCACTGAGCTCTGTTGCTTCAGTGCCATGTGGAGTGAACACTGCAGTTATAAAAATTCCATCAAATGGTTAAAAACACTGCCAAGGGATGGAAAAAAAATGCTGGTGAAAGCTGGTGAAGAAAATGCCGGGCTGATGGATATTGGTGATGGGTATGGTGTGGTATTCAAGATTGAAAGTCATAATCATCCGAGTGCCATCGAACCATTCCAGGGGGCCGCAACAGGCGTGGGTGGTATTCACCGTGATATATTTACGATGGGCGCAAGACCCATCGCTTCTTTAAATTCCCTGCGTTTTGGAAAACTCACCGAAGCAAAAACACAACACCTGCTTGCAGGGGTGGTACATGGTATTGGTCATTATGGAAATTGCTTTGGTGTACCAACTGTTGGGGGTGAAATATACTTTGAAGCCTGTTATCATACCAACCCTTTGGTAAATGCGATGAGTGTGGGCGTGCTGAAAAATGGAGAAACGGTTTCTGCCACTTCAGGTAACGTTGAAGGCAACCCTGTTTTTTTTGTGGGCAGTGCTACGGGTAAAGATGGCATCGGCGGTGCATCATTTGCATCAGGAGATATTACAGCCGACAGTGCAGATGATCTGCCGGCTGTACAGGTGGGTGATCCATTCCAGGAAAAGAAATTACTGGAGGCCTGCCTGGAAGTGATCAAAACAAATGCGCTGGTTGGCATGCAGGATATGGGCGCAGCAGGCATTATTTGTTCCACTGCTGAGATGAGTGCCAAGGGAAATGCAGGCATGCGGATCGATCTTGATAAGGTACCCACCAGGCAAAAGAATATGAAATCATGGGAGCTTTTGCTAAGCGAAAGCCAGGAAAGAATGCTGATGGTGGTAAAGAAAGGTGAAGAAGAAAAGGTAAAAGCAGTTTTTGAAAAATGGGACCTGCCCTGCAGCGAGATTGGTGAAGTAACGACAGATGGCAAACTGCAGTTTTTTATGAATGGCATACTGGAAGCTGAACTGCCTGCCGAAGAACTGGTATTGGGTGGTGGCGCTCCCCAATATGACAGGGAAGTCAAAGAGCCAGCATATTTAGAAATCAATAAAAAGTTTGATGCAGCAACCATTGCTGTTCCATCCAATTTAAAAAATATTGCGGATCAAATTATTACTATTCCAAATATTGCCAGTAAACGCTGGATATATGAACAATACGACAGCATGGTAGGTACGGGCAGTGCAAGCACCTACGCACCCAGTGATGCTGCCGTAGTAATTGCCAAACCCACCAATAAAGGCCTGGCATTAACAACAGATTGCAACAGCCGGTATGTATATGCTGATCCTTACAAAGGCGCTATGATTGCAGTAGCAGAAGCAGCGAGGAATATTGTTTGTAGTGGTGGTCACCCTTTGGGCATCACCAACTGTTTAAACTTTGGCAATCCTTATAATCCCGAAGTGTATTATCAATTTGTACATGCCATCAAAGGGATGGGTGATGCCTGCCGGAAATTTGATACGCCTGTAACAGGAGGTAATGTAAGTTTTTATAACCAATCGCCTGACGGTGCCGTGTACCCCACACCTACTATTGGTATGGTTGGTGTGATGGATAGTGTGGATGCAAAAATGACCATGGATTTTAAAACAGCAGGCGACATCATTGTTTTAATAGGCAGCAGTAAAGAAGATATCAATTCGTCTGAGTACCTGCATAAAATCCACGGCATAGAAAACAGTCCTGCCCCGCATTTTGACATAGAGGAAGAATTTGTTTTACAGAAAGCAGTGAGCCAGCTGATCAGTAACAAGCTGATCTGTTCAGCACATGATATTAGTGAAGGCGGTTTGTTTGTAACCTTGATAGAATCATCGTTTAACAGGAATCTTGGTGTTGACATATCAACAGACAACAGCATCAGAAAAGATGCATACCTGTTTGGTGAAGCACAAAGCCGGGTGGTTGTGTCTGTAAGCGACCAACACCTGGCAGCAGTAAAAAATGTGTTGGCGTCAATGAATATTCCTTTTGAAAAACTAGGGATTGTTACTAATGGTGCTATCACCATAGATGGCAACAACTGGGGTAGCATTTCAGAATGGAAAGAAAAATATGACAATGCCATTGGTAATTTATTGGCAGGTCATGATGGGGAGCAGGCATTGAGTGTGATATAGAGCCAGCCAGGGTACAAAATGCGGTTGTGCATTAATTTTGTAACTTGCTGTAAATTTTTGTACATGACTATAGAAATTGCAGACGAAATACTTTCATCGCCAACTCCAGGCAAGGATATTTTACTTGAAGTGGCTTTGTATTTATTTGCAAATGATAAAGCATCGCTGGGCAGAGCGGCAGATATAGCAGGCATATCGAGAATGGAAATGCAAAGTGAAGCGGGCAGCAGAAAGATTCCGATGCACTACGATGAAGAAATGGTACTGAATGATATTGAAGCAATAAAATGGTATAAAGAAAATGATAGTAGTAAGTGATACTTCCTGCATATCAAATCTCTACCAAATAGGACAATTGAACCTGCTTACAAAGCTATTCAAGGAGATACTTATTCCCCCCTTCGTATTTAACGAACTTTCCATTTTTCATGCTGATAATTTATTGAATGAACTTAAATCATTCAATATCAAAGTACACAGCATAAGCGACAGCAGTATTACCAGTAAGATTGCGGAAAGTGGTATCGATGCAGGTGATGCGGAAGCAATTGCGTTGTCACTTGAATTAAAGGCTCTGTTTTTAATTATTGATGAAAAAGAAGGTAAAAAAGTGGCACAGCAATATGGTGTAAATACAATCGGAATTCTCGGCGTGATACTTCTTTCAAAAAAAAAAGGCTTATCGAGAAGGCAAGGCCTGTTTTCGACCAGCTTAGAAATAATACAAGCTTCTATTTTTCAAATTCTTTATACATGTTTTTGCTGAAACAGGCTAAAGAAGAATCAAACGATTAAATACATAACGGACTTATGTCAAAAAAAATAGCCATCATCGGCGGAGGCAACCTTGGCACTGCCATAGCAGAAGGACTGATAAAAAGCAAATTCAGCAAGCCGGCTGATATTACTGTTACCAAAAGAAATACCAGTACGTTGCAGGCGCTTGCAAAAAAAGGTGTGCAGGTTACCAGTGATAACAATGCAGCTATTAAAAGCAGCGAGCTGGTGATCCTTGCCATCAAACCCTTCCAGGTGGCAGACGTGCTGAACAATGTAAAAAAAGACCTGACTGCCAGTCATATCCTCGTTTCTGTTGTTACCGGGGTACTCATTAACGATATCGCAGATACGATCAAAAAGAAAATTCCTGTTTGCCGTGCCATGCCCAACACCGCTATTGCGATACAGGAAAGCATGACCTGCTTAAGTTTTAGCAATGCCACGGCTGACCAGGTAAATTTTGTGCAAGGATTATTTGAAACACTTGGTAAAGTAGCTGTAATAGATGAAAAATTAATGGATGCTGCCACCGTACTCGGAGCATGCGGCACTGCATATGCCATGCGTTATATCCGTGCCAATATACAGGGTGGTATTGAAATTGGTTTTGATGCTGTAACAGCCACGCTGATTGCTGCACAAACAGTAAAAGGTGCTGCAGAGCTATTACTTCAAAAAGGTACGCACCCCGAACAGGAAATTGATAAGGTAACCACTCCGAAGGGGTGTACAATTGCAGGACTGAATGAAATGGAACACCAGGGGTTTAGTTCTTCGCTTATTAAGGGTATTGCCACCAGCTATAATAAAATTGTAAAAGGTTAAAAGATCTTGCCGGTCTCCATGTCTATTTGAAAAGGCTCCAATGATTCTGCCATAGCGTCTATCGAAACATCTAAAAATCCAAATGGTAATCCTGCCGTTGGTACAGGTACCGGTACATAAATCGGATCGTAGGCGGTCTTATCAATAAAAAATTCAAAAGTATTGCCTGCCCTGAATAATGGATGCTGAATAAAGCCACAATAAACCCTTGCGCCATCACAATAACCCCAAAACTTCGGTATCCGTTCTGATTCGGTCATATCAGTACTATAGAGTACCACCATACTCCTATTATTTTTTTGATGCTTCTCCATACGGTAATTTGAAATAGAAGGCCGGTTATTTCTAAACTCATCAAAAGTTACATAAACACCTTTATTAAGAATACTTGCTTTTACAACCGGGTATTCATTATACTTCCTGTTGAAACTATCCAATGCATCTTTTGTTATTTTATTTTTTAGCTTATCTAAACGGCGGGCATAATAATGAAAATCGATTCCTTCAACAATTTTTGAAATGGCGTATCCGTATATCTGGCATTCCCTCATCTTTCTATCGGCACAACCCGGAATAAATTCGTCTTCTCCTGTTTGAAACAAAGTATCTGCTCTTTTAACAGGATAAAACAGTTTATCTTTCTCCAGGAAAAATTCCAGTTTCAGGTACATATCAAATACAGACTCCCTGTTGATGCTACCCTGCCTTTGCGCCTGCCGGTTTGGATTAGGATCGGCCCAAAAACGTTTTATCACAATCAACAACTTTATGCTGTCGTTTGAAAAACAAGAAGCGTAATGCCTGTTGAGCATAGTTTCCATTCCATTAGCAAGCCCTCCTTCTACTACAATTTTTTTATACAGTTTATTGCCACGGCTATCAAGATTTTTTTTTATAAAACCAATCTTACTTGTATCAGCCCTGCTGTCTATAATATGGATTGATGAAACGGGGAGTTTGCATCCGGGAGGCAAAGGAGAATAGATGGAAATATCAGCGGGGAAATCTTTTAAATCCCCGGGAGAAATTTCATGAGGCTGGGCCTGCACGAAAAAAAAATGGAACATCAACAGGAGTAAACAGGATATCCTCATGCTTAAAGTAAAAATTATTTTACTGGAACTTTATGTTTATTTGCACCTAACATTCGGCATCACTAAAAAATGATTTTTACCGGGCAGCCCGCCTGTAAAAATAATATGCCAGCAAACCAAATGCAATATTGGGCACCCATGCTGCCAGCAAAGGCGGGAAATTGCCCTTAGTGGCAAATACAACAGACAACCTGCTGAACAAAACATATATCACGCTTAATATCACACCCACCGCCAGGTGAAACCCACTGCCGCCCCTGACTTTTTTTGAAGAGAGTACGGCTCCTATTATTGTTAGAATTATAATAGAAGCAGGAATGGCATCTCTATTGTAACGTTCTACCATTAACTCGCTGAGGCTTTCTGCGCCCCGCAACTGCTGAATGGCAATATATTCATCCAGTTCTTTAGTACCCATCCTGTCTTTTAAAAAGTCATCGCGGCGCAGATCTCTTGGTCTAAAGTTGTATTGCATCAACAGCGAAGTACTGCGTTTGATCATCTCTTTGTCCCCATCAAAATTCCTTTCTGTTACCCCGGTAAGTTTCCATTTTTTTGACGTGGTATCCCAGCTAATATTATCACTGCGCAGATTATATACCAGCCGGTTATTTAAAATCTTCTGAACAAAAAAACCACTGCCCGTGCGGCTTACGGTATCAAAGTAACGCAGACCAGCATACGAATGCGAATCAAGCCTGAAGTAAAAATTGCGGCCCGTGTAACTTTTGGTATAATCAAGGTTGCCGGCCACATATTTTGATTCAAAGCTGCTCCATTTTGCATTGGCCGTTGGCAGTACAGTATGGTAAGTTACCCAAAGTATCAATGCCAGTAAAACAGAACCCACCCAGTATGCCCGTAAAAACCGGCGTATGCTCACACCACTGCTGAGTATGGCCACCACTTCTGTTCTTTCTGCCATTTTAGAAGTAAAAAATATCACGGCGATAAAAGTAAACAGCGGAAAAAGCATTGCATCTATCCTTGGGATGAATGCAGCATAATAATCCGTAAAAATGCGCCAGGCTGATAACTTGGAATTTACAAAATCGTCCGTTTTCTCACTGATGTCTATCACCACTACGATCACTGTAAGTAACAGGATGCAGAAAAAGAAAGTACTTAAAAACTTCTTTAGTATGTAGCGGTCTATTTTCTTCATGCAATGGCTGCAAAGCTAACTGAAAAGGAAAAAGGAAAACGTGAAAATTAAAAAACCCCCGTTTTACCGGGGGCTTGATTCTATAAATTATGTCCTACAATATCTTCACTTCTGTTCTCCTGTTCAATGCCCTTCCTTCTGCAGTATCGTTTTCAGCAACAGGCTGCGTAAGACCGTAACCCTGTGCGGTAACTCTCTCTGCGGCTATTCCTTTCATCAAAAGATATGCCCTCACTGTATTGGCCCTGTTTTGAGATAGTATCATGTTGGCTTCAGCCTTACCTACATCATCTGTATGTCCACCTACTTCAATCCTTTCATCATCTTTCCTTTTCAGGTATTCCACCAGTTCATCAAGCACAGTGTATGCTTCCGGTTTCAACTCGGCCTTGCCTGTTTCAAATGTGCAGTTATCCAGTACAAAGGCCTTGGGAGCTTCAAATTGTATATCAACTATAAAAGGCTTTTTGTAATACTGGTTACCCTGCAATGCTTTTATATCAAGAAAATTATAGCTGGTGCTGTCGTTAAACCCTAAAATGAATATCTCATACTTAGCACCTGTTGGAAGCCGCAATGTGAATTTTCCCATTGAATCTGACAGCCCCTGGTACTCCCGGCCATTCAGCATGCTTCTGAACACCACGATCTCGTTGTTCAGTATACGGCCCGATTTGGCATCAGCAATGCTGACATCTACCTGTGCATCTTTTGGTAAATTCAAATCTGCCGGTGGCTGCTGTGCAAAGCCGGCAAAGGGGAGTATCGTAAAGAGAAATAAGTAAATTCTTTTTATCATGGTATCCTGATTTGGTTTTAAAGATAAAATAAATATCAATTCCCGGATTTTTCAATTATTGTGCCAGTTCAACCATTATAGCCTGATGACAAATCCTTTACATTGATTTTACAAAACGAAAAAAAGGGGTTGTTATTTTGATTGGGGACAAACTGCATTACAGGCGCTGCTGTATCCTGGGCATCATATCATTTTTCCAGGTTAAAAAATCACCCGCCTGTATATGCTTTCTTGCCTCCCGTACAAGCCACAAATAAAAGGCAAGGTTGTGTACACTGGCAATGGTAAGGCCCAGCATCTCCTTTGCCTTTATTAAATGACGCAGGTAAGCTTTGCTGTAATAATTACTGATCTCCCCATCAATGCCATCATCAATCGGGCTAAAATCCCTCTCCCATTTTTTATTGTCGATATTAATTACCCCATTTGAAGTAAACAGCATGGCGTTTCGGCCATTACGGGTTGGCATCACACAATCAAACATATCCACCCCCAGCGCAATACACTCCAGTATATTCCAGGGCGTACCAACCCCCATCAGGTACCGGGGTTTGTTTGATGGCAGGATGTCGCAGCACCATTCCGTAAACTCGTATAGCTGTTCCGTTGGTTCGCCCACACTTAATCCTCCGATGGCATTGCCCGTTGCATTTTTCGAGGCAATATATTCTGCCGATGCCGTACGGAGATCCTTATAAGTGCTGCCTTGAACAATGGGGAACAGGTTTTGCGTATAACCGTACTTGTCAGGCGTATCATTAAATCTTTTAAAACAACGGTCAAGCCACCGGTGTGTTAACTCCATGCTGTTCTTTGCATAGGTGTAATCACTTGGATGGGGAGGGCATTCGTCAAAAGCCATAATGATATCGCCCCCAATAATCCGTTGTATATCCATCACTTTTTCGGGGGTAAATAAATGCTTGCTGCCGTCTATATGCGATTGAAAAATGACGCCTTCTTCATTTATCTTCCGGTTATTAGCCAGCGAAAAAACCTGGTAGCCGCCACTATCGGTCAATATTGGTTTTGGCCAGCCATTGAACTGGTGTAAACCACCGGCAGCTTCCAGTGTTTCAAGGCCAGGCCGTAAATACAAATGATAGGTATTGCCTAAAATGATCTGTGCCTTTACATCACTCAGCAACTGTTGTTTTGATACCGCCTTTACGCTGCCCACAGTACCTACGGGCATAAATATGGGAGTTTGTATTTCGCCGTGATCGGTTTTTATTGTACCGGTTCTTGCTTTCGTTGCGGTATCCCCGGCTTCTAAAGTAAATTCAAGTGCTGCCATAAAAAAATCCGGGACGAAATCGCACCCGGCTGCAAATATATTTCAAAATGCACAATGGTTCAGGGAAGACTGTTAAGAAGATATAGCAGTAAATTTCAATTTGCTTTTTTCAATCCTGTATTTTTGCAGCTATGGACCTGGTAAAACTACTGCAGCACTGGCAAGGCATTTTATTTATAGTATTCAGCATTATCACACTCATACAGGTTTTTTACTACCTTTTCTTTTTTATACGGCTGGCTATTTATAAAGTACAGCAAAAGCCGGTTTCGCAAACACACCCGGTTTCTGTTATTATTTGTGCAAGGGATGAAGCTGCTAACCTGGCTAAAAATCTTCCCGGTGCCCTTGTGCAGGAATACAGAACTACCCACGAAGTGATTGTGGTAGATGATAATTCCTTCGACGACAGCAAATACCTGCTGGAAGAATTTCAAAAGAAATTTAAGCAGCTGAATATTATTGAGCTAAAGCAGGAAGCCAAATTAATACCCGGCAAAAAATTTCCATTGAGTGTAGGCATTAAAACAGCTAAATACGAAATTGTGTTGCTGACCGATGCAGATTGTATGCCGGCAAGTGAACACTGGATTGATAAAATGCAGGCCACTTACACCGATGACACGGAAATTGTATTGGGCTACGGTGCCTATTATAAAAAACCAGGCTTACTTAACAAACTGATCCGTTGGGAAACCGTACATACGGCCATGCAATATTTGAGTTATGCATTGGCCGGGCTTACCTATATGGGCGTGGGACGAAATTTGAGCTATAAAAAAACCATCTTTTACCGTCACAAAGGCTTTTCTGCCCATAACCGCATACCCAGTGGTGATGATGACCTGTTTATTAATATGGCTGCTACCAGCAAAAACACGGCTATAAATATTGATAAGGACACTTTTACAAAGAGTGAACCTGCCAAAACATGGGGCCAGTGGTTTAGGCAAAAAACAAGGCACAACAGCACTGGCAAATACTATAAGGCAAAACACAAGTTCTTGCTTGGCTTATACTCGTTCACACATTTTCTGTACTATCCGGCTTTTATTGCAGCGCTCGTATTTTTTAACTGGCAATGGGCCCTGGTCGTTTTTGCCATCCGCTTTATTTTACAGGCAGCCGTGTTGTATGCTGTCACGAAAAAATTAGATGAAAAAGACTTGTTTGTCTCGTTTATATTTTTTGACATCTGGATGTTTTTTTATTATTTACTATTTTCTATGGCAGTTATTAAGAAACCAAGAGATCAGTGGAAGTAGGGCAAGGAAGCAACAGGCAATAAGCAACTATTAATGAACGCCTCTGTTAAACAAGAAATATGGAAATTGTACAAAAATATTTTGCTGATTTTTCTGATGAACAAACAAGGCAACTGGCTGCTTTAAAAGAGTTGTATACAGAATGGAATGAAAAGATTAACGTGATCTCGAGAAAAGACATGGATAATTTTTATGAGCATCATGTACTGCACTCACTTGCAATTGCCACGCAGTTTGAATTTGCAGATGGTACCGAAATAATGGACCTTGGCTGTGGCGGCGGTTTTCCCGGTGTGCCATTGGCGATATTCTTTCCGAAGGTGAATTTTTTAATGGTGGACAGTATCAATAAAAAATTAAAAGTGATCAATGAAGTTGCTGTTGCCATAGGATTGAATAATATTGCAGTACGTCATACAAGAGCAGAAGATATAAAGGATAAAAAGTTTGACGTAGTGGTATCGAGGGCTGTAGCACCCTTAAAAGATCTATGGAGATGGAGCAAACCAGTTTTAAAAAGAGGAACCAATTACCGCGGCCTTATATGTCTAAAAGGCGGTGATCTGACGAATGAGATTTTTGAAAGCGGCTGCAAACCAAGGGTATGGGAAATTGAAAAAATATTTGAAGAGGATTTTTTTAAAGAGAAGTTTTTGCTGCAGGTGGTTTAGCAGGATGCAGCCTTGAACAACAGCTGTGAGCGATGTTCAAAGTGCTATGATCTTGCGCCCTTCACCATTCATTTTTCAGCATTGACTATTCACTATTCACCATTGACTATTCACCATTGCCCCTTCATCCCTCAAAAAATTTCCACAGCCAATTATCTCTCTGCGGCGTGTTACCGATGGGAAAATCATGTGTGTGTCCAGAATCTTTAAAACCCATTTTTTCATAAAACCTTATCGCTCTGTTGTTATGTTCCCACACACCCAGCCACAATACCTCAAACTTTTTCTCTTTTGCAAAATTTTCCGCAAAGGTCATTAACACCTGCGCCAAACCCTTTCCATGATAAAGTTTATCAATGTAAATTCTTTTTAACTCAAGCGCCTTCCATTGTTTCATCAGCGGAAAATTGCTGTAGTCTTCCATCAATCTTAAATAACCAGCCGGAACGCCATCAACTTCAATAAAAAAGTACAAATCATTTTCATTGGCCAGTTCCTTCTTCACAATGTCCAAATCAAAATACGCTTGCAGGAATTGCTGCATATCATCCTCTGTACAGGTGCCGGTGAATGTATCGTAAAATGTTTTTTTGCTGAGCGCTGACAAAACAACTGCATCTTTTAATGTGGCCCTTCTTATTGTAGTATTCACAGATCGTTTACCATTTTAATTCCAGGATATTGTTCTTCCGGTTCATATCGGCCATCCTTCCGCTGGCATCAATTTCTACTGTTGAAATATCCGTTAGTTTACCCTTTACAGTTAGTGTATAAACAGGCTGCATCCAGCCCCAAACATCCTGTTCTATAAAAGACTTTTTTTCATCCTCTCTCTTCTTTGATCCATAAGTAAGATTCACCGGTATATAATGTATTGCTTTGCTGCTGTCTTTATAAGTTACCTGCAGGTCAATTGGCATGGGCATTTCACCCACATTTCTCAGGCGCACTTTGGTTTCATTTCCTTCCTCCCACAGGCTGTCAATTTTATAATCCACCACTTTAATGGTGTTCACCATGTATTGCTTGTACCATTGCAGTTGCATGCCGCTTACTTTCTCTGCCACTTTTACAAAATCATCTGCTGTGGGATGTTTAAATGCCCAGCGGTTGTAATACTCCAGCATAATTTTCTCCAGTGTTTTCTCCCCCGTGATATAACCAAGCTGTAACAAAAACAATTTTCCTTTTGTATAAGAGTTGGTGTTGTACACATAATTAGTAGTGAAGAAATTAGCATGCGTGCTCATCGGCTCATCAAACGGACTACGTACCAGCCTGGCATAAGAATCGTATTCTGAAATGCCCTCAAAAAAGTCTTTATTCCTCATCCATGCCAGTGCTTTTGCTTCAGCGTAGTTTGCAAAGCCTTCATCCATCCAGGCGTATAAATTTTCGTTGGTGGCCAGCATCATCTGGTACCAGCTATGGCAGATTTCATGAATGGCCGTTTCCAGGTTTCCATTCCGCATCAGGGTAGCCATGGGATATTCAGTACCACCACCGCCGCCATGAAGGATGGAATATACCGGGTACGGGTACCTGCCAAATGTTTTTGATAAATACGGGAATACTATGGCGCAGGTATCTGCTGTAGTCTGCCACAAACTGTCGATAGCAGGATCATCTTTGTATATAAAATGCAGCAATGGTCCATTTGCCACCTTGCGTGTTATATGCTTGTAACCGGGATCTGCACTCCATACAAAATCATGAATATTTTTTCCAACAAAACGCCAGGTACGTTTTGAAGCAGTGATCTCCTTTAAGGCCGTACCTTCTTTATCATAACCCCAGCCAATAGCCGCAGCATTTTGCAATACACCAGTGGCACCCACTTTGTACGTTTTGTCTAATTTTATTGTAACATCATAATCGCCCCACACACCATAAAATTCCCGGCTTACATAATCATCGGCAGTCCATCCCAACTTATCATACTCAACTATTTTAGGATACCACTGACCCATGCTGTAGCGGATGCCTTCGTCACTGTCTCTCCCGCTTCTTCTTGATAATTTGGGCACCCGGCTGTTGAACACCGTTTGTATTTGCACCGTAGTTTTAGGAAGCAGGGGTTTGCTTAATTCAACCATCAGCACGGTTTCATATTCCTTTATTTTTTGTTTTTGCCCATTAACACTAAAACTGGTTACGTGACACCACCCTGTTTCTTCCGGTGTCATTTCATATATCTTCTTTTTAAAGCGCCGGTCAAAATCGGTAACCCTGTCACCTTTTGCACTGGTGCCCAGCGTTAAGCTCTCTGAATTTTTAATACCCACATCCATCATACTGCCGGGCTGAAAGGCATTCCAAAAAAGATGAACAAACAGTTTGTTCAGGGTATCGGGTGAGTTATTGGTATAACTGATCTGTTGTTTGCCTGTAATGATATTTGTTGATACATCCAGGTCAATATCCATCACATACTTTATCTTTTGCTGCCAGTATCCAGGCTGACAAAAAGAAACAAATGGCATCACAATAAAAGCCGGCAATAAAAATCTTTTCATAAAATAAGTGACAGGGCTACTGGCCCATCAGTTTTTCGTTAAACTTTATCAATAAGTTAAACAGGTCTTCGTGTTCGTTGAGCGGCAATGTGGCGGCTTTGTCAAACACATCGTGATAAGCCTGTATGCCGCCCATAGTATAAAAGAAAAAAGAGGGTACCCCTTTTTCAGTAAAGAAATAATGATCACTATTGGCAGCCTTACCCCGGGCTTTTACATCTGCCAGTAATTTGTGTTCTGTGTTGATCGCCTTCATCCATTCAAATTCTTTGGTAAACTCCGTTGCATTCACCACCATGATGCCGTCTTCGCCCGTGCCGGCCAGGTCTGTATTGATCAAAAACCTGATCTGCTTTAATGGCACCAGTGGATTATCGGTAAAATATTTTGATCCGATAAGGCCGGCTTCTTCTCCGGCAAAACAAATAAAGGCAATCGAATATTTCTGCGGATGCCTTGCATAATACTGTGCCAGGTTCAGTAATAATGAAACACCGCTGGCATTGTCATTGGCACCAGGGAAATACGTGTCTTTACCCATACCCCCTAAATGATCGTAATGAGCGGTAAAGAAGATAAAAGAGTCAGGCATGGCCGTTCCTTTTACAACAGCACAAACATTAGACGTTTTAAAATTGCTGATGAATTTATTTTCAATGTTCACTTCAAAATCCCTTGGTTCTCCATTGATCGCTTTTTTATTGATCAGCAAGGTTGTATAATCAGCTGCTTCTGTGGCAACCGTCCAGGTTAGTTTGTCCTGCAGTTTTACCACCAGTCTTTCTTTCCGGTTAAAGAACTGCACACTGTCACCCTTCATCAGTTCGCCGGAAGCTTTTGCTCCTTTTGATTCCGCACCTACAATATAATCTTTACCCGGCACCAGTTCTTTGCCATTGATGCTGACATACATTCTACCCGGGAAACTGTTGACAGGGTAACTAAAAGGCTGTAAATAAATCTTTCCTTCCAAAGGTTGCAGTCCATACGCTTTGAATTCTGCCGCTAAAAAATCCGCTGCTTTCTTCATGCCATCATTGGTATAACCACGCCCCCAAAAATGAGTGGAGGTAAGGGTATCCAGCATTTTTCTTCCAAAGTCGAGATCCTGGGCAGAAGAAAACAATGTATTCAGCAGTAGTAAAAGCGTAAATATTTTTTTCATTGTTTTTATAATTTAGCCTGGGTAAAATCCCTGATATCCGGTGAATGTAAAAGTTTATTCAATAAGCACAAAACCTTTGCAATAATAAAAACAAATGCCGGCAAATGCCGGCACCAAATTAACCTTTTATCAAGCTTACTTCGCCTTTTTCAGCTCTTCCACCGCAGCCTTCAATTCTGCTATCTGCTGCTGCTGTTCTTTAATAGAAGCCACCAGCAGTGGTATCAGGCTGGCTTCATCCACTGCTTTATAGGTGGTATTGCGGTAGCCATTTTTTGCAAACATATAAGAAACCTTTTTTTGAGTTATCAACTCAGGAAAAACCGCTTCCACATTGTCAGTTAAAAAACCAAATTTCTTACCCTGCGACAGGTTGAGGTGTTTGAATTTACTGGTTTCAAATTCATATACGGATGGCTTTAACTGCACCAGCCTGTTGAGTGCAGAGGTCAGGGGCTGTACATTTTTTTTCAGCTCTTCGTCCGATACCGTTTGAGAAAAAGCTGCAGTTCCTGAAAATATACACATGGCAGCAAGTAATACAAGTTTGCTCTGTTTAATAAAATTATACATGACTTAAAATTTAATGATGATTAAAAAAGGATATGGCGTGGCCAGTGGCCCATAATAAACCACTAAACGATTTCGGGAGGCGGCGTGGGTATGGAGATATGTATATCATCCCTTAGCAGGATGTCTGCAAGGGTATTATTTTTTTCAGTTGTATTCAGATAAATAATAAAGAGGTCTGATGGATAGGAATTATTGACATACAATTCCTTTATTTCTGAAACAGCCCGCTCGTTCGCTTCTTTCTTCTCTGTTTCTGATTCTGTGCTGTAAAGTTTTTCGATGACATTGTCACAGCCGGGGAAAAGTTTAGGAACTATGCTGCAAACTCCGTTAATAATGAACAGGCTTATGAAAATCGTTGCAATTATGTTCCTTGAATATCTCATACTGGCCGTGCAAAAGTACATAAGGAAATACAATAAATAAGTATTCTTATAAATTTAACAACTTATAAAATTTTACAGATCCATTTCTGGTATTTCACCTTCCACAATCAATTTACCGGCAGTCTTACGCACAATTTCTTCTGTAGAAACACCAGGTGCTCTTTCCAATAACTTAAACCCTTGTTCCGTAACATCCAGCACAGCCAGTTCGGTAACAATTTTCTTAACACATTTAACGCCGGTGAGCGGCAAAGTACAGGCCGGCAGCAATTTCGATTCCCCTTTGGGGTTAGTATGCATCATTGCCACAATAATATTTTTTGCACTGGCTACCAGGTCCATCGCACCACCCATTCCTTTAACCATTTTACCAGGGATCTTCCAGTTAGCGATATCTCCATTTTCGCTTACTTCCATAGCGC
This sequence comes from Bacteroidota bacterium, assembly GCA_029561305.1. Taxonomy (GTDB): domain Bacteria; phylum Bacteroidota; class Bacteroidia; order Chitinophagales; family Chitinophagaceae; genus Ferruginibacter. The sequence goes on along the minus strand of JAKQJG010000148.1, from coordinate 14,249 downwards.
CGAGTATGGTAAGATCAACCTTACCGGCCCTTATCATTCCAAAACTCATTGCACTGTCAAAAAATGCCGAACCCGGCACGGTAGTGATGGTTTGTTTACCGGCATTGATCAGGTCCGGGTCTTCTTCTCCTTCAAAAGGGAATGGCCCCATGCCGAGTAATCCATTTTCACTTTGCAGCACAACTTCCATTCCTGCCGGAATATAATTGGCCACCAGCGTAGGGATGCCAATACCAAGGTTAACATAGAAACCATCTTTCAATTCCTGTGCAATTCGTTTGGCTATTTGATCTTTTGTAAGCATATAATTATAATGTGCTAATTTGATAATGTGATGATGTGCTGATGCGCCAATTTTTCTATTCCGTTTCTGTATAGCATAAGCCCCAAGCGCCGAACAAATCAGCAAATCATCAAATCAGCTAATCGGCTAATTTTCAAATTTTCTCATTTTCCCATTTTCAAATTTTCCTAACCGTTCTTTGCTCAATCCTCTTCTCATAACCCACCCCCTGGAATATCCTTTGGATATAAATTCCTGGTGTATGTACCTGGTCGGGATCCAATGCACCTGCGGGCACCAATTCTTCTACTTCTGCAATGGTTATCTTTCCTGCCATCGCCATCAACGGATTGAAATTCCTTGCCGTGGCTTTGTAAATGAGGTTACCATCTGTATCTCCTTTCCATGCTTTTACAATGGCGTAGTCTGCATCAAAAGCATATTCCATTAAGTATTCCTTGCCATTAAAATGCCTTGTTTCTTTTCCCTCACCCACTTCTGTACCTACTCCCGCCGGCGTAAAAATAGCCGGCATACCATAGCCAGCCGCCATGCACCGGGTTGCTAAAGTACCCTGGGGTATCAATTCTACCTCCAGTTCACCACTTAAGAGCTGTCTTTCAAACTCAGCATTCTCTCCCACATAGCTGGATATCATTTTTTTTACCTGTTTTTGCTGCAGCATCAGCCCGATACCAAAGTCATCCACGCCTGCATTGTTGGAAATACAAGTAAGACCTTTCACAGCTTTTTCTACCAGCGCAGCAATACAATTTTCGGGAATACCGCAAAGGCCGAAACCGCCCAGCATGATAACTGCACCATCCGTAATGCCGTTGATGGCAGCGGCAGCGTTTTCAAATGTTTTTTTCATATTCGTTCAGCAATCAAAAATTTAATTGTAACAGAGCAGGGGCAAATTACATAAAAAGCCTCTCCGTTCAGCAATTAAACAATTAAACAATACAGCCATTTAAGCAGTTTTCCTATATTTACCGCATTAATATGTACAAAATTCTACGAATCCATAACCGGTTAATTGTTGGTGGGCCTTCACACAATGTAACATTGCTTACCGCTTATCTTTCGCCCGAATTTGAAACTAAATTACTGGTTGGTAAAAAAGACCCGGCAGAAAAAGATGCCACTTATATTGCAGACCAGCTTGGGCTGGTGCCGGTAGAAATAAAAGAAATGCGCAGAAGCATTCTGCCTTTTTACGACATTATAGCCTATTTCAGGATAAAAAAAATAATCAAAGAATACAAGCCCGATATCGTTCACACCCATGCCTCCAAATCCGGCGCCGTAGGAAGACTGGCAGCCCGGGCATGCAATGTGCCACTGATTGTACACACTTTTCATGGCCATGTATTTCATTCTTACTTCAGCCCTTTTATGTCAACAGTGATCGTGCGTTTCGAAAGATTTTTTGCAAAACGAACCGACGCTATTATTGCTATCAGTGATTCGCAGAAGTATGAACTGACTGAAGTATACAAAATTGCTCCCCCGGAAAAAGTGTTTACAGTGCCGCTGGGTTTTAATCTTGATAAATACTGTGTGGACCAGGATAAGAAAAAAATTATTTTTCAAAATAAATACGGTTTTGAAAATGACGAAGTGATTGTAGGCATCATTGGGAGACTGGTGCCAGTAAAAAACCACGAGATGTTCCTGGAAATGGCGGCGATCGTAAAATCAACTACTCAAAAAAATGTCCGTTTTGCCATTATAGGTGATGGTGAGTCGAGGGCGGGAATAGAAAAAAAGACGGCTGATCTTGGGTTAAGTTATTCTTACTTTATCACGAATCCAAAAGAGAAAACGGATGTAGTGGTTACTTCCTGGGAAACTGAAATAGACCAGGCTTTGGCGGGTCTCGATATTGTAGTGCTTACTTCTCAAAACGAGGGTACACCCGTTTCACTTATTGAAGCTCAATCTGCCTATATACCCGTTGTGTCAACCAATGTAGGTGGTGTGGAAGATATTGTGATACATGGCGAAACAGGTTTTATTACAGAGGTAAACGAAGTAAAGCTGTTTGCTGAATATGTTGTAAAATTAATAGAAGACAAGTCGTTGAGAGACAGAATGGGCAAAAGCGGCTATGACAACGTGGTAAAACGGTATTCAAAAAAAAGACTGATTAATGATATGCGGAATTTATACCTGAGTTTTCTTGAAAAAAAGAAAACAACACATCATTAAAACAAGCATTCTCCGGGCAAAACCTTTCCCTGCTGATTAGTACCCTTTTTTCAATATTTTTGTTGCATGACAGTTTTTACACATTTTGGCCGTTACCTGCTGATGCTGAAAGGAATGTTTTCCAAACCAGAAAATTATAAGATGTACTGGAAGGAGTTTATGCACCAGTGTAACGACATCGGCATAGGTTCCCTTGGGATCGTTTGTATCATTTCTGTTTTTATTGGAGCGGTGAGTGCTGTTCAAACAGCCTATCAAATGATCAGCCCGGTAATACCTAAAGAAACGATTGCACAAATCGTGAGAGATACCGTGATACTTGAATTTGCCCCTACCCTTGTTTGTATAGTGCTGGCAGGTGTGATTGGCAGTAAAATAGCCAGTGAACTGGGCAACATGCGGGTAAGTGAACAAATAGATGCACTGGAAATAATGGGCATTAATACAAAATCATACCTGGTAATGCCAAAAATTGCAGCCTCATTGGTAACCATCCCTATGCTGGTGATTTTGTCCATGGTGCTGGGTATCTGGGGAGGCAGGCTGGCTGGCACGGCTTCCGGAATCCTGTCAACTGCGCAGTTCGATAAAGGATTACTCAATTCATTTTCTCCCTACAATGTTTATTTTGCCCTGATAAAGTCATATACGTTTGCTTTTATTATCAGCAGCATACCGGCCTATTATGGATATTATGTGAAAGGCGGGGCGCTTGAAATAGGCAGAAGCAGTACTAAAAGTGTGGTAGTGAGCTGTATTATGCTGCTTTGTGCAGACTATGTATTGTCGCAGTTATTGCTGAGCCCGGCTATGTAGATCACTTATTTTTTATTCACCATTGACCATCCACCAGTAACATCCATGATAGAATTTAAAAATATCTCAAAACATTTTGGCGACAAAACAGTGCTGAATGATGTGAGCCATAGAATGGAAACAGGTAAATGCAATCTCATTATCGGTACCAGCGGAAGTGGTAAAACGGTATTACAGAAATGCCTTGTTGGTTTATTTGAGCCCGATAACGGAGAGATCATCTATGATGGGATAAGCTTTACAGATATGACGGAGGAGGAAAGAAAACTATTGCGTCAGCAGATTGGTATGCTGTTCCAGGGCTCTGCATTGTTCGACAGTATGACGGTAGAAGAAAATGTAATTTTTCCACTGAACATGTTTTCTAAAATGACGCCACTGGAAAAGAAAAAGAGAGTGGATGAAGTGCTGGCCAGGGTGCAGTTAGTGGATGCTCATAAAAAATTTCCTGCAGAAATCAGTGGCGGCATGAAAAAAAGGGTGGGTATTGCAAGAGCCATTGTACTGAATCCAAAATATCTTTTTTGTGATGAGCCCAACAGTGGTCTTGATCCACAAACAAGCATGGTGATAGATAAACTCATTTATGACATTACGAAAGAATTCAAAATGACCACTGTTATCAATACGCATGACATGAACAGCGTGATGGAAATCGGTGAAAATATACTGTACATGTACCTTGGTCAGCATGAATGGAGTGGTAACAATAAGGAGATCATCTTCTCAAAAAATGAACGGCTCAATGAATTTATTTTTGCATCCGAGTTTTTAAAAGATGCAAAAGATATGCGCATGCTGGAAGCAAAAGGTAAAATTGATAACGACCGTAATATGGATGAGTTATTAAAATAACTTCTGCCAACGGGTGTTCAGCTTCTTTTAATTTAATTTTTTGCAGCGTAGCCTGTTTCCTTACCACCCGCAACGAACCCCGGATTTTATAAAATTAAAATTTATTAACAAGCCTGTTAACATCTTTATTTTCCAACTTTATTAAACGGATTTTATATAACCAAAATTGTAAAGTGTTGTTTATAAGAATATTACAGCAAATGCCCGTCCCCACTGCATTTTGCCTCTAATGCCGTTAACATATTAACAACAAACCGCATAGATTAATTCCAATAATAAAGACAGGATCAGTTCGTTTACAGTAGAGCCATCAACATCAATTTGGTGGGCTTTTCCCTGTAAAGTCTTAACCGGATCCTGCAATCCTCAGTTATTCCTTGCCGGGTATTATCCAAAACAAAAGAAATAAAGATCCTGCTTGTGTAAACAAGCGGGTGTAGTGATTGAAGAACAAAATCCAAACGGTCTATGAAACAATTGAAAACCATTTTCATTATTCTCCTGGCACTTGCCGGGAATGTAAATGCAGTACCCATTGTTTCCATCAGCTCCGGCGACTGGAATAATCCCTTTACCTGGTTCGGCGGTATTATCCCAGGCGCAGGCGACACTGTAACAATTGCAAACGGCCACACGGTAGCAATAACAGCCAATGCAAGCTGCGCCGCCATCAATATCGGCAGTGCCCCGCTAAATCAAAACAGCATGCTGTACTTGCAACCGGGTATATCTTTAAGTGTTGCTGGTAACATTACAATCATCCCGCCTGCCGGGGCCACTGTTGATAATATTTTAAATGCAGACGCAGGTTTGGTAAACTGCATGTCTGTAATAACTTCCAATTCATCCAATGATAATAACCGGTGTCTTGTGAACATTAGTACAGGCAGGCTGGCATGCAGTGGAAATTTTGTATTAGGAAACAACAGTGTAAGAAATAAACTTATATTTTCTGGTTCCGGACTTTTGCAGACCGGCGGCAACAGTAACAGGATTACGAACGCTCAATTTACAGCGGCATCAGGTACCATCGAATATAATGGCAATACATTTCAATATGTTTTACCATTGAGTTATCATACACTCAAATGCTCGGGCAGCTCTGTTAAACTGCTTACATCCCATACCACAATAACCGGAGACCTGGTAATTGCCGGTGCAGCCATGTTAGATGTTTCTTCTGTAAATAATTACAACCTTACCATTGGCGGAAACTGGACCGTTACGAGTTCAAGTACGTATCCATTTTTAAAACGAAAGGGTACGGTTACGTTTAATGGAACATCAGGAGTGCAGGTACTCAATACAATTTTAGCACAGCAAACATTCTACAATCTTATTATCAACAACACATCAGGTAATGCAGTTGCCGGCATCGAGTTCAATAAAAATTGTACCGTTTCACAGGCCTATACACATACTAATGGCAACCTGAACCTGAAAGGTAACAGGCTGGCGGTCGTTTCTGATAACGGGCAAGGAACTTTTACCACCTGCCATTTAACTGCCGGGAAGATTACCAGTACAGCGAATGGTGCCCGGGTATCATTTATCGATACGCATGATTCAACCTTTGTAAATTTTACAGGTACAACTATTGGTGACAATATTTTTCCCGTATCGTTAAGTATCAATACTGGCCGTATAAACCTGCAGGATCTTCACCTGTATGGTACCGGAACTTTTACAAAAACACATGCTGCTGACGATATCACAGCCCGTGGCGGAAATAAATTTTACAACAACGTATCATTCACATTACTAAGCCTTGCAGGTAACTGGTACATGAGTGCCGGCACAGGGGCATTGCCAGATTCGTTTTTTGCAAAAGCAAATTTCACCACATTTGCAGCTACTGCCAATGCAAAATTAATAACAGGTGCCAATTCACCCGGCAACTACTATGGTGACGATGTAACTTTTTTTGTAAAATCAGCGGGCAGCATTTTCGTTGGAAATACCGCGGGGGCTGCTAACGGTACCGCCAGCACGAACTATTTTAATAAACTTGCCGAAATATGGCTGAGCGGTTCAGGTAATATTAGTTTTGCAAACGGTGTGAGCCTGCTCCCATCAACCACTGTATTCAATGGCCAGATACGTGCAGGAAGTGCTGCCGGGTCCACGGGTAGTATTTTTATTGGGAAAAACAATGCCGGGTCTTTTGTGCAGTTAACAGCTACTGGTCAGCTCACTCACAGCTATATTTATGGCACTACTTCCCTGTACCTCTATAATGTTGTGCAAACGGGCACCTTGCCGCAAATTTTCACCAATACAACAACACAAAATAACCGCATCATCATCGGTGGCACTAATGGTGCATGTATATGGAACGCTCCTGTAACTTTTACATCTTCTGTATTAGACCTTGCCTACAGTACATTCAATGGAAGCACCAACACATTTAATTTAAAAAACTCGGCGTCACCACAAAATTGCACCGGGGGAAATTCTTTTGATTCAGGCACTATAAATTATTTTCATAACTATGGCACTTCCAGCTGGTACCTGGCTGCGGCAGCTGCAGACGATTACAATGGTGACATAGCTTACAGGGCCAATTCTACCGGAGCTATTTATCCTGCCTATAACAGCAACTGTACTTATTCTAAAAGTATTACGGTGCAACCATCATCCGATTCGATCAGCTTTGCAGCCGGCCCCAATGGAAGGGTGACATTTGATGGAAATACCAGTGGCTTTTTTATAAACAACAGTTTTAAAACGGTATCATTTAAAAGATTGACTGTAGATAAGCCTGGAACCATTCTATCCTTGTACAGTCACATAATTGTAACCACAGGTGGTGATCTTACGTTATCAGCAGGAAGGCTTGTAACAGGAAATACCGGCATGGTGATACTGCAAGACGAAAGTTGTACTATCACAAACATCACAGCTGCCTCTAATACTTATATAGACGGCCCCATAAGGATTGATGTATCATCCAGTGCACCTGTAAATATACATTTCCCCATTGGCCGGGGTTTTGAATCAAGACCGGTGAGTGTAACGTTACAGCACAGCAGCAATACTACCTACAGTTATACAGCCGAAATGGTTGCAACGGCGGCTAACAGTCTTGGCTGGACGAATCCGGCGTCCGTGTACAACACATCCCTGCGCCGGTACTGGGACATAACAAGAACACTTACCAGCAATGGTACTCCGGCCCCTGCTGCAGACCTGGTTACAAGTCCGCTGCCATCTGTTACAATTCATTATGGTTTGAATGACAGGGCAAATATCCCAGCCAATCTCACCATTTGTAAAAACACGTATAATGCGCTTACCACCTGGACTGATATCGGGGCTTCCGGCGCTACCAATAGTATCGGACAGGTAACAAGTACCTCTTCGCCCTCCTTGTTCAATTCCTTCAGCCGGTTTACGCTTGGTTACTACGGTATCCCGCCTGCTCCCGATGCACATGACAGTTCAAGATGCGGAACAGGAACCGCTGCTATCAGGGCCACTCCTGTTTATGGAGAATATATTGACTGGTATGCTTCACCAACTGGTGGCACCGCACTTGCAACCAACACTGAGCTGTTCAATACACCTGTAATTTCATCCTCGGCTACTTTTTATGCAGAAGCCAGGAATACTGTGGGCTATGTATCAGCAACCAGGACCCCCGTCACAGCCGTTATTTATCATTCCCCATCTGTAAACAATTTCTCCCCGGCATCAGGTGATCTTGGCACTACAGTAATCATTAACGGCACAGATTTCAACAACAATGTTACCTCCGTAACATTCGGTGGCGTGGCAGCTTTATCATTTACAGTCAACTCTTCAACACAGATCACGGCTGTTGCAGGCCCGGGTGCAAGTGGCACGGTGTCCGTTACCAACGACTGTGGAACGGGCAACAAAGCAGGCTTTATTTACAACCCGCTCACGGTATGGACGGGCGCAGTTAATACCAGCTGGACCAATGCGGGCAACTGGGATGACGGTGTCCCTACAAGTATACATTCGGCGGTGATCCCCCATGTATCAAATCAGCCGCATATAGTCAGTAATCAAACTATCAGGTCAGTTAACATCCTGCCAGGTGCAGTGGTTGATATTGCGGTTGGCAACAGTTTGAACATACGTGACAGCCTCAACAATAATGGGGAAGTAACCGGCGGCGGCAGCATCGTGTTGGCAGGAGCAACCACCCAGCCTGTTACCGGAACCGGCAACTACAAAAGTCTTACACTCAACAACAGCACCGGCGCTGTAATCCAGGGCGGAGCAGGCAATATGGTAAACATAACGGGAAAATATACCCCAACAGCTGGGGTATTAATCACCAATGATAATCTTACCATAAAAAGTACTGCGGCAGAAAATGGCGTAATTGCAGCGGGACCTGCATCTGGCAATTACATTTCAGGAAAAGTGATATTAGAAAGGTATATCCCTGCAAAAAGGGCATGGAGACTGATCAATTTCCCGATCACCCATAATGCTGCACCAGGCATGAATGCTTCGCTGCAGGAAGGGGCGGGAGGTAATGCGGCTTCTAATCCTTCTCCTGGTTATGGCACACATATTACAGGAGGAAATATTGCAGATGGATTTGATCAAAATCCCAGCAACAATCCTTCGGTGAAAGAATGGACGGGTGGTGCATGGGCGGGCATTGGTTCCACCAATACAACTATCAGTAACCAGTACCCGTATTTTGTTTTTGTAAGAGGGTCAAGGGCCAATAATCTGAATGCAGGTGTATCTGCAACCCCGGATAATACTACTTTAAGGATTGCTGCAAATATCAGGCAGGGCAACCAGTCCATTACCATTGGCAGTACTGGCTGGCAACTGGCAGGCAACCCCTTCCCTGCTATCATCAATCTTGATTTGCTCGCTGCCAGTAACAGCGGTATCCTGAACAGGAATTTTGTTTTTTGGGACCCCAAACTTGGCGGCAGCTTTAACGTTGGCGGATTTGTAACAGCCAGTTATAACGGTGCCGGTTATGATTTTAGTCCCACTCCCGTAAGCTCCTTATCAGAATATGCTCAGCCATTTGCAGGCTTTTATATAGATGCTGTTGCAACAGGCACGGTAAGTGTGCCTGAAACTGTCAAGTGCAACTGTGGAAATGGAAACGTATTCAGGCCTTCGCCAGCTGTTGCTGCCACAAAGAAGATGCGCATCAATCTGCGCTCAGTAAATACAGACGGCACCAACCCCGTAATTGATGGAAGCCTGGTGGCATTTGATGACCGGTACAGTAATGAAATAGACAGCTATGACGCTGTTAAACTGCCTAATACTCTTTCTGAAAATATTTCCATATCTGCAAATGGACAGAAACTGTCTATTGAAAGAAGGAATACTATTGCAAACAATGATACGGTCTATCTCAATATTTCAAATTTGAGGATAAAGAATTACCAGTTTGAAATACTACCGGAAAATTTTGATATCACTACACTGGCTTTCCTTGAAGACAGTTATACTGCTGAAAGAAAACCCATCAGTCTTACTTCAGGTGGAATCTTCCCATTCAGCATTTTTAACAGCCCTGCAGTGTATGCACCAGGCAGATTCAGGATTGTTTTTGAAAAAGAGAGGTTTGCAAACTTCGCAAAACAACCATCCCAACAGGCCACTTACTCAGACCATAACAGCAGCATTAAATTATTGCAGAACCCTGTTGAAAATAATACATTGCAGTTGGTGATGCACAATCACCTGAAAGGAAACTACAAGCTCAGCATTTTTGACAAAGACGGGAAAGAGATCACAACAAAACAGTTTTTCCACGATGGTGCAAATGCTGTTAAAAAGATAGCGATAGGAAAATACCTGCCTGAAAGCTCCCTGCTGTTGTCGATAAAAAACGAAAAAGGCATTACAACTACTTTTAATATCCTGGTACAGTAAAAAAATACTTCATTATAATTATAAGCACCGGCACTTGCCGGTGTTCTTGTTGCTGGTAAATCTTTGTACAGCAGAATTTTGTTTTTTGACGTGGTAATTATTCTTTATACATTCGGCTACTCATTTATCATCCAAAAAAGCAAACGCATGAAATTCCGTCTGTCATTCCTGCTGGCTATTGCCGGGCTGCTGGTACAATTTGCCCAGGCACAAAAAAAAGCAGAAAAAATCCCCTTTGAAGCAAAAGTAAAAACCGGGAAGCTTGCCAACGGTCTACGGTATTTTATTCTTCAAAACAAAAAGCCTGAAAATAAAGTGGAATTGAGACTGGCGGTGAATGCAGGTTCAGTGCAGGAAGATAATGACCAGCTTGGCCTGGCGCATTTTATGGAGCACATGAATTTTAACGGGTTAAAACATTTTCCACACAATGACCTTATTCATTTCCTTCAAAATGCCGGTGTAAAATTTGGTGCTGACCTTAACGCTTACACGAGTTTTGAAGAAACCGTCTATATGCTTCCGATTCCATCAACCGATAAGGAAGTGGTGGAAAAAGGCTTTACTATTTTAGCAGACTGGAGCCATGATGCCCTGCTTGATAAAGATGAAACAGATAAAGAACGGGGTGTGGTACTGGAAGAGAGCCGGCTTGGCAAAGGTGCTGACGACAGGATGATGAAAGAATACCTGCCTGCATTATTAAATGGGTCCATCTACGCAAGGCGTTTGCCCATCGGTAAAGATTCTATCCTGAAAAATTTTAAATACCAGGTACTAAAACGATTTCACAAGGACTGGTACCGGCCAAATAACGAAGCGGTGATTGTTGTGGGTGATATTGATGTGGACGAAGCAGAAAGACTTATAAAAGAAAAATTCGGACATTTTAAGAACCCTGTTCCTGCAAGACCAAGGGGCGGAGTGGCCAATGTGCTTCCACGAAAAGCAAACCAGGCAATGGTGGTTACAGACAAGGAAGCCAGCTATACAAGTATCCAGCTCTATGGTAATTATATAAAAGGGAAACAGGAAACAACTACAGCAGATTACCGGGCGGGCCTTGTTAAAAATTTGTTCAACAGCATGCTGGCGAACAGGCTGAATGAGTTAAAAAATTCCAGTAACCCGCCGTTTGTATTTGGTACTGCCAATATTGGTGGTGGCTGGATACGTGGCTGGGAATCTTTCAGTGCTTTTGCAGTTTGCGGTACCAAACAATTAAAAGATGCGGTGAATGCACTGGTACGGGAAAGCATGCGGGTGAAAAAATATGGCTATACAGAAACGGAACTGGAAAGAGCCAAAGCAGACCTGCTGGCAGAATACGAAAGTATGTACAATGAAAAAGATAAAACAGAATCGGGACAGCTGGTAAGTGAACTGGTGAGGCATTACCTTAGCAATGAACCGGTACCTGGTATAGAGTGGGAATTTAATTTTACCAGGGCTTCTCTGCCAGGCATCAATTTAAAAGAAGTGAATTCCCTGGGGAAATTTATTGATATCGATAAAAGATTTTTTGCATTAGTAACGGCAAAGGATGACCCAATACTTCCAAAAAATGCCTCACTGCTGGGATGGATAAATTCAGCACTTAAAGCGCCGGTAAAAAATTATGAAGAAAAACAAATTGCTTCCTCGCTCCTGGGCAGTATACCCATTGCAGGCAATATCATAAAAGAAGAAAAGAATGATCAGTTAAACACCGTAACGTACACGCTTAGTAACGGAGCCGTTGTCACCATCAAGCCCACCGATTTTAAGAATGATGAAGTATTGCTGAGCAGCCACCGTTTTGGCGGTTCCAGTCTTTACGAAGCTGCGGATTATCAAAGTGCCACTTACTCTAACAATGTTGTGGAAGAAATGGGTTACGGTAATTTTTCCAGCACTGACCTGGAGAAGTTTTTATCTGGTAAAAAGGCTTCGGTTAGCACCGTAGTGGATGATTACCAGGAATATATCAGTGGCAGCAGCAGTGTAAAAGATATTGAAACCATGTTTGAATTAATTTATCTTAAATGCACTGCACCAAGAAAAGATGAAACAGCCTTTGAATCATTTAAAAGCCGTGAAAAACAACAACTGGAGCTGATGATGCAAAATCCGCAGTTCTCCTTTATGGAAAGTGCTTATAGTGACTTATATCAGAATCATCCAAGGGCACATATCAATTCCACACCACAGGATTATGATAACATCCAAATAGATAATGCAATTAACTATTACAAACAAAGATTGGGCAATATGAACGGTATGCACTTTTACATTTCAGGTAATGTTAAAACAGGTGAATTAAAACCCCTGCTTGAAAAATATATTGCTTCGCTACCCGGAGGTGAGATCAACACTGCGTACAGAGATTTAAAAATGATTCCAAGGCCGGGTGTGAACAGGTTTACATTTAAAAAAGGTAAAGACAAAAAAAGCATGCTGAACCATTATATCTTCAACACTGCAAAATTTGATATTGACGAAGCCTTTCACCTGAATTTATTAAACGAAGTGATCAACAATAAGATCATTGATACCATCCGGGAAGCTATGAGTGCTATCTATGGCGGTGGACTTGGGGGAACATTATCAAAAGTGCCAAATGAAATGTATATGATACGTTCCAATCTTCCTTGCGGACCTGAAAATGTAGAAAAAGTGGATGCGGCTTTCTGGAGGATTATTGAAGCGGTAAAAAAGACGGGTGGCATAACCGATGCGGATCTTGCAAAAGCACGTAAACCATTGATCGAAAGAAATAAGGTAAGGGTAAAATCCAATCCATTCTGGATTGCCATTTTACAGGATGCAGATAAGAACGGATACGCTCCCGAGAGGGCACTTTCCTATGAAGAACGCATTAATGCAATTACAACGGAAAAGTTAATTGAAACAGCCAATAAATATTATATCCGTGAAAACGTTTATACCGCTGTAATGCTTCCGGAAGAATAAAAAAACGATAATGATTAAATAAAGAGAGGGCCCGGAAATCCGGGCCCTCTCTTTATATGTTTACAGGGAATTTAAACTAGTTATTCGTTTTCACAACTTTCACAGTTTGCACATCGCTTCCCTGCTGCACTTTCACAATATACACACCGGCCATAAGGCTGCTGCCGATGTTATAATTGGTATTGCTTGCTCCCGTTGTTTGATATACCAGCCTGTTGTCGATACTAAAGACATTTATCACTACTTTTTCGTTTGTGCCTCCACGTAACTGCAGCGTTACATTGCTGTTGAACGGATTTGGATAAGCAACTAACTGTACTGTTTTGCTGAGTGTGGTATTAGTTGCCGGCGCTGCTGCTGACGGCCTTGCAGAAGTATTACCTGTTGGCCTTGCAGAAAGAAACGGCAATACAGCTACCGTTCTTGAAGCAGTACAACCCAGTGCATCACTCACCGTATAAGTATAAGTGCCCACTCCTAAGGAGGAGAAAGTTCCTGTACCTGTGTAAGGAGCCGTTCCACCTGCAGCACTTACAACAACTGAAGTGGTCCCGTTAACCACAGCAATGAGTCCTGCAGTAGCAGTAATATTCAGTGGTGCTTCTGGCTGTGTAATAGTAACCGGAACGTAAGACACAGCACCTGCGGCATCGGAAACACGGTAATAATTAACAGCATTGATTTTACCTGTTGTATCCCATTCAATTAACTGGTTGTTATTGTTGCTGTAAATATACAGCCTGTTCACATTCACTGCTGTTTCAAACTGGCCCTCAGCATACAGGTTGTCACCTTTGATTTCTCCATTTGCATCACATTCAAAGAAACCAATGTTATCGATGTAAGTAGTGCCGGAAGACTGCTCAATTTCAATCAATAAACTTCCCGCTGTTTGAGATGGTGGGGCTTTAAAAATAAATTCATGATCTTTTCTTGCAGTACCAAAGCTGGCCGTTTGTTTAGAAACCACGGTGCTCCAGGGTGTATAGGTTTGCCTGATAGCAGCCCTGAGTGAACCTGCGTTGGAAGTTCCCACGGTAGTAAACCTAAGTACATAATTTTTATTTGAACTAATGGCGCCTACGGTATAATACAACAGAGAATAAATACCAGCCCTGCTTATTGGGAACGATATTTTGTAAGACCCCCTGCCTGCATTGGCCGTAAAAGAACCAGTACCCGTATAAGGTGCTGTACCACCAGAAGCTGATACAGTAACGGTGGTATTACCTCCATAGCA
>JAKQJG010000124.1 GCA_029561305.1 Bacteroidota bacterium | reverse complement strand
CAATCTGTCGTCCCTACGGGACTGTGTAACCGGCTTCGTGGTTGTTACCAATCTGTCGTCCCTACGGGACTTTGTAACCGGCTTCGTGGTTGTTACCAATCTGTCGTCCCTACGGGACTTTGTAACCGGCTTCGTGGTTGCTACCAATCTGTCGTCCCTACGGGACTGTGTAACCGGCTTCGTGGTTGCTACCAATCTGTCGTCCCTACGGGACTTTGTAACCGGCTTCGTGGTTGCTACCAGTCTGTCGTCCCTACGGGATTGTGTGTGTGAAATCAACCAACCACCGCCGGGACTCTTAGCCGTTGGCGGGGTTGGTTATAAATAATTAATTCACCACTTCCACCCACTTACCACTTACACCCGCATTGATCGTATTGTCATACATCGCCGCAGCATAGGTGCCCGGCATGAAAAACCTGCCGAGGTAAGATGCATTCAGCTGCACATAATAGGTGAGGGTTTCATTTTCGTTGATATCAAAATAGGTATATACCCGGTCATCCCTCACATCCTGGTAGGTGGAAGATGAAGATTTGAAAGCACCCTCTCCACCTATCATCCTGGCATTCAATATTTCCCAGCCACTGGGGAAGATTTGGGTGAGCGCCATCTCATCATAACGGCCACGCTTACCTGTATTGGTGATGATGACCTTCGCCACAAAGTCTGAGCCCTGGTTTAGTTTACTTATATCCAGTGCTTTTCCATCCTGTGAGATATAACTCACGTTCATGCTCAGCACAGCAGGATTATTATTTACCTGCAAACTGTCACCAGCCAATGGCTGACCCTGTGTTATCAGCCGTACATACAGCACATTGCTGCCTTTATTGTTCACCACAACATTGCTGCTGCCTTTTTCAATATTCACCGGTAATTGCCTGATATAGGCTGCGGAATTGATATCCGTTGCCTTACCACCAATAGTTGTTTTCGCCACGATCTTGGCGCCCGAAGGATTTTTACCACAATACTTCGCTATCGCGATTAAAGAATAGGCAGTTGTTTGGGTGCTGTACCAATAGTCCTGTGATAGTTTTGCTGCCACTGTGGTGAGTAACGCTGCCGCTTGTGCTTTTCGTCCCAGGAGGGTAAGTGTTTCTAACACCATTGCCTGGTCTCTTAATTCAGAACCAAAAGTGAAACCGGGTTTTGCCCGGGTTTCAAACGTGGTGGGTAATCCACTGATGAGTGAAAGCGCTGTGTTTTCCTGGCCAGCTAACTTATACGCCGCCGCCAGCCGCCATTTGGCTTCTGCAGATAAATATTTGAATTCTTTCAAACGGTTCATTGCTCCGAGCTCAGGTGCTTTGGCCAATGCCAGCGTAAAAAGGCGGTAGGCCTGGTCAAGATCAGCGCCATAATAATTTTCACTGGTCACTGTCCAGCTATTTGCCCTTCCTTTTTGAAAATTTTTCCATTGCTGTAGCAGGTAGTCGCTTACCAGGTATCCACTGGCCTGCGCTTCCAGTAAAAAATGACCGGCGTAGTTGCTGCCCCAGGGATCACTTTCACTTAAACCCGGCCAGTAACTAAAACCACCATCCGGCCGCTGGAAATTTTGTATCCGCAATACACCTGCTTTTATGTTTTTATCAACCAATGATTTTTTATAATCATCCAGGTCGGTCAGTTGGTTCAACACCAATTGAGGAAACACAGAAGACGTGGTTTGCTCAATACAACCATGCGGATACTGAATCAGGTAGTCGAGGCGTTTTTGCAAATTCATCGGCGGTACACTGGATATTTCTATCGTGGCGGTACTCGTATTGGGTGTGCCAATGGCAGAGGCTGTAATATTCCATTGCTGTCCAGCATTCAATACCATTTCTGAAACACTCGTAACGGGAGGATTGGGATTGCGTATTTCCAGCTCCACTTCATAGTTGGCCTTTTCTCCGCCGCTGCTCGCCAGTAATTTTACTTTTCCAATACCAACGTTTGACTTTACACGAACATCAAAATATGCCATCTGTTCACCATTTTGGGTAAAAGAGATATTTTGTGCATTGCTGCCCACTACCTCTAAAAATGGATTAGACTGCAGTGAAAGACTGACATTCCTGATATTGTTTTCCATGGCAAAAACTGTGACAGGTAATTTGATCGTTTCACCAGGACCCAGCACCCTTGGCATGGTGGCCAATAGCATCAAGGGTTTTTTAACAGCTACATTTTTTTCTGCAAAACCATAACTGCCCTTGTGTGCCGCCACTACCATGGCCCTTACCGAACCAATATAAGAGGGCAGGGTAAAGTTCTTCGTTTGTTTTTCGCCTTTGTCCAAATGAAATGGCCCGAGATAAGCAATCACTGGTTTAAAACGATTGGCTGTTTTTTGTTTTACCGGACCTCCTTCGCCATCACCACCAATAGTAAGTATTCTTTCCAAACCCCCGCTCCAGGCACCGATCACCTGGTCAAACAGGTCGAAACTTTTTACACCCAGCGCTTCCCTGGCATAAAAGGCGCTGTGCGGATCAGGTGTTTTGAACCGGGTGAGATCCAGCAGACCTTCATCCACAATGGCCACACAGTAGGTCATTTCTTTTCCAGACTGCTCACTAACGGTAAAGCTTACCTGTTGTTCGGGCCGGATGCTGCCGGGGATATTCAGTACCGGTTTGAGGATGGTATTTTTATCTTCTATAAATAGCGGGATGCTTCCGTACATTCTTATGGGAAGATCATTTAATGTTTGCGCATGGGGCTGCAGCAGGCTTACCGTTGCATAGATATTGGGTGCCATGCCCTGTTCTGCATCAAACTTGATAAGTGTTTGCCCTTGTTCTGTTTCTTTCCAGAAAGATTTGATCACCTTACTGCCGTTTTCTAAACTTACCAGTACACGGCCACCCTTGCTGCTGGGGATATTGAGTACGATCTCGTCCCCAACATTGTATTTTTCTTTATTGCTGCTGAACGACAACATGGTGGCGGCTGTTTGGTCCTCATCATTTCCACTGCGGCTTTGCCATCCTGGTTCATCAATGTAAAAGGCAGAACCCGTCATGTGACCACTCCTGGTATCTTTTACCAATATAAGATAACGGCCCCATTCGTTGGCGGAGGGTTTAAATTGCCACTGTCCACGACCGTTAGTAAGGGTTACGATTTCACTTTTGATAAGCTTGTTGTAAGAGTTTTGGGTAAAATTGCTGAGGTTATCTCCATTGTCATCCCACCACCAGCGCCATTGGATGCGGTAGAACTGAACCTCCAATGTGGAGGTGCCGGCAACAGGATTTCCTTTTGCATCCACATCAGCCAGCTCTGCAGTATGTGTTTTGCCAGCCAGTAAAAAGTTGAAGGGCTTTTCACCACTGGGCAGTTTTAGCCCGGCATAACTGGCATAGGGACTATAGCTCATCGTTACATTATCAATACTGAATGCACCACCTGGTTCAAACACTTTTACAAGCAGGTTGGCATTCAGCATACCCGGTGCAGCTTCGTCAGTTTCAAATGACGGTTTCAATGTTGCATTCCCCTGGTCATCCAGTGTGCCATCAAACATCGTCTTTGTTTGGGTAGAGTAATCAGCAGTGGGATTATCAAATATATAGCCGGCAAATTTTGCAAAGCTTGTTTGTTTTGCATAGAGGGAAGCATCAATTTTTGCTTTTAAATTTTTGCCCACGGCTCCAAACAACCATTTGGCATTGATGGTGCCAGCAGTAGTACCGCCAGTACCAAGCAATGGGTCTTTACCAAAGTCCACATTTATCTTTAAGCGGTTGGGCATTACCGTTTCTACTTTAATGCGTTTTTCAAAAACCGCACCACCACATTTTACCTTTGCCAGCCAGTTGCCGGTTGGAGAGGAGGCATCTGTATTGGTTTTGAAGAGATAAAAACCATCTTCTGCATCGCTTTGTACGGTGTGTTTATACAATTGGCCGTTGGGCGTGTACAGGCTGAATTCAACCGGGTGGTCTTTTGGCAATTTACCTTCCCTGTCTTCTATGATGCAATTGATAAACATGGTATCACCAGGTCGCCATACCCCACGCTCACCAAAAATGAATCCCTTTATACCGTTCTTTATTTCTTCGCCACTCACATCAAAACGGCTGAGTGCTAAAGAACTTCCGTCATCCAGTTTCAAATAGCCTCTTTCGTTACCTTTTTTTGCAACCAGTAAATAGGGCTTGCGTTTCATGTCAATATTGACAAATCCATCTCCGCCGCTTTTACCATTGCCAACAATGGCCTGCTGGTAGTCCATCACTTCAATGTCCACATCGCCCATGGGCTCGGTGGTAAGGATATTACTAACGGCAACGGTGAGCTGGTTATTATTTCCCCGTTTGGCAGTAAGGCCGATGTTGCTGGCTAAGATATTCCTGGTAGCCCACCGGTCTTTATTGTAGTATGATTTGCTGTTGGGGTCATCACGCCTGCTCCAGTTGTAGCCATAAGGATAATAAGTGTCGTACCTTCTCCAGAATTCCTCATTGTCATCCACACCACTTTGTGAATCTTCATCATAGTATCCATAGTCTTCCTCATCTTCCTCATTGCTGTTTTTTTGTGAGGTGTCCACTTTGCTATACAAAGAATATTCAGGTCTAAAGCCAATAGTAACACGATAGATTGCGCCTTGTTCCGTTTTTAAAAATTTATCAATATCAAGGGAAAAACGTTGTCTTTTATGAAGATCGAGTGTCTTGTCATTATCCAGCCGCAGAGTTTTTTCCACTACCGGTTGGGCAACTCTTCTCAGGGAACTGTTGCCTGCCAGTGAATTATCCTGCAGGAACCTGGGAACATTGTTCTCATAAATTTTTATGATACTGATATCCACTGCATTCAGGTTCACTGCTTCAAAGGGCAGCACCAGCCGGCCGCTATTCGGAAGAATATTTCCCTTGCCATGAATTTTTACAGAAGGCAGTTTGTTCTCAAAATTGATGTTGGAAGTAAACCCCTGTTCTAAGATATTGCCCCAGGTATTTTTAATGCCGCTGTTGATATTCACGGTATAGTTTCCATCCAGGTTGCCATTGGCAAATACTTTTACCTCGCTGCCATTGATGGTATAGGATACATCACTTTGATTGCTGAAAGAGATCATCCCGGTGAGGTCTTGCCCAATAGCGATGGGATCACTGAATTGAACCGAAGCATATTGCTGTGCTTCATTCATAGCCATAACATTCAGTACTTTAAAATCGCCGGCAGCCGGTATTGCAATTAATTTTTCTCCTTTTACCTCCATGTCCAGCGGTTTACCATTCCAGGTAATGGATAAGTTGCCGGCATTACTGCCTCTTTCAATTCCTTCGATCGTATATACATGAGATTTAGTCGCATCGTTGTGCTGCCATTTTACAGCCAGTGGTTTATTGTTTTGAGTAGCCACCAATAATTTTTCGATCTGTTTGCCATCTTCAATATCAGCCGTCTCCAGTTCGCCGGTTAAAAACATTTTGTTCTTTGCTGCAGCGCTTCGCAGGCCAAACTCTTCAACCACAAAAGAGGGTTTAAGGGTCTGTATACTGAATTTAAATTTTTTTAGTTTGCTTTCGGCAACAGTGGTTACTTTTTCAAGGTTGAATACTACTTCATACAGCTGATCTGGCTTAAGATTTTCAGCAGGCTTGAATTCAATGGTAGTGGCATCGATCCAAAAAGCTTTTCCTTTTACAGCAGGGGAGAAGTCAAAGAGGGATGCTGTAATTTCTTCACCCACTGTATGGGTGGTGTTGGCGGAATTGGCCAGTTGTATCCGTACAGCAGATGTTTTGGACACGATGCCCGTGGTATAGGCATCAATGTACTTGCTAAAGGCAGGATCCACTTCGATCCACTTGTCGGAACTTTTACAGGCAAACAGCAGGATGGCTGTAGTGAATAACAGCATCCCTATCCTGGTAAGGGACAGGGTGTGCCGCAAAAAAGTTACACTGAACTTTTCAGGGCAATTGGCAGCGTCGGCGTCCATATGTTGGTGTTGATTTGATTTGTTCAGCAAAACCAGGATGGTTGTACTGGCCTGTCCCGGCTTTTCCGGGATGTTTTTAATTGGCAACATAAATGTTGTATAATTTTTTTAAATGTACAACAACGGACATAAATAAATTTTTGTTAAACAGTTTTCGGTATAATTTATTTAGCAGGCGGCAGGTACAGGAACGGATGCCTGTTTATGATAAGCCTGCTTCGACAACGGCAGAGACAATATTTCCTGCAGGTTTTCGGCAAGCATATAAATTTAAATCATATTTTTAGCCATCACCAATTTTTAAATATGATCATGAAAAAGTTGATTTTTTTAACCCTGACTTCAGTGATATCTTTAAACGTTACAGCACAGGATGCACCGCAAGGATATTTTACTTCCGAGGCATCCACCCTGGCAATTGGAGAAGATATTGCAGTTTCTATAAAACAATACAATCCGTCGCAAGAGGAAATAAAACAGGCTTCGCACCCAAAAGCCAATGCTCCAATGAATTTTTTGCAGGTGCCTTTTATAGTTACCAATGCCAGTCTTTTTAATAATGGTTTTGAGTCGGTCTTATACTGCCTCGATAAAACAGGCAGGTTAAAATGGCAACGGCCCCTTGGTTTTTCTAAATATTCAGGTGCAAGTCCACTGGCCGAAGACAGTGGGTTTTTGTACGCAGG
This sequence comes from Bacteroidota bacterium, assembly GCA_029561305.1. Lineage (GTDB taxonomy): Bacteria > Bacteroidota > Bacteroidia > Chitinophagales > Chitinophagaceae > Ferruginibacter. Next base: position 7,650 of record JAKQJG010000124.1, on the reverse strand, counting down.
CGAAGGAATGAGAGAAGATGGCAAAATTCAGATCCAAAAATTTGACAGCAATGGCAGGGTAATATGGAGCAAAATACTGGATAGCCTTCAGGCAGTTAACTCCATCAACATTTCTGGTAAGATGTTAAATGCACTGGTGTCTTTTGATGCTAACAGGAAGGTTGATCATGCCGGCAAAACATTTTCATACGAAGCCTATCCCGTTTATTTCTTTCTCCAGTTAAATATTCAAACAGGAGATGTAATCAGAAAGGAATACCAAATGATGGGTAACTATATGTCATCGCTCGGTTTTGCAAATCCATATGTAAATTCATATGCATCTTATTATTTGAGTAAAAAAGATTCAGCCGTTTTTTTTAGTGCAGATAATCAAAAAAGTGCCAATGTAGTATCTGAGGATTTGCCCCGGGAAAATAGTATTCTTACACTGACGGCAGGACCTTCTGAAAATCACTACCTCACCATTGCCAATGGAGACAGATCAACAGCGGCATATGTGTTGTTTAGCGATTTTTACGGGGCCAAAAAGAAATACGCCAGTAAACTCGATGTAAAGCCCGGGTTGGACGGCTATGACCGCTGTTATTTATTGCAGACTAAAGACGACATCATGATTTCAGTTATCGTTAAAGACAGGATTGCGAACGTTTGTTATACAGACAAGGATGGTAAATCTTCCTGCACTGGTAAAAAAGGTATTTTAACTTCAACAGTTGTTGGTGCAGGATTGTACAAGGAACAGCCTTACTTTATTGAAGTAGAAGGAAGAGACAAGCCTGGAGGAATTGGCACTATTAAGCTGGTTTCTTATTAATGTGTCAAAAAAATCGTGACTTATTTGCACATCGGTCTTTGAGTGAAATCCAGTTGCCTTTTATAATACGCTTTTATTTTTCCATAAGCGGTATCTGCCTTATGGAAACAACATTTACATTGCATCTGCTTCAACTCAGTTTTTTATAGTATACGCCATTTTTTAAATTCAAACGATTTGTATGAAGCAGATTATTGCACTGTTCCTTTGTTGTCATTGCATAGCATTGTCAGTTGCTCAAACAAAAGATTGCTATTTTGCGCAACCTGTAATAAAGATTGATTTTGGTGATGACCGGAACCCACAGGATTTTTCTTTATCTCAATTAAAAAATAATTACCGGAGAGTAAGATCGGTTTGTCCTGATGACGGACAGTTTACTTTTTCTTCCTATACGGAGGATTGTTTTAATGGAAACTGGATATCTTTTTATAAGGATCATACTCCAGGCAGCGTAAACGGCAGGATGATGCTGGTGAATGCTGCTTACCAACCCGCCACATTCTTCTCTATTGCCTTAACAGGCTTAAAACCTGCTACGGAGTACGAACTTTCCACCTGGCTGGTAAATGTGTGCCCCGGCAGTGAAGGTTGCGAACCCACGCCTCCGCAAATACGCATTGCCGTAGTTGCAGATGCCAGGCCGCTGTCTGTATTTTATACGGGCTCCATATCAACCACTGGCGGTGTTTCCTGGAAAAGGTATGCAGGCAGCTTTAAAACGCCGGCTTCTTTTTCAAGTATCATTTTGGTAATGGATGACCTTACAACGGGGGGCTGTGGTAACGATTTTGCGATGGATGATATTGAAGTGAGGGAATGCCGCATCATTCAACCGGACCCTCCGCCGGCACCCAAACCTAAAACAGTGGCTGTAAAACCAAAAAATAAAATTACAACGCCAAGGCCGGTAGAAAAAAAAGAAACACCTAAGCCGGTTATTCGAAATAAAGAAACAGCGGTTGTAAAGAAAGAATCTATTGTGAAAGAACCGCAGGCAGCGAAAACTATTGTAAAGTCAGTAACGGCTGCGTTGCCTGTACCAGATGTAATTAAGAAAAGGGATAACCCCATAGCCCAAAAAATTGTTACCCGGGAATCGGAGATTAAAATTGAGTTGTATGATAATGGCGAAATTGACGGCGACACGGTAACGATCTATCACAATAATAAACTGCTGGTATCACGGGCAGGCCTGTCCGTAAAACCGGTTACTGTTACTATCAAAGTTGATAAAGACAATCCTCACCACGAACTGGTAATGGTGGCCAATAACCTCGGCAGCATACCACCCAATACCTCCTTGATGGTGGTTACCACTACTGATAAACGTTATGAGGTATTTATTTCATCTTCTGAAAAAAAGAATGCGAAAGTGCTGATTGACCTGGAGGATAACTAAAAACATGTTTATCTTTTACCTGCTCTCAAACGTATTGCCCTGCTGCAGATCACCGGTTTCGTAGCCTTTTTTAAACCAGTACATTCTTTGTGCCGAACTGCCATGCGTAAACGCATCCGGCACTACTTGCCCTGTAGATTTTTTCTGCAGGTTATCATCGCCAATTTGATTGGCAGCATTCATGGCTTCAGCAATATCTCCTTCCTCAAGGGCATCCTTATATTTTTCTACATAATGAGCCCATATACCAGCATAAAAATCGGCTTGCAGTTCCATCATTACAGATAGCTTATTGGCCTCTGTTTCATTTCCTGCAGCCTGCTTTAATTGGTTTACTTTGTCCACCGTACCCAATAAGTTTTGAATATGGTGACCTACTTCATGTGCCACCACATAGGCCATGGCAAAATCCCCCGGCGCATGCAGTTTTTCCTGCAGGTCCTGATAAAAAGAAAGGTCTATATATAACTGATGGTCACCGGGACAGTAGAAGGGTCCTACCGCAGCACTGGCATTACCACAGGCAGAAGAGACGCCATCCCTGTACAGAACCAGTATAGGTTCCTGGTAACGGCTACCCATATCCTGGAATAATTTATTCCACACATCCTCTGTTTCTGCCAATACCACTTTTACAAAACCGGCCCGTTCATCATCTGCCTGTTTTTCTGCTGCTGTCATTTCTGTTTGCGGCTGCGTTTGTGCAGATGGTATTTGAGAAGGGTCGATGCTGCCGCCATTGAGGAAGGTGCTTACAAAATAAATAATGACAGCCAATATGCCGCCACCACCGGCAAGGGCGCCACCCGATACACCACGACGGTCATCCACATTGCCGCTTTGTCTTTTGCCAAACCATTTCATTTTTTCAACATTTAGTTGATGAATTGTAATGGAAAATCAGGCCATTGTTATGCAGGTTTAAAAATGCTCTTGTGCAAGGCTGGCTGTGTAAAGTTTTCTACAGAATCCATCTGCTTTCGGTATAAGAACGGGAATTATAAAAAATTACTCCGCGTTGGCATTGAACCTCCTTACCGCAGGGATTTAATACAGCTATATTTACAACATGGCAATGGCACTAAAAGCATACGGAAGTATTTTAAAAGAGACCTTCACACTATTTATAAAAAATGAACCTTTAAAATTAGGCGGTGCTACTGCATTTTTTACCTTGTTCGCATTACCACCAGTGCTCACCATCCTGGTACAGTTGTTAAGTTTGTTTATCGATCCGCAGTCTATCCGGCAAGAAATGTTTGTGAGTCTTACAGATCTGTTTGGGAAAGAAGCAGTGCGGCAGATCATTTCAATAATAAGAGGCCTCAGGCAGTTGAACAGTAATTTGTTTTCTGCAGTGTTATTATTTGTGTTCCTGCTTTTTGTGGCTACCACGGTATTCAAAGTTATCCGGAGTTCTATCAACCAAATTTGGGGAGTGGCATCAGCTGCAGATAAAAAAGCGATCACCGGGTTAAAAGACAGGTTGATGTCAATAGGGGTGATCCTGATTACAGCCCTGCTTTTTTCAATCGGCATGCTGCTGGAAACAGTAGAAATATTTGCAGGTAATTTTTTTATAAAATTGTTTCCGGTTGTTTCTGGCTTGCTCAGTCAGTTATTGGCTTTTATGATCAGTTTGTTTTTTATCGCCGTTTGGTTTGCGGTTTTATTCAGGTACCTCAACGACAACCGCCCGGCATGGCGGCTGGCATTTACAGGCGGGTTATTCACCAGTGTGCTTTTTTCTATTGGAAAACTAATACTTCATTTTCTGCTCACGTACAATAATATCAACAATATCTACGGGGCCTCCGCCGCTATAGTGTTACTGTTATTATTCGTGTTTTATTCAGCGATGATCTTATATTTTGGAGCGGCCTTTACAAAAGTCTGGAGTACTTACAAAGAAAAGAAGTAGCGCCATCCCTCCACTGATTCGCAAGTAAGCTTCAATTTACTTTTTATTTAATAAATGGTCAGCAGCCAGTACTAAAAAAAGATAGTCCGTTGTGCCGCCACCCAGCACATATTCCGTTTGCTGCCACAAAAAAGGCCAGGTTAATAGTTCCGGAAAATCAGGACGTATCAATGCCGTGCCCGACACAATACCACCAGGAATATAAGACCAGTCTGCACGGTTAAAACCATAACCCGTGGTAATAGAATTGGCTCCAACACCCGAAGCAAAAGAAGCCGTGTTACTTCCAGGATGGCAACCTAAAATAAAGTTCATGGCTGCCAGCATATAGTCAGTTGGAAAAACCTGCGGAAAATTTTTATGCAAATAGTACTGACGGAAGCCAAAGTTTTGAATACCCCAGCCTGCGCCCCATATATTTGGTTCGTATGGCACAGCATAGGGTGTTTTCTTTCCCTGCTCCACAATTTTGCCATAATATTTTTTTGCTGCAGCAGATACCGCTTCTTTATACTCACGGTTATCTATAGCCGCTAAAGATTTACCCACCACATAACCTGAACGTTCAAAATTTTCGGCAATATCTTTTGTGTGATTTGCCAGAAAATCAGCATATATTTTATTGCCGGTAGTTAACAATAATTCAACCGCCGGTTCCACACGTGCCATCACGTTTTTTTCTTTTGTATTATTCCACAATGCTTCTGCAATTTCCAGGCTTTGTGCAGCCAACGTGTCATTGTATCCTTTTATAACCCTTGCTGCCGTTGCCAGGCAAGCTGCAACATTTAATTCCCTGCCTGGATTATCTTCTGTATATACCCAGCGGTCATCTGCCGAACCGGGCAATCCCACTTCAGGTACAGAAGATGTGGTGCCCATTTTAAAGGGAACATTGTCTGTAAGGTTAATGGGGTCACCCAACATAACATATTGCCGCTTGGTAGGTTCAATGATACCCCGGTACAACCTGCCCATACTCCGGTAGCCACCAATGATAGATAATAATCCATGCTCCATTTGTTGAAGCAGGTCGGGCTTGTTATCCGGTACCTGTATTTCTACCAACTTATTTTTTTGATCAATCGTTGTATTATCATAGTTTACTTTAAATTCTTCGTAGGCCAATGCAAGCCCTTGCACTGTTTCAGCCTGTGACTCAACCCGGAGATCAAAATCCCCGGCATCGTGCCAGCCGCCGCTGTTGAGGCCCGGTACATTATCACCTGGTTTAAATGAAGTAAGGGTAGATGGCCCTTGTATATAACCATCAAAAAGTGTAGAGTCCACCGTCGCCATTCTTGCATCATCCAAATGACACCAGCCATGCCAAACCCTGTATCTTTCATTTACCCGCATGTGGCACATTTGTGCAGGCAAAAAGTACTCTACTGCAGGTTGCCACACATTCCGGTTGTAGACATCATTGCTTATTTGAAAAGGCTCCGTTAGATAGCTGCCATATTTTACCTGGTACATGCCGGGTTTTTCTACATCGGTAAAATTCAACTGAAAATAACTATAGCGCAGGAACTTACCCCATTTCTTTGGTTGTGTTTTTAAAACGGTTTCTACACCGCCGCTTTCTTTTATCCTCAGCAACGAAACGGTTTGCAGGTTATTATCTTTTGCATCCATTTCTATCATGGCAATTTTTTGTTGTTTAGGATGGTAGCCCACTTGCGAAACCTGTACCACCGGTGCCGATTTCCATCCTTCAATAGCATTGGGTATTACCAGCCATTCTACCGCATTTGTGGTAGCGCCTTTAGCTACCAGCGACCGTACCACAAACCAGCCATTGTTATGTTTGCCTCTTCCGTCTATCAATTGCAGGTCGCCGCCTTTTAAATTTTCAATTGTCATGCGCTGTCTTTCACTCTCAGGCGCCACCGTTAGTTTTTTACCGCTTGCCATAGGAACGATCTGCAGTTCGCCTTCTTTATCCGTATAGTGAGGGCCATTGGGCTGGCGGATAAAAATTCCGTGCTGTTCATCCATGTAATATGACTTGCCAAAAAGTACCTGGGGAAACAATTCAAAGTTAAAGCCCACTTTACCGATCCATTCATCAGGCAATGGTTTATCAAGATCAACAATTATTTTAAATCCTTTACCTGCAGGCAGAACCCTGGTGGTATAACTGAATTTCAGATCAGGATAAATAATGGGATTGAAACCTTTGCGGTCAAGTTCTTCATTAGGAAATGACATTTGCACACTCACTTCCTGCCTGGCCGTGTTGGTAATCCGTTTACCCACTTTAGGTGTAGGTTGCCATTGGCCGGGTGTTGGTTCCAATCGCAGATCACCATTGGTAGCCACTCGTAAACCATTTTGAATAATGCCCACGCCGCCCTGGTGACTCTCGGGATAAAAATCGTGGGCCAGCATTACATTCACGCCCTGGTATTCCAGGTATTCCTGGCTATTCAGTTTCATGGCGGCTGGTTTACCTGACTGGCCATTTGTGCTGCTGACCATTAAAAACTGGAGGCAGAAAAATGCGGTAATTAAATGCAGCCGGGATTGTTTCATACGTTTTTGTTAATGTAGTGCAATATAAAATAAAACTCAATGTGTCACTTGGGCAGAACTTTAATGGTAGCTGCTCATTTAACTTCTAAAGGGAAGGATAAATATTGGAAGGGCCAGATACAAAGTGCAAAAATTGCCAGCTGATTATTTGCATATCACCGGCTATAAAAATAGCTGATCTTTTGTAAGCCATGATTGGGCGTTATTATTTCTGTGGTGGCCAGCATACCATCCTGGTTATAGGTTCTGGCAACTTCCACGTCAGAATTAAAACCAACAACAACATTGCCGTTCTCTTTTTCAAGGGCCTGTAATTGTGTTCGTTCTGGCATGTATAAATATTGAGCATCTACCAATGGTTCAAATACATTTACAGTGAAATACATATCTGAGCCGCCATAACCACTTGTCTGGTTCAATATCGCCGCATTACGGCAATCAAATTTATTGGGATACTGTTTTGTGTAACTGAATATACCGTGGTAGTCAAGCGTTTTTGTGATGGAAGTAACAGCGCTGTTATCACTAACCATACGGCTAACCAAACCAGTTTGGTCTGTATGAGTAAGTTTGCCATCCACCGTGGTATACAGTGTTGTAAAGGTTCTTCTGCTGGTGATGCTGGTGGCGGGCTGGTACCAGGAAGAATCAGATCTTCGGCCTGAAACGATTACCAAAAATCCTGCTGCATCGTATGCACAGTCCATTGTGTCTGAAGCGGACTGGAAGTTGGCTGGATGAAGTGCATCCACTGTCTGTGAAGAAAGCATTCGTCTTAGCAGTTTGCCACCTGCGTCTAATATTAAATGCAGTTGCCTGGTGGTGGTAACAGCACCATCAACATAAGGCAGAAAATGCAAGCTGGCTTCATTGCCATTATACGTAACCGTTATATTGGGTTGAACCGGGTCATTGTTCTGCCCCGTTTTGATGGCAACAATACGGCCTTGTGCATCATATTCGTATTGTGTA
>JAKQJG010000121.1 GCA_029561305.1 Bacteroidota bacterium | reverse complement strand
TCCATTTCTTTCACCGCATCATCACCGTAAGCCAGCATCAAAATTTCTTCAGGTTTTGCTAAGCCTGATTTCAGTAAATAGCCAGCACGTCCAATCATGGTGCTGGTTTTACCTGTGCCTGCACCTGCTAATACAAGGTTGAATTTTTCATCTCTAACACACGCTTTACGTTGATTTTCAGTAAGGGGTTTTGTTTCAACTTGGTCAAAATATGTTTCATACTCTGCAAGTTGCTTTGCTACAAAACGTTCGTTGAGTTTTTCAACTAAGTGATGGCCTTCATCGAGCAAAGGCTTGATAAATTCCAAATCTTTTTTGTGCGTAGTGCTTAAATTTTTTGAGAGTTTTTTTTGTTTAAAATTAATTGATAACCATTCGAAAGTTGAAAGCCATTGTTGTGTTTCCACATGTCTAACATAGCGTTGGTTGCTAAGTAAACTACGAGCAGATTTTGCAGCATCGGTAATTGCTGCTTCATTTTTCAGCATTTTTTCATTTATGAATTTTTTTATATGCAGATTGATGGTGTTGCATAAACTTTGAGAGGCTTTCATATCAACACCACCAAACAGAATTACTTTTTCAGTAGTGCCGAATTGCAAGGCATCCCAAAACCAACCAGTTTGAACGGCAATGGGGGAAGTTAGTGATAGGTAATCAATTGTTTGAGATGTAGTTTCACCACTAAACTCAATATTATTTTCGTGTATATCAATTGAATGGTATTTGCTGTAGCTGGCAAATTTTTTGGCATATTCGCTGATGCGATAACTAGAAATAGTTTTGTCTTTCATTTTATGGGTTAGTTTTCCGTGTTAAATTTTCAACTTAACCAACACCATTTTCACCCCTCGCCAAACTTTAGGTAATAGCCAAAACAGCAATACAATAAATCCGCAAAGGATGCCTATAAACACCGCAGGGTGGGCAAACATCAACCAGCCGCCCGTAATCAGCGCGCTTTCTTCACCAAACGAGGCGGCGATATTGCTGACTGGCTCAGGTGAGGTGTTAATCAATGCGCGGCTGCCTGCTTTGGTGGCGTGCGTTGCGCCTGCA
>JAKQJG010000025.1 GCA_029561305.1 Bacteroidota bacterium | reverse complement strand
GTGGCGGCACTCAATGCAACCGGGGAAAAAACAGGTGTGATCCAGGTGAGGTTATACAGGCCTTTCTCTTTAGAACATTTATTAAAAGTGTTACCTGCATCCGCAAAATCAATTGCCATATTAGACCGCACCAAAGAATCCGGCGCTGCAGGTGAACCCATGTACCAAGATGTACTGGCTACATTGGTGGAAGCATTGCAGCAGGGCAAATTGAAACAATTACCCAATTTGGTTGGTGGTCGTTATGGTCTTTCTTCCAAAGAGTTTACCCCTGCCATGGTAAAGGCCGTGTTTGATGAATTGAAAAAAGACAGGCCTTTAAATGGATTTACAGTAGGCATCAATGATGATGTTACTCACCTGAGCCTGGCATATGACCCGTTGTACAAACTGGATGAATCGGAATGGCGGCAGGGTTTATTTTTTGGATTGGGTGCTGATGGAACGGTGGGTGCCAATAAAAATACCATTAAGATCATTGGAGAGAATACAGCACTGTATGCACAAGGTTATTTTGTGTATGATTCAAAAAAATCAGGAGCCAGAACCGTTTCCCATTTAAGGTTCGGACCAAAGCCCATCAGGGCACCTTACCTTATTTCAAAAGCAGATTTCATTGCCTGTCACCAATTCAACTTTACAGAAAAAGTGGAGATGCTGGAATTTGCCAGTGAAGGTGCCACCTTCCTGCTGAACAGCCCTTACAGTAAAGATGAAGTGTGGGATAAATTAACAGGGCAGGTACAGAATACGATCATTGAAAAGAAATTGAAATTTTACGTAATTGATGCCACTACTGTGGCAAGAGATACCGGGATGAGCGGCCGCATCAACACGATCATGCAGACCTGCTATTTCGCATTGTCGGGTGTATTGCCAAGAGAAGATGCCATCCAGCAAATTAAAAAAGCAATTGAAAAAACATATTTTAAGAAAGGGCAAAAAGTAATTGATCAGAATTTTATCGCTGTGGATGCCACATTGGCCAATATGTATGAAGTGGATTACCCTGCAACAGCATCCGCAGCCGATCATAATTTATTAACCGTATCTGATAAAGCGCCTGATTTTGTAAAAAATGTTACTGCGGTAATGATGGCGGATCACGGTAACCAGTTACCAGTTAGTATGATGCCGGTGGATGGCACTTACCCCAGCGGCACCACGCAGTGGGAGAAAAGGAATGTATCAGATATAGTGGCTTTATGGGAACCCGACCTGTGTATACAATGCGGCAACTGTGCCTATGTATGTCCGCACAGCGTGATAAGGGCAAAATTTTATCACAAAGACAATTTGCAAAAAGCACCCGACGGGTTTAAACATGCCCCTATCAACGCCAGAGGATTTCCTGAAACGCAATATTCACTGCAGGTATACCTGGAAGATTGTACCGGCTGTAATTTGTGTGTGGAGGTTTGTCCTGCTACAGATCCGGGTAACCGTAACCGTAAGGCCATCAATATGGGGGATAAGGAACCGGTATTGGAATCCGAAAAAAAGAACATTGATTTCTTTGAAACCATCACCTGGAACGACCGCTCAAAAATTGATTTCTCTACCGTGCATGGCGCTCAGTTTTTAGAACCCTTATTTGAGTTCTCCGGAGCCTGTGCCGGTTGTGGTGAAACGCCGTATTTAAAATTACTATCCCAGTTATTCGGCGACCGTTTACTAATAGCCAATGCAACGGGCTGCTCTTCCATTTATGGCGGTAATCTTCCTACCACCCCGTGGACGGTTAACAAGGATGGCCGTGGCCCGGCCTGGAGTAACTCACTCTTTGAAGACAATGCAGAGTTTGGATTGGGGATGCGTATTACAGCAGACAACCAGCTGGGTATTGCCAAACAATATTTACTGGAAATGAAGAGTGAACTGGGAGAATCGGTGGTAGATGAAATATTAAATGCCCCGCAGGTGCATGAATCGGAACTGGTGATGCAGCAACTGAGAGTGCAGTTATTGAAAGAACAATTGAGAGCAATGACTTCTTCTGCAGCGGTTCATCTATTATCGGTTGCCGATCAACTGGTTCGCCGGAGTGTATGGTTAGTGGGTGGCGACGGATGGGCTTATGATATTGGCTATGGCGGGCTGGATCATGCACTGGCAAGCGGAAGGAATATCAAAATACTGGTGCTGGATACAGAAGTATATTCCAATACAGGCGGCCAGTCTTCCAAAGCAACCCCCACAGCCGCTACTGCAAAATTTGCGGCAGGTGGCAAGTCCGGTGGTAAAAAAGATCTGGCCATGCAGGCGATCTCTTACGGCAACGTATATGTTGCCAGGGTAGCTTTTGGCGCCAATCCGCAACAAACCTTACTGGCCATGAGAGAAGCAGAAGCCTATGATGGCCCTTCGCTGATCTTAGCATACAGTCATTGTATTGCTCACGGGTATGATCTAAAAAATGGATTGGATCAACAGAACAAAGCAGTTGCAAGCGGGCACTGGCCTTTGCTGAGGTACAACCCAACCTTAAGAAAGAAAAATCAAAATCCATTTGTGCTGGATTCGCCAAGGCCAACGATCAGTTTAAAAGATTATGCTTACAACGAACTGCGTTATAAGGTACTCACCATGACCCACCCGGAAGCAGCGGAAAAGCTGATGAAACATGCGCAGGACCTGGTGAACCTGAAATGGAAAACATACGAAGAACTCGCTACAAAAAAAGCAAGTGATTTTGTTCCGATTGGGTAAGTATTCATACAGTTCACGGCCTTTAAAAAGTTGTAAACTGTATTTATAAGGCTACATAGATAATCAACTGTTGAACGGGGCGTCCCGATTAAAATACGGGATTGGACATCGCCAATAAAGCTCCACCAGGGCTTTGCAGCCCGGCTCAAAAAAAAATAAAACATATCATGAAAATGGAATCAACTTACATGGGGTTGAAACTACATTCGCCCATTGTAGTATCTGCCTGTACCTTGTCTGAACAAACAGACAATATCATACAAATGGAAGATAGTGGAGCCGGGGCAGTTGTACTCTTCTCCCTATTTGAAGAACAGATACGGAAAGAACAAGCCCGGTTTAATGCTGTGCTGTCAGACACCTCCAATTCCTTTGCTGAAGCACTTGATTATTTTCCTAACCTCGACGAGTATAGTACTGGCACGGAAGGATACCTGGAGCAAATAAGGAAAGCTAAAGAACAGGTAAAAATTCCGATCATTGCAAGCCTGAATGGCATCACCAATGAAGGATGGATTGATTACTCCCGGCAAATGGAACAGGCAGGAGCAGACGGACTGGAAGTGAATATTTTCTTTATCCCGGGAGACGTAAGGATGTCATCTGCAGAAGTGGAACATCGTTACCTGAATGTGATTGATGGAATTAAACACTCGGTAAAAATTCCGGTTGCTGTTAAATTGAATCCTTATTTCAGTGCAATGGGTAATATGAGTCTCCGGATGCAACAGGCAGGCGCCAATGCATTGGTGTTATTCAACCGTTTTTATCAGCCTGATTTTGACATTGACAAACTCAGCATCAAAAATAATTTACAATACAGCGAATCCAGCGAAATACGGTTACCCCTTTTATGGATTGCCATGCTGTATGGAAAAGTGAATATATCACTGGCTGCAACTACGGGGGTGCAGAGCGCTGTGGAAGTTATTAAATATTTGCTGGCTGGTGCTGATGTGGTGATGACTGCATCGTCATTATACAAAAATGGTATTTCCTATTTAACAACCATGCATAAAGAACTGGAGGTATGGATGAAAAGAATGGGTTTCGATAATATAGACGCATTCAGAGGAAGCATGAGTCAGCAACACATTAGTGATCCCACGGCTTATGAAAGGTCTAATTATATTAAGATACTGGAATCTGTAAAATAAAACATCCACTTTTCAATTACATAAAATGCCCGGACAATTATCTGTCCGGGCATTTGTTTTGTTAACTACTCTTTGCAATTATTTGCGAACAAATTCTAAAGCTGCCTGTGCTGCTGCCAGCCTTGCAATAGGCACCCGGTAGGGAGAACAACTTACATAGTTCAATCCAATCCGGTGACAAAATTTTACACTTTCCGCATCACCACCATGTTCGCCGCAGATGCCAACTTTTAAATGGGGTTTTGAATGACGGCCTCTTTCCGTACCAAATTTTATCAGTTCGCCTACACCTTCCTGGTCGATGGTTTGAAATGGATCATCTTTCAATATTTTCTCATCCAGGTATTTTGGCAAAAATCCACCAATATCATCCCGGCTAAAACCAAAGCTCATCTGCGTAAGATCATTGGTACCAAAGCTGAAAAAATCAGCCACTGTTGCCATGTCTGCTGCCAGTAAGGCTGCCCTTGGTATTTCAATCATGGTACCATAGAGGTAAGGTATTTTTTTGAGTTTTGTTTTTGCACAAGCCTCCGTGTACACCCTGTTGACTATTTCTTTTTGGTGAGAGATTTCATCAACGGTACAGGTTACGGGAATCATAATTTCGGGGTATGCTTTTTTGCCAGATTTTATTAATTCGCCGGTTGCTTCCAATATGGCTCTTACCTGCATTTCAGTAATTTCTGGGTAACTGATGCCTAACCGAACACCACGATGCCCAAGCATCGGATTGTTTTCGTGCAAAGACAATACCCTTCTTTTTAACAGGCTCATGCTAATACCCAGCTCTTTGCTTAGCTGGTGCAGTTTTTCAGCATCATGCGGCACAAATTCATGCAACGGTGGGTCAAGCAACCGGAAGGTTACCGGGCGGCCGTTCATGATGGCCATGGTGCTTTTGTAATCTTTTTTCACAAACGTAAAAAGTTCTCCCAATGCAGTGCGTCTTTCCTTCTCGGTTTTACTCATGATCATTTTGCGTAAAAGGAACAATGGCCTTTCGCTTCCTTCGCCATAAAACATATGTTCTGTGCGGAACAGGCCAATGCCTTCAGCACCAAATTTTAGTGCCTGTGCAGCATCCTTGGGTGTATCCGCATTGGTTCTTACGCCCAAAACTTTCACCTTATCTACCATCTTCATCAGGTCTTTGTACGATTGGTTTTTATCCAGGTCAATATCCGTTAAAGCCATACTGCCTTCATACACCAGGCCTTTAGTGCCATTCAGGCTCAGCCAGTCACCTTCTTTGATAACCACGCCATTTTTTGCATGAAAAGTTTTACTGTCTCCATGGATTTCAATATCACTGCAACCAACGATACAGCATTTTCCCCAGCCTCTTGCTACCAATGCCGCATGAGATGTCATACCACCTTTGGTTGTAAGAATGGCTTGTGCTTTATGCATGCCGTCCACATCTTCCGGAGATGTTTCTTCTCTTACCAGTATGACCTTCTCGCCTCTAAGTGCCCATTCCACAGCATCATCAGAAGAGAATACGGCACGGCCTCTTGCGCCACCCGGACCAGCAGGTAAACCTTTAGCAATTGGCCTTGTTATTAATTCCACTTTAGGATCCAGCATAGGGAGTAATAATTCCACCAGTTGGTTAGGTCCAACCCGCATGATGGCTGTTTTGGCATCAATCATTTTTTCTTTAAACATTTCTGTAGCCATACGAACAGCCGCCACACCATTGCGCTTTCCTACACGGCATTGCAACATATATAATTTACCTTTTTCAATGGTAAACTCAATATCCTGCATGTCTTTATAATGCAGCTCCAGCCGTTTCTGGTAGCTGAACAATTCTTTGTACAGGTGAGGCATTAATTTTTCCAGCGAGGTAAATTGTTTGCTTTGCTCATTCATAGAATATTCGTTTACCGGTGCCGGTGTGCGGATACCAGCTACCACATCCTCGCCTTGTGCGTTCACTAAATATTCCCCATAAAATTTATTCTCTCCATTACCCGGGTTTCTTGTAAATGCAACACCGGTGCAGCTGTCATCACCCATATTCCCAAATACCATTGCCTGTACATTTACTGCAGTTCCCCACTCGTCGGGTATTTTTTCAATGCGGCGGTATTCGAAGGCTCTCTTACCATTCCAGCTGCTGAAAACAGCCCCAATGCCACCCCATAATTGTTCCCATGGATCATCAGGGAAATCAGCGCCCAATACTTTCTTCACCGTTTTTTTATAATCTTTCACCAGTTCCTTCAGTTCGGTAACGGTAAGGTCTGTATCACTTTTGTAGCCTTGTTTGTGTTTGATCGCTTCCAGTTTTTTATCCAGTAGTTTACGGATGCCCACGCCATTTTTAACTTCTATACCACTACCTTTTTCCATCACCACATCTGCATACATCATAATCAGGCGGCGGTAGGCATCATAAGCAAAACGTTCATCACCACTTTGTGCGATGATACCTTTAATCGTGTCATCGTTAAGCCCTACATTCAAAACAGTTTCCATCATGCCTGGCATACTGCGCCTTGCACCTGAACGGATGGACACCAGCAAAGGATTTTTTTGATCACCGAATTTTTTACCGGTTAGTTTTTCCATTTTAGTCAATGCAGTCGCTGCCTGTTCCTGTAATATTTTGGGATAGGTCTTCTTGTTCTGGTAGTAATAATTACAAACATCCGTAGTTACTGTAAAACCAGGCGGAACGGGTAATTGCAATTTGGGATGACCCGCCATTTCGGCCAGGTTTGCACCTTTACCACCTAACAGATTTTTCATCGATTCATTGCCATCGGCTTTGCCGCCACCAAAAAAGTATATATACTTTTCAGCCTTAGTATTTTTTGCCATAATTGTAATTTTTCATTATACAGAGTTATGCCATGTTTAGCCAAAATTTTAAAACATCAGTCATACAAATACTTGACTTTCATCATTGGAAAAAGCCAGTAACAAAGAGATAGGGTTCCTCTTATTATTTGCGTGGATCAGCCGAAGTAAAAGCGGGTGCAGAAGAGAATAAGTTAATTTGACGATTTGATGATGTGCTGATGTGATGATTTGGGTGATGTGCTGAGGTGCTGATGACTTTAATGCATAGTTCTGTTTATTTTGTGTAGCCCACACGGATAAATTGGAAACCTACAGTTACTATTTGAAGAATTCAATCAATGAATTGATCAGCGCTTTTCGGTGCAGGTTTATACAAACCGGTGGCTACCCTCACCGCCTGCAAATATTGGAGGCGGCAATAATCAGACCTTTATTTTTTCTTGAGTAATACCTGTTCATCCATATACTCAAACATTTTTTTATAAAAAAGCTGCAACACTTCATATTCATCTGCCTGGTAAAGGCTCCGGGAAAATTCAATTTTTATCATTGCCCTTATCAAGTGGTCATTTTCGTTATAATCAGTAGAACGGGTCATCACAATATCCTTTTCTTCATTGGTTAGTCTCATTGATTTGGGTAGTTCTTCTGGTACCATGCCTTCGGGCAATACAATATCCGTTAAGATGGTAATGGATCTTTTGTACCCGAAGTTGATATTTGAAAAACGGTTCTGGCTCAGGAAAGGATTATACGTGAACCCTGAAAAAAGATTGACAGGGATCAGCAGGTATTCCCCGGCGGCTCCTGCCCTTGAAATGAAATGATAATCCTGTTCAAATGGAAGCGAATCGTTGGCTTCATTGGAAGCAGTTGCTTTTTTTATTTCAACCTGTATTTTTTCATCTTTTACAAGATTTCTTAAAAAACCAGGTTGTTTATCTGTGTATTCTTCCTTCTTTTCAGTTCTTGCATATTCAATACTGCTCACCTTTGTATCACCTTCAATAGAACCATCCTCCAGTACTTTCAGTTTATTAAAAACAATCTCTTTATACCCCAAAGAATCGTTTAATATATTCACCAGTTCTCCCTTTTTTCCTTTTAATACAAAAGCCGTAGTATTTAAAAGCTCGTACGGAATAATATGAGCAGGCGTAAACTTTTTTGTAGCGTCCAGGTAATAATTCTTGCCGTTGATCTTTACGCAGGCGACCACTGAATTGAACTGATCAATAAATGGATATTCTGTATTGATACGGCCATGCCATCGTTCACTTACCAGCGATGGATACACTTCAAGCCCTGATTCCACTAACAGGTTCAATAAAATAAAATTGATCTCACCGCTATTACCGGTTTTTTTTTGCCAGGGGGATTTAAGTCCATCAAAAGCAAACCTGCTGTAAACTCCGTTCCACCCCATATTGCTGCGAACAAAGTCATATACGGTTTTCATTTTAACCATCCCGTCTGGAATAGCTTTTACAGAATTAATAAATTCATCTGTTCCCGGAATCGTTTTACCGATAACACTTCCAAACCCGTCGTAAACACGCAGTTCCCTCGCCACTTCATCCCAGGATGTCATATATTTATTACCCCCAAATCCATTTCCTTTGCCGTATGCACTTAATTGAAAAACGACTTTCTGTAGATAATCCCTGCGGGAATCTATATATGGTTCATTTCTTAACCCGGGTATATTATTCATTTCAAAATAAACCGAGTTAGTGGATTCTTTAGGAGTAACTGTCACCTGCAGATCTGGCTTTTTCCATACCTGGTAAATGAATTCTGTATTAGGTACAATTACAAGGTTGTACCTGCTTGTTATAACCGGCCTGGTCTCCTGGAAATACCAATCCTGCAATCCGCCATAGTGTTTCATTGTACTGAGGTACTCGTACTCCAGGATAGAGCCCACTTTTACTGCAGGAAACGAAAAGGATACTTCCCCGACACGTTCATTGATCTTTCTTGTAAAAATGGATTTCCTGTCCACAGCATTTGTGGAAACTTCTCCCCCGGCACCCGCGTTAATAGTAACTGCTTTGACCTCAGTAATATATTCAAAGTCGTCCTTGCTATAAAACTGAAGGGAAATGTTTGCATCGGCTACTCCTTTTTCCTTTAAGATTTTTAACCTGATATGACGCCTGGTTAAAAGCTGGTAACGGTCATCATAATCCGAATGCGCCTCATCAAGGAGTACTACCACGTCAGCATCCGTATCGAAACTGCATTCCTTTAATTGTATCTCTTTATCTGATACTTGTGCAAACGGGCTTAACTGGGCAAGTGCAGCATTTAGCTGGAGACATAGAAAAAAAAGGCTAAAGCAAACTGCTTTGAAATTCATGGGTTAATATTTTAAAGGTTGAGAATAATGCTAAAAATAAGTAAGATATCCAACGAGGGTCATCTTTCATAGTACGGTACTTCATCCTTACCAGAATTTTCTTTTTGGTACCAGTAAGCTTGTGTTACAACATATCCCTCCGGTGTTTTCAATAACCTGCCAAATATGGCATTGATGGTATTAAAAGTATAATCTGTAACACCCACTGTAAAAGTTTCGGGAGCGGGCGGAATTGGTGCAGGTGGAAGTGCTTCTGCCCCCTCTATAGGTTTTGGTGCAGGTGCTGCCTTTGGTGCTGGTGATGGCACCACCACAACTGTGTATTTATTGTGTTCCAGTAGCCGCTTGATGAATTGCATTCTTTCGGGTGAAACATCTTTCTCCACAATGCCGCATTTTACTCCGTTGAGTTCTTCAAATTCATGATTTTTATTGATCGCCATAAGAAATCCCTGGTTTAATTTATCACACTTACTAGTTACAAGTCTCAATCCACCTAACCCAACAATTGAATGTAATCATAGATCCAACCGATCAGCCCGGTCAGTATAATACCTGCTGCACAAATCACCAATCCTAATTTTACTGAAAAAGAAACCCGGATGGCAGCAATAGGTTGCTCATTGGGTTCCATAAATATTGCCCTGATAATTTTTAGATAGTAGTACAGCGATACTACCAGGTTTACTGCTGCAATGATGATGTAGAAGTAATTGGCCTGCGATGCCCCTGCCTTTATCAAAAATAATTTTCCAAAGAACCCAGCTGTTGGCGGAATGCCTGCTAAAGAAAACAGGGCCAGCGCAATCATCCAGCTTAAAAATTTATTGGTTTGATATAATCCCCGGTAATCATTGATGGATTCTCTATTTGCCTGTGAAGCAATCAACCCCACAACCCCGAATGCAGCCAGGTTAGAAAAGATGTAGATCAAAATAAAATAAACAACCGATGCTGTGCCTTCTGCGGTGTTGCTGCTGATACCCACTAAAATAAAACCTACCTGCGCTATGGAAGAAAATGCAAGGAAGCGTTTGATATTTTGCTGCCGCAAAGCAAAAAGGTTACCGACGATCATGGTTACAATGGATAACAACATGATGAGATTGTACCATACAGAATGCAGTGGCTGAAAAACTTTGTATAATACCGTTACGAATACAAATGCAAATGCACCTTTTGAAATGACGGATAAAAAAGCAGTGGTGGCAGTGGGTGAGCCCTGGTAAACATCTGCTGTCCACAAATGAAAAGGCACGATCGATAACTTAAATGCAAATGCTGCAAACAAAAATATAAAGGCCATCACCTGTAACGGAGCAGCAGACAACAACGCCGGCAGCGCTTCAAAACTAATGGTGCCGGTTGCGCCATATACCAATGATATACCAAACAGCAAAATGCCGGAAGAAAATGCGGAAGTCAGGATCATTTTCATCGCTGCCTCGGAGGAGGTTCTTTTTTGCAGGTCGAAATTGGCCATTGCGGCAACTGGTATAGAGGCTAACTCCAGCGATAGATAAAACATCAGCAGGTTGCCACTGGATAACAAAAAGAACATACCCAGTAATGAAGACAACATCAAAATAAAAAATTCGGGCAGGTGGCTGCTTTTAATAAACCAATCAGCAAACAATAATGAAATCAGCAAAACCCCCAAATTCAAAATATTTTTTTGCAACACGATCATTTCACCGGTATAATATAATCCTCCAAATAAACTGCCCTCTTCATTTGCAACAAAACCTGCAATAAAATTGATGAGCAGCAGGACCTGGATAAAAACCAGCAGCCGCTCATTGCTCATCCCCTTGCCTATTTTGATAAACAACAACAGGAAAAGGATGATGGTGACCACCAGTTCAGATTTCATTAATGTGAAAAACTCATTCATCAGTTACTTTTTGATCTCACCCGTACTTTTCGTTCAGGTTAGCATTTTGTCAGTTCATTATTTCTGCAAAGGCACCCACTCTCTGCAATTTTAGCAAACACTTAAAATGTCATGCATCAAAGTTCCCCGTTTAGGGAGTTAGTGGGAGGCTGACATTTTTTGCATGATGATCTCCGCTCCTGGCCTTACCAGGTCGTTTAACCAAAACGGCGCCAGCCCTATCGCTAATATTCCACTAATTAAAATGATGGTTGCAAGCCGTTCGTTCCAGGTGGCATCTGTAATCGTTTCGTAGCCTGCTTTCAATGGCCCCATCGCCACTTTGCCGATGGCCCTTAAAATATATACTGCTGTTACAACAATAGACATACAGGCTGCAATGGTTGCGATCCGGTGAAAGGCATCTGCATTTTGCCAGGAGCCAACAAAAACGGTCATCTCTGCAACAAAGCCGCTGAGGCCCGGCAAACCGAGCGAACACAAACCAACAATAAATAATGCCGTGGATATAAACGGGGTTACTTTCAGCAACCCGCCCATTTCATTGACCTGCCTGGTGTGTGTGCGTTCGTATATCATACCGATGATGGCGAAGAACAGGGCTGTCATTACACCATGACTAACCATTTGCATCACGGCTCCGGTAATGGCAGTCTTCGTAAGCATACCCAGCCCAAGCAATACAAATCCACAATGGCTTACGGATGAATATGCATTGATGTATTTAAAATCCTGCTGCATCATGGTGGCAAAAGCTCCATATAAAATAGCGATCGTTGCTAATATAATGATGATATTGGCATACTCTTTTGCGCCTTCAGGCATTAAGTACATGGCTACACGCAAACAGCCATAACCACCCAATTTCATAGAGATACCTGCCAAAAACATAGACCCCGCTGTTGGCGCAGCCGAATGTCCATCAGGCACCCAGGTATGAAAAGGAAACAAAGCGGTGAAAATGCCAAAGCCGGCAAACAACAGCGGGAAGCAAATCTTCTGCACCTCCACCGGCATATTCAGTTTGGCCAATGCGGGCAGGTCAAATGTATGCGCCCCACTGCCAAAATAAGTACCCATCATCCCTACTAACACCAACGCTGAGCCGAACATCAGCAGCAGGGCGAGTTTGTTGGCTGCATATTGCTTTTTGCCGCTGCCCCAGATACCGATCAGCAAATACTTTGGAATCACAGCAATTTCTAAAAAGAAGAACAGGATAAACAGATCTAATGAAATAAAGAAACCGTATGCACCCAAACTGAGCAGTATAAGAAGAAAGAAAAACTCTTTCGTCATCTTATCCACTTTCCAGGAAACCAGCACACCTGCAATCACTACGAAAGCGGTGAGCAATATCATGGCGACAGAGATTCCATCCACACCTAAATGGAACGATATGTTCAATGACGGGAACCAGTTATATTGCTGTTCAAACAGGAATTGCGTGGTATTGCCTGCAGTCCTTTGAGCATAAAACGCTGCCAGTAAAACAAAAGAAGTGATCAACTGGATGGCAGCACCTCCAAAAGCGATCCATTTAGCCTGCTGCTTTGCCGCCAGCAAAACCCCAACTGCTGTAACTAGCGGAATCAATATGAGTAGTAATAAATTCATTCGATTTTTTTTACCAGCTTTTTTGTTTTAACCAGTTATTACAATCCGGTTTACTTCCATAAATAAATAAACAGCACGGTCAGTCCCATTACGCCTCCTAAAAAATATATTGCATACTGTTGCACTTTACCTGATTGAAAAGCTTTGATCTTTTCTGCCAGCGTGGTGGTACCGTTACCTGTTTCATTCACCAGGCCATCAACAATATTTTTATCAAACCAGGCTGCCGGTCTTCCAACCAAATTAAAAATTATCTTTTGGGTGATGAAGCCGTATAGTTCGTCAATATAAAATTTTTGATGGGCTGCTTTGTACAGGTTGCCCAATTTATTTGAGTACTTAACCGGGCTATCATTTTGACGCAGGAACAACCATGTTGCGATGCCGATACCGGCCAATGCCAACACTACCGGTGCCACTGAAAACAACAGGTGCAATGCTGTTGTCAAAGGCTTTCCATCCGCCGTAACAAAATTTCCAAAATGAATAAAGCCGGCCAGGCAGGACGCCATTGCCAATACGATGAGCGGTAACATCATGGCCAAGCCGCCTTCACCATGCTTCTCCGAATCATGTGGGGCGGAATGTTCACTATGCACCTGCGTTTGTTTATTCCAGAAAATACTGAAATATAAACGGAACATATAAAATGCAGTGAGGCCCGAGGTAATAAGGGCGGTATAAAAAATAACCGGGTAATGATGATACGCTGCCAGTAAAATTTCTTCTTTACTAAAGAAACCTGCAAATGGAGGAATACCGGAAATGGCTAAACAGGCAATTAAAAAAGTGATATGGGTAATGGGTAAGTACTTCCTTAAGCCACCCATATCTTTCATCTCGTTGCTGTGTACATAATGTATCACAGCGCCTGCTCCAAGAAACAGCAATGCTTTGAACATAGCATGGGTAAACAAATGAAACATCGAAGCAGTGAAACCAAGTCCGGCTTCTCCGCCTGTTTTTGATACCCCCAATGCAAACATCATAAAGCCAATTTGCGACATAGTAGAATAAGCAAGCACTCTTTTTATATCTGTTTGTGTACAAGCTATTACCGCTGCAATCAACGCAGAAATTATTCCTGTATATGCCACCACATCCATTGCGATTGGAGATATTTGAAAAACCGGGAATAATCTTGCCACTAAAAAAACACCGGCTACCACCATCGTTGCTGCATGTATCAATGCAGATACCGGTGTGGGGCCTTCCATGGCATCCGGCAACCAAATGTGCAAAGGAAACATGGCACTTTTACCTGCGCCGCCAATAAACACCAGCACCAATCCCCATGTTAATGCAGAAATTCCCATGAACGATGCAGCCGTTGCCATTTTAAATTCAGCGGACTGTAAAGAAGTGAGGCGCTCAATCAGCGTGTTAAAATCCAGTGTTCCTGCATAAAAAGAAAGGACCAGGATGCCGATTAAAAAACCCAGGTCTGCAAAACGGGTAACAATAAACGCTTTTTTACAGGCCGCCACTGCGCTGGGTTTATCGTAATAAAAACCAATCAGTAAAAAGGAGGAGACGCCTACCAGTTCCCAAAAAATATACATTTGAAAAATGTTCGAAGACAATACCAATCCCAGCATGGAAAAAGTGAAGAGTCCAAGAAAGGCATAGTACGTTGCAAAGCGCTTTTCTCCTTTTAAATAAGCCAGGCTGTAGATATGAACCAATAATGAAATAAAAGTAACCACCACCAGCATCATCGCGGTGATGGGATCTATTAATGCACCGATATCAATGGATAACTGATCAGAAAATTGCAGCCAGGTATATTTAAATGCGGTTACTTTTTGATAAACACCCTCCACCTTTCCGTATTCAAAAAAATATTGGTAGGCCGTGTAAAAAGCAAGTGCTGCAGAGGAGGCAAGCAAAAAGGTTGCGATGATACCGGCAGACCGGTTAACATATTTATTTCCGAATAAACCCAATATCACAAAAGCTGCCAGTGGCAATAAGGGGATCAGCGCTATTTGTAATGCATTTGACATAATCAGTATTTCATTTCTTCTGTTTGCTCCACATCAATTGACTTGTGTGACCGGTATAAATTAATGATGATGGCAATGGCAACGGCGGCCTCCGCTGCTGCAATGGCAATAATAAAAATCGTGAAGAAAACCCCATCCAGCCTGCCCGGCCACAGGTATTTGTTGAATGCGATAAAATTCAGGTTCACACTGTTTAAAATCAACTCAATGCTCATCAGCATGGTGATCAGGTTCTTCCTGGCAAAAAAACCATACATACCAATAAAGAACAGCGCAGTACTGATAAATAATATGTGGTATAGTCCGGGTGTTATCATTTTTGTTGCAAGTCTTGTTCATTCGGTAATGTATCCTCCGGCCGCATGGCTATTACAATGCAGCCGATCATGGCAGCCAATAATAAAATACTCACTACTTCAAACGGTAACGCATAGCCGTCTTCGGTAGTGGCCAGCATTTTTTCTCCAATTGCTGCAATGGTTGGAGTTGTGGATTGGTCTGCTGTAACAGTGAAATGATGATTGATCATCTGCAGCATTACCAGCGCAAAGGAACAGAACACTGCCGCTGCTGCAAATACCTGCCTGCCTATTTTCTGTTTGGGTAATAATTCACCCGCCTGCTGTGTCAGGAAAATAGAAAAGATGATCAGTACTGTAATGCCGCCAACATAAACGATGATCTGAACGGCGGCAATAAAATCGTACTGCATCCAGAAGTAAAAACCTGCTATACCAATAAGGGTAAACAATAAATAAATAGCTGCACGGAATATTTGCCTGGAGGTAACTGCCAGCACCGCACTTACTAAAGTAAGCAAGGCGAGCAGGTAAAATATAATTGTTGAGCCGGTCATTTATTAGTTAGTTCTTGGATATAAATTCATTTTATCTTCAACAGCCTCATCCCTCTTATCCCCTCTCCAAAAGAGAAGGCATAGTACTTCAACCCTTTATAAACATTTTATCTTCCACATCTTCATTTGTTCTTTAATCCACAAAATTCCCATACACCGCAACCCGGCAAGCACCCTACATTTTTGATCACCTGCCTTGGTTCCCCGCTGGCTAGCGGGGGCGGAGGGGGTTATTCCACCCCATCCATAATTTTTGAACCTGGATTATTCAACACTTTTGTGAGCTGGCTCCGGTCAAATACACTGTGTTCAAATGTCTGTGCCATCTTGATAGCATCAGATGGACATGCCACAATACATAGGTTGCACATGGTGCATAATTCTAAATGATATACCAATTTGTCAATCGCTTTCTTTTTCTTTCCTTCCGGTGTGATATCAAATTTGGTCACTACTTTAATCGTTCCATTTGGGCAAGCCAGCTCGCAGGCAGTGCATCCCGTGCAGCGGTGCTCATTCTTTTCATCGTGGGGCATCACTACTTCCCCTTTAAACCGTTCCGGGAGATGCATGGTTTCCCTGTTGTCGGGGTATTCCTCTGTAATGATCTCTTTGTGATGGGTAAAATAATAACCGGTACGCCGCATCCCCACCAGCATAGATTTGACGGTTGAAAAAACAGTTTTTATATAGTTTATTAAAAACATAAAGCCCCCTCCAAACCTCCCCCAAAGGGGGAGGCCTTTAGACACTGATAATTTAAAACTCTTCTCATAATAAAATAATTATTTCTTTTATTTCACTGACAATTCAGAATCTAGAACTCCTGGCTCGATCCTCCTTTGAGGTGAGGTTTAAAAATGCCAACCCAATATAGCCATCGCCGTTACCAGCAACAGGTTAAACATACTGATCGGTAATAAATATTTCCATTCCAAATTCAACAACTGGTCAATCCGTAATCTTGGAAAAGTCCACCTGAACCACATGATCAGGAAAATAAGAAAAAATGTTTTTCCCATAAACCAGATACTTGATGGAATATAATCCATTACCTGGTTAAAGCCTTGCCAGCTACCGATGTGAAACGGCATCCATCCACCTAAAAATAAGGTAGCCCCGATAGCACATACAATAAATACGTTTACATATTCTGCTAAAAAGAAGAGAGCAAACTTCATCCCCGAATATTCTGTATGAAAGCCTGCTGTTAATTCAGACTCTGCTTCTGCCAGGTCGAATGGCGCCCTGTTGGTTTCAGCGGTTGCCGCAATGATAAAAATTACAAATGCAATCAGCACAGGAATGTGTCCTTTAAAGATCCACCAGCCATCCACCTGCGAATGAACGATCTCATTAAAACTTAAGCTGCCGGTTAATATAACAATTGCGATGATCGATAAGCCGGCTGATAATTCATAACTCACTATCTGTGCACCGCTTCGCATAGCACCGAGCAAAGAATACTTATTATTGCTAGCCCAGCCTGCCATCAGGATACTGATGACCATTACTGACGATACCGCTGATACATACAACACACCAATATTGATATCCCACATTTGAAAATCCCTTGCAAAAGCGATGGGCGCCATCAGTAACATCGCTACTACAATGGCGATGAGGGGCGCCAGGTTGAACAAAAATTTATCCGCACCATCCGGTGTCAATCCTTCCTTCACCAATAATTTCACTGTATCAGCCATCGATTGAAACATTCCCTTTGGTCCTACCCGGTTTGGTCCCAACCGTATCTGTATCCACGCAGACACTTTTCTTTCCATGATCACCAGCACCAATCCCAGTACCGCAAACAATCCAATCACACAAACACCGGCAATCACCATTTCAATGATCAGCGTCCATGTTGGATTAAAGGTTGCCCTTAACCAATTGTCTATAATTTTCGATATCTCTGATAAGCTTATCATTTGCCCCATCTCTGCTAACCAGCGGAGAGTTTATTTTTAATTTATATTATTTCGTCAAAGTATTTTACCATCCAATTCGCATCCCGGAAAGCACTCCAGATTTTTTACGCTTGCCTTACTCTCCTTTAGGGGGCGGAGGGGCTATCTGTCAATATCCGGTATTACCAAATCCAGTGTTCCCATCATCGCCACCAAATCTCCCAGCTTACTACCCCTTGCCATATGATCCAGCGCACTCAGGTTTGAAAAGCCAGGCGAACGGAACTTGATCCTGTAAGGCGTAGTACCTCCTTCACTCACAATGAACACTCCAAATTGCCCCCTCGCTGTTTCCACCCGTTGATAAAATTCACCTTTGGGTAATTTGATCACGGCTTTTGTTTTTGCCTGGAAATCCCCTTCCGGAATATTATCGATGAGTTGCTCAATGATCCTGATAGATTGCTGCATCTCCCGGATTCTGATCATATACCGGGCAAAAGAGTCACAGCCATTTTCCAGAATTTCATCAAACTGTAATTTTTCATACCCCTCATAAGGAAATATCTTTCTTGTATCACAGCTAACGCCACTGCCTCTTGCAGCCGGGCCCGTACAACCAAATGAAACCGCATCTTCCTTTGATAATATACCCACGCCTTTCATCCGGTTTTGAAAGATCGTATTGCCGGTTACTATCTCATCCATCTCGCCGATCTTGGAGGTGAACTGTTTTACAAAATCTTTTACCTTTTTTTGAAAATTGGGATGAATATCCTGCATCACACCACCCGGTACGATATAGTTCATCGTTAATCTTGCGCCACAGGTTTCTTCCATGATATCATTGATGAGTTCCCTTTCCCTGAACGTATGAAAGAAAGGCGTGAATGCACCAAGATCCATTGCCATAGCACCCAGCCATAATTCATGCGATGCGATCCTTGTCAGTTCATCCATCAATATCCGTATCACTTTTGCTCTTCCTGGTATTTCTACCTGCATGCCTTTTTCAACACACAAAGCACAGGCGTGATTGTTGATGTGAGAAGATAGATAATCCATCCGGCTGGTAACATAAATAAATTGCCGGTAGGTGAGGCTCTCACACATTTTTTCGATGGAACGATGAATGAAACCCAGGTGAGGTTCTACTTTTTTGATCGTTTCTCCATTCAGCGTAATCACTAAATGCAACACACCATGCGTAGCAGGATGTTGCGGCCCTACGTTGATGATGAAATCTCCAGCCTCCTTTGCAGCAAGGTTTTGATTTTCATCCGCTACTATCGTTGTTTCCCTGTACATTCCGTTGTTACAAACCGTTTTTTATTTTTATTGGCCAGGCCTTTTTTCTTTGTTGTTCTACCAAACTGCCGCTCCTATGGAGCTTTGCTATTTTGATTGCGTTCTTTATCATAATTTCAAAAACTCCCGCTAACTAACGAAACCCAATCCATGCTTTGAGGCGTTTTACAACTTTATCATATTTACCGCATCTTCAAAATCTTTCCTCAATGGATTCTTTCCTTCCCAACCATCCGGCAAAATCAGTAACCGCAAATCAGGATGATTAATAAAATGAACGCCAAATAATTCATACACTTCCCGTTCATGAAAATTAGCCGTCTGCCATATATCACTCACCGTTTCCACTTCGGGTTTGGCAGCATCTAATTTAATTTTTACAACCAGGTTATGATGAAAAGTATAAGAATCGAAATGATACAGCATCGTAAGATGTGTCTTAAAATCTATACATGTAAGAAAGGAAAGAAAGTCAAATTGAAGGGCTTCATCAAAATGCAATTGCCTTGAAAAATTTTTCCAATCAGCCGCATCCACATTAACGGCAGTGAATTCGCCAGCCTCATCAAAGATGGCAGCAGGCAGCAGTTCGGCAATTTTTATTTTCAGTTCTTCGTTGGTCATTGGACATCGCATCCCCGGTTCCTCTATCCCGAATGCTTTCGGTAAGAAGCTGGCAGGGTATTATTTTTTTATTTGACTTTTGTTGTAGGTATTTTCAACCACATCTATATTCTATATCATTTAAAACACTTCATTTACTCAATAGCCACCACAAATTTCAGGACCTTGTTCTTTATGTCCCTTTCAGTTTTTGGGGCAACTGTTCTCTTGTATAGCCACTTTTAATTTTTTCCTGCAATGTCATCAGCGCATGTATCAATGCTTCTGGCCTCGGTGGACAACCAGCAACGTATACATCCACGGGAATTATATGATCTGCCCCTTTCACTACGGAATAGGTATTGTAAAAAAATGGACCGCCACTGATAGCACATGCACCCATTGCAATTACATATTTAGGATCGGCCATCTGGTCGTATAATCTTTTTAATACCGGTGCCATTTTATTTACAATGGTGCCGGCAATAATAATTACATCTGCCTGTCTTGGAGAGGCACGGGCTACTTCAAAACCAAATCGTGAAAAATCGTACCGGGCGCCGGCAACAGACATGTACTCAATACCGCAGCAACTCGTGGCAAAAGTCAGCGGCCATAGAGAGTTGGATCTTGCCCAATTGATGAGGTCGTCCAGCTTACTCAGCATTACGCCACCACCTGGCATGTCATGTACCTGACCAGGAAAAGCCTCCCCTAAATCCCCTCCCAAGGAGGGGACTTCTGGACCCTGAGAATTATTTGCAGTATTATTCATTTGCCATCAATGATATTTGAAATACTATGGACCTTAATGCCAACAAAAAATATATCATTTTACATCATAGTACGCCTGTCTTAAATCCCTCCTTTGGAGGGTGGGGAGGCGTTCTACACCCACTTCAACGCACCTTTTTTATGTGCATATAAAAATCCCATAAATAAAATGAAAAAGAAAATGATCACTTCCACCAGCGCAAACCAACCAACTTTTTTTGCCACCACTGCCCAGGGGTATAAAAAAACCAATTCTACATCGAAGATTAAAAAAATAAGGGCAAACAGGTAATAGCCCACATTCAGTTGCATCCAGGTTTTGCCTTGGGTGGGTATGCCGCACTCATAAGGTTGTCCCTTTTGTTTATTGGTACTGCCCTTGTTCACAATCTTTGAGATTAAGACCGCAATCACACCAAAGGTCAGCCCGGCAAGAATTAAAACAATCATTGAAGCTGCTCCCATACAAAATGTTCAGTTGGTTTAGCAAGAAATTTGTAGGCTCAAGGTAGTGAAAAAATGATAACTACAAATACAGGAAAAAACAGCTATCTGTCATTTGCTCAAATGATATTAATCATTAAAGCTATCACCTGTCAACCTATCATCAACCATATATTTCCAGGTGAATATTTTTTTTATCATACCCCATTGCTAAAATACGCTGCTTCGCTTCATCAATCATGCCCTTCCACCCACAGAGGAAAAAACTGACCGGTCTTTTATCTGCACAAATTTCTTCATAAATGGGATGCACATACCCGCTGCGGCCTTCCCATTCTTCCCGTGATAAAGCAGGAATGTATTTAAAGCCCGGCATTTTTGCTTCCAGTTCTTTCAGCTCGTTATAATATAAAAGCGTGTCTTTGGTTCGACAGCCAAATACGAGGTAGACATTTTTTCTTTCAGTATTGTTTAAATGCAGGTGGTTTACCATGCTGCGGAAAGGTGCAATACCGGTACCAGTACAGATCATTACCACATCATTTTCTAATGGATGCCGTAATGTAAAAACCCCTTGCGGCCCACGGAAAGACAATTCAGATCCAACACTTATCTCATTAAAGAGGTAGGGTGTGCCCAGGCCGTTTTTGTCCAATACAATTACCAATTCAAATACATTGGTACCATCGGGCCAGGAGGCAATAGAATAACTCCGCCAGCGTTTGTTTTGCTTTTCATGTATAGGCAGATCCAGTGTTACAAACTGGCCGGGAACAAAATCAAAATGTTCCATTTCCGGCACCTGTATCCAGAATCTTTTTGTATCTGCGGTTTCATTTTCTATTTTGATAACAACGCCGGTGCGCCATGGTTGCAGTGCCATATGGTTTTATCGTTTTAGGTTTGCAAACAAACAATTTTTACAACAGTTCAGCAGATAAAAATCCGCACACGATTGCAGAGGGGCAGTTGCACGCAAAGGAGCAGAGAACGCAGAGAGAAGTTTTTGCAGGCTTACCTCAATTTGCAATAATAATATTTCTGCTCCTAACCTCATGTGTCCGCTTCAAAACAAAAGGACCGGCACGCAAAAAAACATAGAACGCAGAGAGGTTTTTACATGAACACCTGCAAAAAAAGTACCTGAGTTTTCCTCTGCGGCCTCAGCGTCTCTGCGTGGCACCTCTTTTAAAAAAGAAAACGGCCACCTGGAAAGGCAGCCATTTTATTTTATATACCCTCAAAAATTTAATCCAAATTATAAACTCATCATCTCTTTAAACTTCACTGCCTGTCTCCTGCTTACCTCTATTTTTTCGCCGCCCTGCAGATCCAGCAACAAGCCACCATTAAAGTAAGGCTCTATCTTTTCAATCATCCGCATATTGACGATATGCTTCCTGTTTGCACGAAAGAAGGTTTTTTCATCCAGCCTTTCTTCCAATGCGTTAAGAGACTTCAAAATTAACGGTTTGTTTGTTCCGAAAAAAACTTTTGCATAATTACCTACACTTTCGAACAATCTTACCTCGCTCAACTTTACAAACCAGCAACGTTCTCCATCCTTTACAAATACCTGGTCCGCCTCGGTAAGCAGGCCCCTGTTCATGCCGCTTTGTCCCAGTTCCTTCTCCTCTGCCTGCTGCAGTTTTTGCAGCGCATCCGCCAGCCTCTTGGGTTCTATAGGTTTCATTAAATAATCCAGGGCATTCACTTCAAATGCCTTTAATGCATATTCATCATAAGCGGTTGTAAAAATTACATGGGGCGCCTTGTCCAGGTCCTGCAGCATATCAAAGCCTGTTTTTCCCGGCATCTGAATATCCAAAAATATCAGGTCAGGGTTCAGCAAGTCAATTTTTTCTATTCCTTCGGCTGCATTGGCTGCTTCGTCCACCACTTCAATTTGCGGAAATTCCAGCAATAATTTCTTCAGTTCATTTCTTGCTAAACGTTCATCATCAATAATAATCGCCTTGTGCATATTTGTTGTTTTAAATTATTTTATCACCAGCACGGGATGTACAGGCATGGTAACTTTGGATTCTACAATATCGCTATTCAAATTCTTAATATCAAACTTTGCTTTACCCTGGTAGAGGAGGTTTAACCGGTCCTGTGTGCTTTTTATCCCAAATCCATCACTGTTTACAACTCCGTTCAGTTGCCCGGTATTTTGCACTAATAACACATGGTGATCGCCCACAAAGTCCGATACAATCCTTACAACTCCCCCATTTATTTTTTTGCTGATGCCATGTTTGATGGCATTTTCAACCAATGTCTGCAGCATCATGGGTGGCACCGGCTGACTCAGCGTGTCTTCATCGATATGCATCTCAATATTCAATCTCTCTTCAAAGCGCATTTTCTCCAGGGCCAGGTAATCCTTTACAATACCCAGTTCTTTTTCAAGCGGTACCGTTTCCAGTTTTTCGGCCTGCATACTGCTGCGAAGAATATTACTTAACTCTGTAATAGCTGTTCTTGCCCGGGCAGGGTTTTCGTCTACCAATGCCCGTATGCTGTTGAGCGCATTAAAAATAAAATGCGGATTGATATGTGACTTGATGGTTTTTAACTCCAGTTCTTTTACAGTCGACTCCAGCTTTAATGTATCCAGTTCCTGCTTGCGGTTACGTTCTACATAATGATATATATAATAAATAAGGTTCCAGATAAGAAACAGGATGAAAATAGTGATGGCATTGCCGATCAGTTTATTCAACAGGGGTATATTATCTTCTTTCAGGTGTATATCCAGGAGCGTGGTGAGTGAAACTAAAACCGAAGAGTATAAAACGGAAAAAATAGCGGTTAGCAGCAAAAAATAGAATATCTGCCTTTGGATAGGCATTTTAAGCAGTTTGTATTCTTTGATACACAACCTCATCATATGTGAAAAAAATATACCCAGCACAATCACAAACAACAGCAGTCCGGAATATCTCAGCGGTTCTTTCTCCTTGTCAGGATCCGATAAACTAAAATAAAAGAAAGCGTTGGTAGCAAACCAGGCTCCCCATCCTCCCAATTGGCACATCCAGTATCTCGACAGGTTTTTCATCATAGTATAGCAAAGTTACACAGGCCAACACCGCCCCTACAGGCGTTTTGATTAATGGTGAAATGATGTTGTAAGAGGTTAAAGTACTAAAATAAAACACAAACGGGGATATATAATCTGAAAACTGAAAGAAATTTATGCCAGGGCCTTTTGATGTTAGACCCAATGCAGTATTTTTGGCGCCACAAATAAACCACAGTAAACTAAATTTAACATCATGTCAAGTTCACACTCAAAATCACATGAACCAGGTGCATTGTCAAACGGATTTGTAAGATTAGTCATCATAATTTGCCTGGCACTGCTGTCAGCGCTATTATGGAATGCTTGTGGCTGGTCTTTAGGTACTGACGGAAAGGGGCATGGAGATGGCCATGGTGGCGGACATGCAGCGGGGCCGGCAGCCGGGCACGAAGTAAAACATGAAACAGGAACTGCTCATGCTATGGCAGCAGGTAAAGTGGATACAGCCACAGGTGATTTCGTATATGAAGCCGGCAAAATGATGACCATTGACCTCCCCAATAATGCAGGTAAACTGCAAGTGGGTGAATATTCCACCGAATATAAGCTTTACCAGTTTTTATCTGATACCACTCAACAGCTTGATACAGTAAAAGGAAACTGGTTTGAATTAACCAATGTAAAATTCAGATCAGGCGGAATGGCTATTGATTCTTCCTCATTGGGTCAAATAAAAAACATTGCTGCCATCAGCAAGGCTTTTCCAACAGCACAATTCAAAGTAGGTGGCTATACTGACAACAGCGGCGATACCAACAGTAATATGCTACTGAGTCAAAGAAGGGCTGATGTAGTATTAGGAGAATTTAAAAGAGCAGGCCTTAGCTCAGCAATATTTATAAATGCCAAAGGATATGGTCCGGAACATCCGATAGGTGATAATGCAACAGTGGAAGGAAGAGCAATGAACCGCAGGGTTGCAGTGAATGTGAAAGCAAAATAAAAGATATTACATAGTTTTTATTATAACCTCCTTTGCCGGGAGGTTTTTTTTGACCCAAAAAACCCGGGTGAAAACACCCGGGACTAATCGACTACTAATTGAAACTATTACAAATGAGAAAAGTTAATTCGCTTTTGAATGATAAAACTATGGTTGCATTACTTTGATATCAATACATAATTTTAAGTACGCCTCCATTTGAATTGCTGAACTATTAGTTCGGAAAATTGTGGCCTGGCTAAATAAAGAGCCGGAAAAAGGAAAGGTTTTAATATAGCTGGTGTCCACTGGCAGATATCCCTTATACTGTAAATGAAAAAACAACTTTTTATTTCTCTATTTTTACAACATGGCGAACCCAAATTTAAATAAGGATGCTGAAGGATTGAGCCCTGCTGAAAAGGAATTTGAAAACAATATCCGGCCCGGGGAAATGGATGATTTTGCCGGTCAGCCGCAGACTATCGAAAACCTCCGCATCTTTATTAAAGCAGCTAAAATACGTGGGGAAGCATTGGATCATATCCTTTTTCATGGCCCGCCGGGGTTGGGCAAAACAACACTCTCCAGGATTGTAGCGAATGAATTGGGCGTACAGATCAAAGAAACCAGCGGACCTGTTATTGAAAAACCTGGTGATCTTGCGGGTTTACTCACCAACCTCGAACCCAATGATGTGCTCTTTATTGATGAGATACACAGGCTGAGTAATGTGGTAGAAGAATATTTATATGCGGCCATGGAAGATTACCGCATTGATATTATGATCGACAGCGGACCTAATGCAAGAAGTGTACAGATCAACCTTAACCCATTCACTTTAATTGGGGCCACCACCCGCAGCGGTTTGCTTACTGCACCTTTACTAAGCAGGTTTGGCATAAAATCCAGGCTTGAATATTATAATGCTGCCACCCTGCAAAAGATCATCCTGCGGAGTGCAGGCATACTGGGAACAAAAATAAAAAATGAAGCAGCTGATGAAATTGCAAGAAGAAGCCGTGGTACACCACGTATTGCAAACGGGTTGCTGAGAAGAGTAAGGGATTTTGCCCAGGTGCTGAATGACGGACAGATTGACCTTGGTATAACGCAACACTCTTTAAAAGCACTGAATGTGGATGAACATGGCCTGGATGAAATGGACAACCGCATTCTTAACGTGATCATTGATAAATTTAAAGGCGGGCCCGTAGGCATCACCACTATTGCAACTGCTGTAGGAGAGGAAGCCGGTACATTGGAAGAAGTGTATGAGCCCTTTTTAATACAGGAAGGTTTTATACAGCGTACCGCCCGGGGAAGGGAAGCTACTTCAAAGGCATATATACATTTAGGAAAAGTACAAACCAGGGGAGGAGAAAATAACTTGTTCAGCTGATCGGTAGCTATCGGTCATAACCGGATGGTACAAGATTAAATGCCACAGGTAAGTTATAACTGCAGTAGCCGTTGCCCGATTAATTATATAACTTTATGCAATTCCGTTTTCAAACTGCAGGTATATAAATGAAACAACTTTCTACAAGGCTGATCATAAGCATCTTTTTTGTTATCGCCTTTTCATTTATTGGCTTTTTTGTGGTGATCACTTTCAAAAATGTTACCCATACCAAGATATTAAATCAAAAAACCACCAGTTCGCTGCATGCACTCATGCTTACAGAAAGCGTGCTGGATAATATCGAGGAGCTGAATGCTGCCCAGCGTGGCTATACATTTACTTCCAGCAAAGAATACCGGCAGCCCCACGAAGAAGCAGTTGCAAAACTGGTAGCCAACATTGATTCATTCCATGCGTTTACGGGAACGGCGAAAGGAAGAAATATACAGGTGGCGCAAATAGTAAATCTTCTGCAGGAGAAAATAAAGGACTCAAAAAATTCCCTTCAGATTTTTGATTCTGCAGGGGTAAATGCTATAGTAGAAAAGATCAGAAGTGGTGTAAGCAAAAAAATAAATGACAGTCTCCGTTCTGCCCTCCAGCAAATGGAATTGAGCGACCGTGCCGTTATTAATAATTCAAATCAATACCTGGAGGATACAGCAAAAGAAACGAGCTACCGGTTTTTTATACTCTCTTTCGTTTTTTCTGTGATACTGGTGTGTTTTCTCCTGCTTATTTATTTTGAATTCAAACGAAAAGAAAAAGTTGCCGCACAGTTAAGATACCAGGCTTCGCTGATTGAGAACCTGCCGGATGCTATATTCACTACCGATAAAAACTTTATTGTAGAAAGCTGGAACAGGTATGCTGCTGAACTCTATGATATTTCAGGAACTGAAGCAACTGGCAAAGTACTTGCCTCGCTGATGACCATTCATAATAGTGATGAGGAAAAAAAGATCAGCCTTGCGGAATTGAATAAAACAGGTTTTTATAAAGCAGAATATTTGGTCACCAAAAAAAATAAGGAACAAATTTATGTGCTGGCCTCTATCAATACTATTGTAAATAATGAGGGATTGATAACCGGCTACATAGCTGTACACAGGAATATCACGGAAAGAAGAAAATTAGAAGACAGTCAAAAAGAATTCAGCAAGGAACTCGAAAAACAGGTAAAAATAAAAACTGCTGAAACCACCAATATCCTGGAACGTATTACAGATGGGTTTCTCACCCTGGATAGTAACTTCACTTTTACTTTTGTAAATAAAAAAGCTGGTGAAATGCTGGGGCACGATCCGGCTCATATGATCGGTAAAAATATTTTTACTGGCTTTGGTGAAATCAGCAGCAGTGTTTTTAATGATGCCTGTCTTACCGCCTTTAAAAACCAGCAGTATGTTTTTTTAGAAAACTATTACCTCCCCCTCAACCGATGGCTCGATAATGATATTTATCCTTCTGCAGACGGGCTGTCCGTTTTCTTTAAAGACATTACCTTTAAGAAAAGGACCGAATCTGCCCTGAAAGAAAGTGAAGAAAGATACAGGCATCTTATTGAAAACATACATGCGGGCGTAGTGGTACATCAGCCGGATGCAGCCATTATGCTATATAACCAGGAAGCATCAAGGCTGCTGGGCATCAAATCGGATCAAAAGATTCCTGCCGCTGAATGGTATTCTGTTTCTTCTGACGGAGAAAGACTTACCCAGGAAGAATACCCGGCCCTGCATGTGATAAGAACCGGTGAGCCGTTAATAAACATTGTGGCAGGTATAGACAGGCCCGGAAAAGAAGGAAGGACCTGGGTGCTGATGAATGCTTTTCCTGAATTTGATGATGAGAAAAAGTTAAAACAGGTGGTGCTCACTTTTGTTGATATTACTGACGCAAAAAGAGCTGAAGAGGAATTAAAAAGAAGTGAGCATGACCTTAACATGGCCCAGGCCATCGCCAAAACCGGCAGTTGGGAATATAACCTGCTTACAAATGAACTTAAATGGTCGAAAGAACTGTACCGCATATACGAACTGGAAGATACCCCGCCAGAAGCTTTGTACGAAAAATACAGGCAACGTTTTCATCCTGAAGATCTACCCAGCCTGGATATAACCCTGCAACGGGCTATTGAAAATAAGAAAGGCTATACCTACCAGCACAGAATTATTGTGGGCAGCGGAACGGTAAAACATATACTGGGTATTGGGGAAATAATACATAACGAGCATGGAGAGGTGACCGGCCTGAAAGGAACAGGGCAGGATATCAGTGAAATGATAAAGGCTGAGGAAAAACTGCAAAACTCTTATAAGCAGATAAAGCAGCTGGTAACTCACTTACAGGATATCAGGGAACAGGAAAGAACCAGTATGGCCAGGGAGATTCATGACGAACTGGGCCAGCAGCTTACCGGACTTAAAATGTATATTTCTTCATTGTATAAAAAGATTGCTCCACAGGAAGAAGACATCAAAGAAAAATTCAGCAGCACCCTGGAGTTAATTGAAGACACTATAAAATCTGTAAGAAAAATCTCGATGGACCTGCGCCCCAGTATGCTGGATGACCTGGGACTGATGGCAGCACTGGAGTGGCAAAGCAATGAATTTGAAAAACGGTCCGGCATCGATTCTGATTTCATTAATGAAACAGGTAACACAGAAATACCTAACCGGCTTAAAACGGGCCTGTTCCGGATATACCAGGAATCGTTAACCAATGTAGCCAGGCATGCAGATGCAAAAAAAATTGTTTCTTCGCTCAAATTAGAGAACAACAGCCTGGTGCTTACCATAACCGATGACGGAAAAGGTTTTTCGTTTAAAAATATCGAAAGCAAAAAAACACTTGGATTATTTGGCATGAAGGAAAGAACGCTTGAAATGGGTGGCCGCTACGAGATAAAAAGTGAACCTGGCATGGGCACCACGGTATCAGTAACGGTGCCGCTTAGCGCATAACAGGCAGCCTGCAAAAAAATAATTTGTACACATGATAAGAATACTAATTGCTGACGATCACATGGTGGTGAGGAAGGGCCTCAGGCAAATCCTGGCTGAAGAATTTACAGATGCCCACATTGAAGATGTGCCCGACGCAGAAGAACTTATAAAAAAAGTAATAAAAGAAAAATGGGATGTTGTGATTTCGGATCTTACCATGCCAGGCAAAAGCGGTTTGGATGCACTGCTCTATATTAAACAAAACAATCCCACATTACCCGTTCTTATCCTGAGCATCCATCCAGAAGAACAATACGCCATCAGGGTTTTAAAAGCCGGGGCATCTGGCTATTTAAGTAAGGATACTGCACCAGATGAACTGGTGAATGCTGTAAAAAGAGTTATGCAGGGGAAAAAGTATATAACGCTTTCTATTGCAGAAAAAATTGCTGACAGCCTCGACAGCGATTCGGATAAAAAAATGCATGAATACCTCAGCGACCGTGAATTTGTAGTTTTTAAAATGCTGGCTGCGGGTAAGGCTGTAGGCGAAATTGCAGACAATCTTTCATTGAGTGTTACTACGGTAAGCACTTACAGAGCCCGCATTCTAAGCAAAATGAACATGAAAAGCAATGCCAGTTTAACCTTGTACGCCATAGAAAATAACCTGTTATAAAATTAGTATAATCCGAAACCTCAGCGCTGGCACTACAACCTTGTAGTACAATCAATGACATCAATGTAGTACTATTTCTACTTTAAATTGGTTTCCAGTACTATGTGTTATTAATTTATTAATAGTCATCTTTGTTATGCCCACTTTAAATACCAATTATTGTTAAGAAAGACCTGTTTGTACATTTTCGGGGACCAATATTCCAGGAATGTTGTAACTGTAGTGGCTGTAAGAGATTAAAACTAATAGCCTTTACCTTCTGATTTATAAAACCCAAGACCTTGATGTAAGCAGTTTTTAGAATGGCATGTCCGGACTAAAACTGCTTTTTTTATTGCTTTTGAAACAACTTCTTTATTGCCTCCACTTTTAAGAGACACTCTGTATACTCTTCGGCTGCATTGCTTTTAAAAGTAATGGCACTACCCGCCTGGTAAGACAGGTAACGGGCGGGTTCATTGTAAAGCAAACTTCTTATTACCACATTAAAATCGAAATCACCATCCGGCATAACATATCCCACTGCACCAGAAAATAGTCCCCGCCTGGTTTTCTCATATTTTTCAATTAGTTCCATTACTCTTTTCTTGGGTGCACCTGTCATAGATCCCATGGGGAAAGTTGACTTAACGATATCAACCCAATGGGTGCCGGGGTCAACTGATCCTTCTACCGTACTGATCATTTGGTGTACCTGTGGAAAACTGTAGATGCCATGCAGCTCTGTTACTTTTACGGACCCCTTTTTGCAGATCCTGCTCAGATCGTTTCGCACCAGGTCAACCACCATGGTGTTTTCACTTCTTTCCTTTTCACTATCCAGTAAGCCCTGCCGGTTAGCATCATCCATATTGCTGTCTTCCGGGTTTCTTGGACTGGTGCCCTTTATCGGTTGTGATATAAGCCTGTTACCCTTTTTTTTCAAATACCGCTCTGGGCTTGCACATATACAATATTGATCCTTCAGTTTATAAAATGCAGCAAACGGGTTAGGCGATGTTTGGGATAGCCGCAAGTAAACCATAACGGGATCTATAAAAATTTTTTCTGCATAAAACTCCTGGCAAAAATTTATTTCATAACAATCGCCCCGTAAAATATGCGCTTGCAGCTTTTCAACAGCTTCAATGTATTCTTCCTTTTTAAAACGGCTCTGTATTTCAGTTTGACCGCTCATTAATTTACCAATAGCTGCAGAAGATGCAGTAACAGCTAAAAAGATCTCATCCGGATTGCTGTCAGCATGTATTATCACTTTGTCAAGCGACAGCTCTAAAACAATTTCTGGCTCAAAGAAATAAAGATCGGGAAAGTTGATGCCGTTATAATTATTTGACTTCAGCTGTTCAGTCTCATTCTTCAGATCATACCCAAAATGTCCGAATAAGAAACTCTTTTTTGTACTGCAATAGTCTTTCAACAGCGGGAATGCGT
This sequence comes from Bacteroidota bacterium, assembly GCA_029561305.1. Lineage (GTDB taxonomy): Bacteria > Bacteroidota > Bacteroidia > Chitinophagales > Chitinophagaceae > Ferruginibacter. Next base: position 21,921 of record JAKQJG010000025.1, on the reverse strand, counting down.
TACCGGCTGAAGCTGCTATATCAGTTTTCTTTCCTGCCCCGAGTAAACATTCAAAGGCCGGCTGTTCAAAATTGTACCGGTGATTATCGAGTAAACAAAAAATGCTGAACTGGTTGGCCCAATTCAGCATTTTTATTTTGAATTCTTTATGATTGTCAACGGGAAATTCAGCAGTTAGTTTCACAATAAAATGCCTTACGGCTGTTTACCCGTAAATAGTAATTAAAAATCGTCTTCATCGTCAAAGCCGCCGCCGCCGCCATCGTCAAAGCCAAGATCTTTAAAATCGTCATCGATCTTAAAGTCTTCTTCTTCTTCCTTTGCTGCTTTTTTTCCGGGAGCTTTCTTAGACTTTGATTTAGGCAGATCGAATTCATCAAAATCGGGATCCCACTCATCGTCTTCTTCTGTTTTTTCCCAATCATCTTCTACTTCTGCCTCTTCTTCTTCATCGTCATCATCTTCTTTCCCCTTTTTGGAAGTTGCCTTCCCCTTTTTTAGGGGTTTTTCATCCTCTTCCACGTCATCGTCATCATCATCTTCTTCCACATCTTTCTTGGGTTTAGTAGATGCTTTAGCAGTAGATTTTTTCACCTCATCTGCTTTTGGTGTTGTACTTTTTCCTTTGGTTGATTTTGCCGCCATAACAAACAATTAAGCTGTAAAATTTCTTAGAGATTTTTAATTAGCCAAATAATTTCCTGATTATTTTTAAGAACCTTTTATGCGGTAATTATTTGATCCCTTCCAGGACCATTACTAATATACTTTACCGGCACATTGAGGTAGCTGTTGATATAGTTGATGTATTCTTTCATCTTTGCAGGAAGCCCGTCATAGTCTTTTAATAATGATATATCTGTTTGCCACCCTGCAAAGCTTTTATAAACAGGTTCAATCTGCATTCTGTTCATTTGAAATGGCACTTCTGTTACTTCCTTGCCATTTATTTTATAAGCACCGCACACATTTAATTGAGCAATTGCATCCAGTATGTCCGTCTTGGTCATAATGATCTGCGTAACACCATTTACCATGCAGGCCATCTTCAATGCCACCAGGTCAATCCATCCGCAACGGCGTGGCCTTCCGGTAGTGGCACCAAATTCACTTCCTGTAGTGCGGAGCTGTTCACCCATTTCATCATTCAGCTCAGTTGGAAAGGGACCGCTGCCAACCCTGGTGCAATAGGCTTTTGAAACACCCAGCACTTCTTTAATTTTTTGTGGAGCAATGCCAAGGCCTGTACATACACCCGCAGAAATGGTATTACTGCTGGTAACAAACGGAAAGGTTCCAAAGTCAACATCCAGCATACTTCCCTGTGCACCTTCGGCCAATATCTTTTTGCCCTGCTGAATTTTGTCGTTGATAAAGTATTCGCCATTAACGATATTAAAACCCCGCAACTCTTCTATTGCTTCAAAAAATTCATCTTCCCAATTGCTGATATCTTCCTGGAAATTATAATTATCCAGCAAGCGCTGGTGTTTTAAACGCAGTTTAATGTATTGCGAAGTAAAGCTTTTATCAAGCAGATCACCCACCCTTAAGCCGTTACGGCCTGTTTTATCCATGTAAGCAGGACCAATACCTTTTAAAGTAGATCCTATTTTATCATTTCCCTTAGCGATCTCACTGGCTCTATCCAGTGCCCTGTGTGTCGGTAGTATCAGGTGGGTGCGTTCGCTTATATAAAGATTCTTTTTATAATCAACTCCCATCGCCGCAACTTTTTCACATTCTCTTTTTAATGTAACCGCATCAAGCACCACACCGTTACCAATCAGGTTGATTTTACCCGGGTGAAATATTCCACTGGGGATTTGATGAAGAACAACTTTTTGTCCATTCACATATAGTGTGTGCCCTGCGTTTGGTCCTCCCTGGAAACGGGCAACCACATCATACGATGGAGCGAAATAGTCAACTATTTTCCCTTTGCCTTCATCGCCCCATTGCAAACCTAAAATAACATCTACCATTTATTTACTTCTTTTTTCCTGATCAATTATTTTAACCGGGCGTAAAAATAGAGTGAATTGATGCAATCACCTAAAATGAAATCATTCAAAATAAAAAATGTTTTTAAGAGACCGTTGTATAACTGCTACAACATAAAAAATTCTCATGCTTTAAATTCAGGCTCAATGATAAAAGAAATAAAAGTTTCCTGCAGAAATTGTTTTTTTTAATCAAACGCCCCACAATATGCTTACCTGAAAAATATTTTTAGTCGTGCCTAAATTTTTATAATTAACTGATAATCAGTAATAAATTTGCTGTACTTGTGTCATCCTTACACATAGATTGCTAAAAAAACTTATAAAAAAATCGACTTTTTCCTTGCTTGGATTGGTTTTCCCCCCTATCTTCGTATCGGTTTTTCATAGGATATTGGATTTTAAAGCGGGACTAGATTTCTATCTTGGTCCCTTTTTTTATGCCTTTACTCTTATACAGGCAAGAAAATAAAATCAATTACGCAATCATTTGCGTTTAAAATTTCTTAACCAATTTGCCTTCTTTATTTAAATTTATCCTTTGCTCCGCCTGCAGGTAATCGAGCACTTTCCAATACTTCTCTTTTTTGATTTTTGAAAAATGGCCGAGCAATTCGTTGATTGTATGGATGCCGCTATCAATACAGGTGTAAATATGCCCGGTGATCGCCTCAAACTCTTCGGTACTGATTTTTATTTCCTGTTGATTGATGCAATTATCACAAATGCCACATTTTTTTCCGATAGCAGCATTAAAATAAGATGCGATCTGTTTGCTGCGGCATTCTAAACTGTTATGGGCAAAAGCACATACAGCATTTACCCGCTCTTCAAAGAGTGCTTTTCTTTTTGAGTAATCTTCCAGGTTAATAACAAAACTGTCGGCATACATCCTGTTTTGCAGCAATGTTAGTTGAGGTTTTTCCTTTTGAGGCTGGTAAGCTATGATACCAAAACTATTCAGCTGTTGCAACTGCTTTATAACAGCCTCCTTGCTTTGCTTTGTAAAAGTTACCAGGCTGTTTTCATTGATAGCTGCCGGAAAATCAAAAATTCCCTCATATGAGCGCAGCAATGCCTTAGCCATATCATCCAGTATGGGCTGTTGCTTTTCAAGGTCATTTAAAACTTCTTTTGTACAAGTGAAAACCACAGTAGAGGGTTTAAAGAAGCTGCCATTAAAAACAAACATTCCCTCCTGCTCCAGCGCTTTGATGGCATAGGTTGCAGTAAGTATATCCACTTTAAAAGCCTGGGCAAAAACGGCAATATCAAAATCATAACTGACCGTTTCGCCACTACCTGCAGGAATTTGCAGGTGGTTCATCACATCAGTATACATTTTTGTGATCACTTCTTTTGCCGGGAAGCGGGTATTTGTTTGTTGCTGAAGGTCATGGAGTTCCCTTTCATTATATAACAGTACCGCATAAGCCCTTTTACCATCACGGCCTGCCCTGCCCGCTTCCTGGTAATAATTTTCAATGCAATCCGGCACATCATAATGTACCACCACCCTTACATCCGGTTTGTCGATCCCCATCCCAAAAGCATTGGTACTTACAATTACCCTGGTGGCATTGTTTATCCAGTTCTCCTGTTTAAAACTTCTTTCTTCATTGGTTAGTCCGGCATGATAAAAATCGGCCTTGATGTTTCTTAACCTAAGCAGGTCGGCGATGTCTTTTGTGTGTTTCCTGCTTTTGCAATACACAATCGCTGTACCCGGAACATTGTTCAGCACCTCCAGCAGCTTGCTTTGCTTAGAAGGCACATTAAAAGCACTGTAAGAAAGATTGGGTCTTTCAAAAGATTGTTGAAACCGATGCTGTGTATGCTGGAAAGCAAGTTTACTGCAAATATCATCCTGCACTTTTTTTGTAGCAGAGGCAGTCAGGGCCAGCACAGGCACCCCGGGTAAATGCTCTCTCAAATTGGCTATACGAAGGTAGGGCGGCCTGAAATCGTATCCCCATTGAGAGATACAATGCGCTTCATCTACTGCAATCAAACTCACATTCATACCGGGCAAATACTCAAGGAACAATTTCGTTTCTACTCTTTCTGGTGAAACATACAGGAATTTATAATTACCATGCATGGCATTTTGCAATGTCTTTTTTGTCTCTAAAAAACTCATGCCGGAGTAAATAGAGAGCGCAGGAATACCTTTTCGTTTCAGGTTTTGCACCTGGTCTTTCATCAATGCGATCAATGGACTTATTACCAGGCAAATCCCCTCCTTTGCTAAGGCAGGCACCTGGAAACAAATTGATTTACCGCCTCCAGTAGGCAGTAATGCCAGCACATCCTTTCCTTCCAGTACTGTATTGATAATATCTTCCTGCAACGGACGGAAGGAATCGTAGCCCCAGTGTTGTTTTAAAATTTGGTGAATAGTCAAGAGAAAAATTTCTGTCTCAAATTAAATCACTTTCTTATATTTTAACCAAACAGAATTTATAGCCAGCACCACGTCACTCAATCCCATGGCCAATGCTGCGATGCCAGGTTGAAGAAAACCAGCTGCGGCTACAGGTATCGCCACTACATTATATATAAACGCCCAAAAAAGATTGCCTTTGATGGTGGAGAAAGTATGTTTGCCCAGGCCAAGTGCCATCGGTAAATTACGAATGCCTTTATTCATCAATACCACCTGTGCTGTTTGCATCGCCAATTGAGTAGCTTCACTTAGAGAAATACCAATGGTAGCTTTGGCTAATGCGGGCGCATCATTGATACCATCACCCACCATCGCAACAGCCATGGCCGCATTCAACTGTTCAATGATCTTCAGTTTTTCTTCCGGCGATCTTTCTGCATATACTTCTTTAATGCCTAACTCTGCTGCCACTGCATTGGTTCTTTCCTTGCTGTCGCCACTTAATAACACTGTTTTAATACCCTTGGCGTTAAAATATTGTATTACATCCGCAGCCTCTGTTCTTACTTCGTCTTCCACATCTATCCAGCCAATCAATAAATCATTCTTTATAACATACACAGCGTGACTTTGATCATTTGTAAGCCCATCTGCCATTTTAAATGAACCAATTTTATAATGATTGCCCTCGGTATCCTCTGCTTCCACTCCCAATCCCTTTATCTCCTGTACTTTTTTCCATTGAACAGCATTGCCGGCTTTCCAGGTTGTTGAAATAGCTTTTGCAATGGGGTGATTTGAATATTTCTCCAATGAAAACACCAACTGCTTAAAAGCATCATCATCCATACTGCTTTCAAATTTTGTAATTACCAGGTTTCCTTTGGTGAGCGTGCCGGTTTTATCAAACACTACCATCCTGATATTCTTAAACAGCTCCAGGCTCCTTGCATTGCGGAATAAAATACCATTTTTTGCTGCCCTGCCCAAACCAACGGCTATGGCTGCAGGTGTAGCCAGGCCCATGGCACAGGGACAACTGATCACCAGCACTGCAATGCTTCTCATCAATGAATTGGTGCCAGAGATATCAAACAAAAAATAATTCAGGAGAAAAGTAAGAAGGGCAATAATAATCACAGCCGGTACAAATACCGCACTTATTTTATCAGCCAGCTGCTGCACAGGTGGCTTTTCTGATTGCGCTTGCTTAACAAGGTTTACAATATTGCTTAAAACCGTGTCATTACCAACAGCTGTCACCTGCGCTTTTACCGTTCCGTCTGTAACAAGACTTCCACCGGTGAGTGTGTCTTTTTTATGTTTTGAAACAGGCTTGCTCTCTCCTGTAAGCAATGCTTCATTTACATGTATATCGCCCCATAATATTTTACAATCTGCCGGCACCTGTTCTCCACTTTTTATTAGTACCAGGTCGCCCACTCTTAAGTGATCACTTTCCACTGGAAGTATCACTTCTTTATGATCTTCATCAAAAGCGATCATATTGGCCATCACAATTTGCTGCTTTGATAATTTATTCAGCTCTTTCTGGGTCATCATCACCGACCGGTGCTCTACCCACTCACCTAAAAAAACCAGGGTGATAATGGTGGCTGTTGTTTCATAGAAGATAAAATCCATATTGCCCCATACTGTGCCTATGAAACTATATACAAAGGCAGCCGTAGCACCAACAGCAATCAACACATTCATATTGGGAACACCACCCCGCAGACTTTTAACAGCACTTACACCAAAATAACTCATACCAACAATAAATACCGGCAGGCAAATGGCTAATTGAATCCAGGGGTTCATCAAAAAATGAATATGCCATGGCAGCATGTGCAGCATTAACACCAACGTAAAAGGCAGGCAAAACAGAAAACGCTGGAGGTGATTGGTGAGGAAGTGAATAGTGAATCGTGAATGTTGAATGGGTTGTTTCCTGTCATCGCTTATCACTTTGTATCCTAAACCTTCAATTCCTTTGGCTATTGATTCCTTTACAACTCCGCTATTCATGTCAAAGCTTACATCGCCACCTATAAAATTCACCTTCACATCCTTCATCCCTTCTTTATTAAGGTACTTACTGATGGTGAGCGCACAATTGGTACAATCCATTCCTTCTACTTTCCATTCAACTTTTTCCATAGTGCAAAATTATTCATGCTGAAGGTGATTGAATTGCTAATGATGGAAAATATCTTTGCAACATGGATTTAAAATTCTCTCTAAGTAATATCAACGGGGTTGCAAAAGAGATTGCCACAATGCTTGAAAAAAACAAGGTTGTTGCACTACACGGCGATATGGGTGCAGGTAAAACCACCCTGGTGCATGCCATCTGCGAATCATTGGGTGTGACAGACACTGTCGGCAGTCCCACTTTTTCCATTATCAACCAGTACCAGTCCGCTGATGGCCATATCATCTATCATATAGATATGTACAGGTTAAAAGATGAAGAAGAAGCCATACAGGCCGGCGTGGAAGATTGTTTATTTTCCAGCAATTATTGTTTTGTTGAGTGGCCTGAAAAAGCGCCCGGTATTTTTCCTGATGACACACTCCACATACACATTTTTCCTGTGGATAATGAAACCCGCAAACTCACAATTAATTTGTAATTTGTAAACATATACACAGTTTTAAAAACCAGCACAACAGCTGTCGTCACAAGTATTCAATTTTTTTATGGCTACATCCAAACCATTTGTCTCTCCATCCTTTTCTTACGAAACATTAGACGTAAAACCAAAAGGGGCCATCCTTTTTATAGGTATTCCAAAAGAAACATCCTTTAGTGAAAACAGGATTGCCCTTACACCAGAAGCTGTTGGAGTGATGGTAGCCAACGGTCACCGGGTTGTAATGGAAACCAAGGCCGGAGAAGGTGCCAGCTATACCGACAAAGATTACAGTGAAGCAGGTGCAGAGATCGCATTTGACAAAAAGAAAGTGTATGAATGTGATATACTGGTTAAGAGTGCACCCGTGAGTGAAGAAGAATGTGAGCTTTTAAAACAGGGTCAATATATCATTTCTCCCATACACCTTGCCGTGATGAAGAAGGAGATATTGGAGAAAATGATGGACAAAAGGATCACTGCACTCAGTTTTGAAAATTTAAAAGACGATAGTGGCCACAATCCCATTGTAAGAAGCATGAGTGAAATAGCAGGTAGTGCGGTGATGTTGATTGCTGGTCAATATTTAAGCAATGCCAATAATGGCAAAGGTGTGCTGGTAGGCGGCATCAGTGGTATTCCTCCAACAAAAGTTATCATAATAGGTGCAGGCATTGTGGGTGAATATGCAGCCAGGACAGCATTGGCCATGGGCGCCAGCGTAAAAATATTTGACAATAGTATTTACCGGCTCAAGCGGTTACAAAACAATATTGGAGGCCGTTTATGGACCTCTGTGATTGAACCCAAAATACTGGCCAAGCAATTAAAAACCTGTGATGTAGCCGTGGGCGCCCTCAGCAGTACCAGCGGCAGAACCCCCATCGTTGTTAGCGAAGCAATGGTAAGCAATATGCGGCCTGGTACCGTGATTGTAGATGTGAGTATTGACCGTGGCGGCTGTTTTGAAACAAGTGAAGTAACCACACATGACAGACCTGTTTTTAAAAAGTATGATGTGATCCATTATTGTGTACCCAATATTCCCAGTGGTTTTGCACGTACTGCATCACAGGCTATCAGCAATGTATTGATGCCGCTGATGCTGGAAACAGCAGACGAAGGTGGTATTGATCATATTGTTTGGCATAAGATCAATATCCGCTCTGGCATTTATTTATTTAAAGGCAGCCTTACTAATTTTCACCTGAGTGAACGGTTCGACCTGAAATTTACAGATTTGAATTTGCTGATCGCCAGCAGGCGATAAACCAACCTTGATGAACCTGCGTCAACAATTGATCAGCAGCCTGCGAAGGGTAACTTCATCCGGCAATTATATCCCTGAAATTGACGGCCTGCGTTTTATTGCCATATTTTTTGTGGTAGTGATGGCGCATGGAGGAACTTATATCACCAACACTGTACTAGGTTCAGAAGATAAAACATCTTTCCGGTATCAGTTTTTGCTGGAAGGTGTGAGTGGCGTTTCGCTTTTTTTTATTATCAGTGGCTTCATCCTTGCCATACCTTTTGCAAAAGAGAAATTACTGCAGCAGCAGAAGGTGCAATTACGACCCTATTACTGGCGCAGGGTTACCAGGCTGGAGCCGGTGTATATTATCACCCTTATCATCTATTTTATTTTCAGGGTATATTTTTTAAAACACGAAACCCTTAGTGAACTGCTGCCACATTTTCTTGCATCTTTATTCTATGTTCACAATATTGTTTTTGATGACCATTCGCTTGTAAACGGGGTGGCCTGGAGTTTAGAAGTAGAGATACAGTTTTACTTGTTGATGCCGCTGTTTGCCTTGCTGTATCATATAAGACCCCAAAAAACCAGAAGAGTGATATTGCTTGTACTCATCATTGCAGGAGCCGCTTACTCGTATACTCATCAATACCATATTGCCAATATTTTTGATAAGGGCTGCTATTTTTTGGGCGGGATGTTTCTTGCTGATTTGTATGTGCAGGACAAAAAAAACTATAATTCTAATTTATATGCCTTTGCAGGAATAAGTTGTTTTATCACTTCCCTCTTTATACCTGCGTATTATGTAAGTATTTGGTTTTGTATTGGCAAGCTGTTTTTAATGATGGGTTATTTCTATTGGGGCATACAGAACGCAACGCTTAAAAAACTATTGAGCTTTACACCCGTTACCATCATTGGAGGAATGTGTTACAGTATTTATCTTTTACATCCCGGTGTGATTGGATTGCTGATGTACAGTATGGCAAAAATCCAGTTCAGCGAAAATATTTTTATAAATGGCGGCATACATTTATTCATCACCATTACCTCGATACTGATAGTCAGTGCAGTTTTCTTTTTACTGGTGGAAAAACCAACTATGAGAAAGGACTGGTGGAAGAGGAAAAAGATCACAGTTTATAATCAGCAATAGAAATCACTTCGTCACAAAAATCATATTCTTGTTTATCATTACTGCTGATAATAACTAATTTTTCTGCCGTGTAATTGATCATCAATTGCTGGTATAATGCAATACCTTCTGCATCTAAATTAGAAGTTGGTTCATCAAGCAATAAAATGGGGGTATTGCTAAAAAAAGCCTGCGCCATTTTCAATCGTTGTTTCATGCCACTGCTGAAGTAACGTATCTGTTTATCCGCCGCCTTTTCAAGCCCAACAATTTGCAAGGCTTCCTTTTTTGAAATGGATAATGGCTTAAAGGAAGCATGAAAGTCAAGTAATTCACTGGCAGTCATTTCTTCAATCAGTTCCAGGTATGGCGCTGCAATAGCAATGTGCTGGTAGTGCTGTTCAGGTGAGCACTTTTTATTGAGAAGAGAATATGCAATACCTCCTTCGTTGTGTGTAACCGCACCTGCAATTACCTGCAATAAGGTTGATTTTCCTGAACCATTTGAACCGGTAATAGCATATTTCCTGGGCGCATTAAAAGTATAGTCAAGGTTCCGGAAGATCCATTCCCGGTTAAACCGCTTGCCAATATTTGTAAGTGTGATTTGCATACCCCTATCCCCTAAAGGGGAATATATACCCTGCTAACTTTAAACTTTATTTTGACTGATTAGCAGTGGTTTTTAATTATGTTGAATACCGGTATTCAGTAAAGCGTTTTACTCCCGAAAAACCAGGACAGGCCAACGATGTAAAATAGTTTTAAAAAAGCTGGTAAAGGTCAATCATACTGACTGCACCATAGTTCCCCCTTCAGGGGGCGGAGGGGGTGCTTACTCATCATCCCCGCTTCCCTTCACAAAACGCTTGATAATTCCCCTGCCACTGTCGCGTATAAACGTAACGATCTCATCTCTTTCATCTGTTGCCGTAATTTCTTCCTCAATAAAATTCAGTGCCTGCGATGTATTCATTCCTTTATTGTAAATAATGCGGTAGATATCCAGTATCTGGTTGATCCTGTCCAGCGAAAAGCCACGGCGTTTTAATCCAACAGAATTTACACCCGCATAACTCAAGGGTGTACGGCCTGCTTTAATATAGGGCGGCACATCTTTGCTAACCAGGGAACCACCGCTTACAAAGGAATGCTGTCCAATTTGCACAAATTGGTGTACTGCACACATGCCACCCAATATTGCAAAATCACCCACTATAACATGACCCGCCATTTGTGTGTTGTTGCTCATGATGCAATTGTTGCCAATGATACAATCATGTGCCACATGGCTATAGGCCATCAGTAAGCAATTGCTGCCGATCTTTGTTGTCCACCTGTCTTTGCTTCCGCGGTTCACCGTTACAAATTCACGGATAGTAGTATTATCACCTATTTCCACGGTTGTTACTTCGCCTTCATACTTCAGGTCTTGCGGTATAGCGGCTATTACTGCTCCCGGAAATATCCGGCAGTTCTTACCAATTCGGGCGCCTTCCATGATGGTAACGTTGCTGCCTATCCAGGTGCCTTCACCTATCTCAACATTCTGATGAATAACACTGAAGGGATCAACTTTTACGTTTGTAGCAAGCTTTGCGTTGGGGTGTATGTAGGTGTGTGGATGAATCATGTTAATTTGAAGATTTGAAGATTTGGAGATTTGATAATGGCGTCCTGGCTTTTTTGTTCATCATCAAATTATCAAATCATCAAATTGAATAATAATATTAATTGCGTTTTACCAGCTGTGCCGTCAAATCTGCCTCTGTGCAAAGTTTATTACCTACAAACACACTTCCCTTCATTACACAAATACCACGGCGGATGGGCTCAGCCAGTTCCATCTTCAGCAACATGGTATCGCCGGGAACCACTTTTTGCTTGAACTTACAATTATCGATCTTTAAGAAATAGGTATCATATTGTCCCTCGGGCATTGCGTTGATACAAAGCAAGCCGCCTGTTTGTGCCAGTGCTTCAATTTGTAATACACCCGGCATTACAGGATTTCCGGGGAAATGACCCTGGAAGAAAAATTCATTAAAAGTTACATTTTTTATACCTACAATATGCTTATCCGTGAGCTCAATTATTTTATCAACCAATAAAAACGGATAGCGGTGCGGCAATGTTTTTTCTATTTGTTGCTGGCTAAACACCGGGGGCTGGTTAGGATCGTAAATGGGTATATCCTTGGTATGCTTATTCTTTTTGATGTATTGTTTTATCTTTTTTGCAAATTCCACATTGGTACTATGGCCCGGCCTGTTGGCCATAATATGCGCCTTAATGGGATAACCAATGAGCGCCAGGTCACCAATCACATCCAGCAGTTTATGCCTTGCCGGTTCATTGGGAAAACGTAACTCGAGATTATTTAAATATCCTTCGCTTTTTACTTCGATCTTTTCTCTCCCAAAAGCTTTGGCCAGTCTCGCCATTTCCTGGTCTGTTACCGCTTTATCAACCACTACAATGGCATTGTTGATATCACCACCTTTGATGAGGTTGTTATCAATCAGCATTTCCAGTTCATGCAAAAAGCAAAAAGTACGGCAGGGTGCAATTTCAGTTTTAAAATCCTGCATGGTTTTTAAGCCCGCATGCTGTGTGCCCAGCACAGGAGAATTAAAATCTATGAGCGTGGTCACTTTATAATCTGTGGAAGGCATCGCCGTCATTTCCACTCTTTTCACTTCATCATAAAAAGACATGTTGGTGTCGAGGCTATACCAGGTTTTGGTAGCATCCTGTTCCAGCACGCCGGCTTCTTCAATGATTTCAACAAAGGGTTCGCTGCTGCCATCCATGATGGGGATCTCTGGCCCGTTTATCTCGATCAGGCAGTTATCCACGCCCATGCCTACTAATGCAGCCAGGATATGCTCCACTGTGCTCACTTTTACTTCGCCCTGTTCCAATGTGGTGCCACGGGAAGTATCTGTCACCAGGTCGCAATCTGCTTTTATGATGGGCATTCCGGCTATGTCAATACGCTGAAACTGGAAGCCAAAGCCCGGGTTGGCGGGCCGTAACGTCATATCCACTTTTACACCGGTATGAAGCCCGGTGCCGGATATGCTAACGGGGTTGCTAAGAGTATGTTGTTTATCTGGATTGAAATGGGCGCCCATATTATTTTTTTTCGATCCGGGCAAAGATATTTGAATTTTTGGTTTGCCACGAATTAGGTTGCTGAACAAGGATTACGGCATTTTTGGCCACAGACTACACAAATTGACACAGATTTTTTGCATTACTTGCTCGTCTTAAAATGGCAGGTGAAGAGCTAAAAACAGGATATCAGCGTACCACTAGCTTTAATTCTCCTGATAGTGATGGACTAACTGCTCACAAAGCAGCGGGATAATCGTTTTTTAAACTAAATTCGTTTTAATGGACATTAAAGAACCGATACTTAAATACAATCTTACTGAAGAAGAGGAGAAAAAAGAAATACTCCGGCAATACCGTGGCTTGCTGAGAGAACTCAAGCCGAAATTAAAGCCAGGAGACAAAGAACTGCTCCGTATTGCTTTTGAGATGGCGGTGGATGCCCACAAGACCATGCGGCGTAAAAGTGGTGAGCCGTATATACTTCATCCTATTGCCGTAGCAAAAATTTGTGTGGAAGAAATCGGGCTGGGAATAAGAAGTACTATTTGCGCCTTATTGCACGACACCGTAGAAGACACAGATATTACCCTGGAAGATGTGCAACGGGAGTTTGGTGCCGAGATAACAAAGATCGTTGACGGGCTTACCAAGATCAGCACTGTAATGGATGCCAACACCAGCCAGCAGGCAGAAAACTTCAAAAAGATCTTACTAACGCTTACGGATGACCCAAGGGTGATACTGATCAAACTGGCCGACCGCCTCCACAACATGCGTACAATGGACAGCATGAAAAGGGAGAAGCAATTAAAGATAGCCAGCGAAACAGTTTATGTATATGCTCCGCTTGCGCATCGTATGGGTTTGTATGCCATCAAAACAGAGCTGGAAGACCTGTCCATGAAATACCTGGAACCGGATACTTACAAATACATTGCACAAAAGCTTAACGATACCAGGAGAGAAAGAACGAGGTATATCAATGATTTTATCAGGCCCTTAAAAGATAAACTCGACAGGGCAGATTTTAAATTTGACATTGTTGGCAGGCCCAAAAGCATCCATTCTATCTGGAATAAAATGAAGAAGAAGGGCGTGAGTTTTGAAGAAGTATATGACCTGTTTGCCATCCGTATCATTGTAGACAGCCCTACAGAAAAAGAAAAAGAAGATTGCTGGAAAGTATACAGCATGATAACAGATGAATACAATCCGTCGCCGGAAAGGCTGCGTGACTGGCTGAGCAATCCAAAGAGCAATGGTTACGAAGCACTGCATACAACCGTAATGGGACCAGGCGGCAAATGGGTGGAAGTGCAGATACGAACGAAGCGGATGAATGAAATTGCAGAGAAAGGCCTTGCTGCCCACTGGAAATATAAAGAAGGCACCACAGATGAAAGCCGTTTTGATAAATGGTTTCACCAGATAAGGGAAGCGCTGAGCAACCAGGATACCAATTCGCTTGACTTTCTTCAGGATTTTAAAACATCTTTTCTTACGGAAGAAATTTATGTGTATACACCCAAGGGCGATGTAAGGATGCTGCCCGTAGGTGCCAGCGCACTGGATTTTGCTTTTAGTGTACACACTGCCGTGGGCAGCCGCTGTATTGGTGCCAAAGTAAATCATAAGCTGGTGCCGCTGGGTCATAAACTCCGCAGCGGCGACCAGATCGAGATCATTACCAGCGCCAAGCAAAAGCCCAACCAGGAATGGCTGAACCTGGTAATTACCAGTAAGGCAAAACAAAAAATAAAGGACACACTCAAAGAAGAAAAAAGAGCCGTTGCAGATGAAGGCAAATTAATGCTGCAAAAAAAACTGGATGCCATCAACGGAAAAATAACGCAGCATAATTTAGATGAACTGGCTTCTTTTTATAAAGTCAATTCTTCTTTAGACCTCTTATATGATATAGCCACAAAAAAGATCGACCTTAAAGAACTCAAGGATTTTACTGCTTCGGGTGACAGGCTGTTTTTTCCAAAACCTGAAAAACCAGAACCTGAACATAAACCGGAACAGGAAAAGACTTATGACAAGAAAGAGTCGGAGCTGATCATTTTTGGCGAAAGCAGTGATAAGATCGTTTATACATTGGCGAATTGTTGTAAGCCTATTCCGGGGGATGATGTATTTGGTTTTGTAACAACCGGCGAAGGATTAAAAATACACCGCACCAATTGCCCCAATGCAGCCAGGTTGATGGCGAACTATGGCCACCGTATTGTAAAAACCAAATGGGCCAAGAATAAAGAGATCTCTTTCCTCACCAGTTTAAAAATTATTGGACTGGATGATGTTGGCGTGATCCACAAAATAACCAACCTCATCAGTGGTGAGATGAAATTTAATATTTCGGCCATGTCAATTGAGGCAAAGGATGGCATCTTTGAAGGCAATATCAAGATCTTTGTACATGATAAGGATGAGCTGGACGAGTTGAATAACAGGCTGCTGGCCATGACTGGTATTGAGCGGGTGGACAGGTATGATACTTAGTGAATGGTCAATGGTGAATGGTGAATAGCGAATCAGTTTTGTAACATATTAATGAAGAAAAAAGATTAAGATCAAACATTATAACTATGCAGGAATTAATAGACAAATTAAAAGAGAATGCCGGCATCAATGACGAGCAGGCAAAAAAAGTGCTGGAAACAATAAAGGAGTATGTAACCGAGAAATTTCCGATGCTGGGCGGCGCAGTGGATAGTTTACTGGGCGGCGGTGGCAGTGCGTAATTTAAAGACAAGGTTTTAGAATTGCAAAAGCCCCGCTGTAGAACAGGCGGGGCTTTTAAGCATACCAAAAAAACTACACTTTACTCAATGACTATTGTAAGTGCGGTAAATTCTTTATCATTCAACAACCTTACTAAATAAACACCTTTAGCCAGCCCGGTGGTTTCGTAGCGGCCGGAGTTATTTGATTTCATTTGCTTTACAATTCTTCCGGTGGCATCTATAATTGATATGCCAGAAAATCCTTCAGCGCCTTTTATAATAAAATAATTTTTTACAGGGTTGGGTATAATACTGATACTGTATTTTTTTCCGGCATCAATTTTTATAATATAACTGTAACTGAATTTTCCATCCCGGTCAATCATTTTAAGGCGGTAATAGTTGATACCATCCAAAGCAGCAACATCAGTAAACCGATATGCTTTATCAACGCTGCCTGCCTGTGATGCCACACTTGCCACTGTGGTAAATTGAATGCCATTGGTACTCCGTTCAATCTCAAAATGAGAGACATTCACTTCTTTGCTGGTAACCCAGCTGAGAAACGGGTTTTTATTTTGCAATACCACCTTAAACGAAATTAATTTCAACGGCAGTGGCAAGCCCAGGCCGCCCTTGTACAGGTAAAAAGATGAAAAAGCAGTGGTTGCAGCAGTAAGAAAATAATCGTTGCTGTACCTGCCGGAGTCTGTTACATTTAAAACAGCATTGCCTGGGTTGATAAATGTGGCTGAGCAATCGTCTGTATTTTTATTTATTTTATAATTACCCAGCGTTGCATCATTGGCGGCAGCATTATAGGTATTGACTTCAGTTTGTTTGGCATACAACCGTACCCATACTTTGGAAAAGCTTTGTTTTAACTGTAATGCTGATGGCGTAATAGTAAAATTCCTGTCGAGATAGGCCACACCGTTAGTGCTTCTTAATGTACTGCTGTTTACATACACACCGCCTGTTATTGTACCCAGCGGACTGCCTGCCGGATGCACTTCACCAATAATATTGCCGTTAGTGGTCAGTAGCGGCACCCACATATATAATTTACCAGAAGCACTGTCGATGGTTGTTGCCTGCATGGTATTGCAGGTGTTGGCATTATTGGCAACCGCTGGCATCACAGATGCTGTATTATCAAAAGCCCCAATAGTAAAATAACTTTTTGAATCGCTTACAATACCAAAGCCCGGCGCATTAAATGAAGCGGTGGAAACCCTGATGAAAATAGTTTCGCCGGGTGTACGGCCTGTAATGGGCATGCGGCAGATGTAAGAAGAAGTATCGTTAGGAGGACCAAAACTGTTTTTAAATGCACAGGCAATACGGGTGAGTGAGCCACAGCTTCCACTAAACGCCATCATACTCATATTGGTTGCCGTGTTGTTATTATACCTGCTCAGTTGTAATACAGTATTACCTGTAGCCGGAATGGTTATTTTATACCATACATCACCGGGTTCAGCATGAAACGGCATGCAATTGCCCACAGTATCGCTGTTATTACTGAAAGTGGATTTTATTAAAGATCCCTTTTGCGGCTGTGTACAAAAGCCATTGCTAACGGGAAGGCTTATGGCATTGGAACATAGATCATTCACCGGTGCAGGTGGATTTTCAAAGCGATAGGTACGTACATTGGTGCTGCACCCGTTTATCCTGCTGCCATACACTCTTGGTACTACATACCAATCGCTGCGGTTACCTTCCGGCCCACCGGTATACACAAATAAAGAAGATAAACCAAGGGTTTCACTTTCATCAAAGGTTGTGAGGTTGCCATAGTAGGCAGAATCGCTTACAGCATAATAATATTTAGTTGCTTTTGAAACTGCAGACCAATTAAGGGAAATATTATTAAACAAAGGCAGCACACTGTTGTTGGCGGGTGAAAGCAAGGTGGGGCAGGCAATAGTATTCATCACTGCATTGTCAAATACTTCAAGACTTGTTACCTGTACCAAACCAAGCTGCCTGCTGGCCCTTGCAAAAAAGGCAACAGTATAAACAGCCGTAACGGTTGGGGTGAAAAGCATAAAGGTGTCCAGGTCAATTCTGCCATTTTGGGCAAATAGTAATGGAACATTTAATACGGGCGACGACACAAGATTCAATGTATCGTTGTACCCAAGGCTCATTTGCACCTTTAAATTATTATCCAATGTTCTGCTGCCAAAAGTATTGCCGGAATATTTAAAGTAAATACGGTAGGTGGTGCCCGCATCCAGCGGAAGCCGCTTGCTGAATAACCAGCTGCCCACCGGGTTTGCAGCATAAGCGAATTCATTTGTTAGGCTGCCACCACCCCAACCAATGCCGGTAGTGCTGTCCCTGATCACTTTCATGCAGGCGGCATCTGTAAAGTCGGCCACATAAGGAATGGTTGCCGTGCCACAAGGTGTGGTAAACGTATTGCTGAAATACCGCCAGGCAGAAACATAACTGCCGTTTCTGCTACGGATTGCTATTTGATATACAGTATCCGGCTGCAAACCTGTAAGTGTGATAGTGGTATCTGTAATAATATTGCCTGTTTCTGGCCATGTTTGGTTTGATTCAGCTTTTCTAACGTTGTACTCATAAGCATCGGCGGCAGCTATTCTGTTAAATTTAATGGTACCAGTTGTAGCTTCTATCGGAGCTGCTTTATATGAACTGGGCGGAAACAGCTGGCCGGGTATCCAGGTAAAAGTAGTTCCTGCCGGAATGCTTCTTTCATCATGTATGTAACAACCGTTACCTCTTGTACTTTGAGTAAATGGAACCGGGTTGAGCGAATTCAGTCCAGCTCCTTTTGGCACCTGCCGTGCATTCAGAAATTCAATTTCATTGGCACCGTTACTGCCGATACCAACACTTACATTGGTACCCTCACACACGGTGGCAAAAGGTGGTGGGGAGCAATCAGATAATTCAAAGTTGCCATAAACAATTTTGATACTGTTATCAGAAAAGTTTAGCCTTACCTGTACATTAATATGCCAGAACCGCATAAACCCAAAACCAACCGGCCGTACTTCGTACTTAAAGTCTGTCCATTGCACCACAAATTCATTCCCAACCACAGCCGTTTGCACATTGGTGGAACAGGGTGTGGCGCCATTGCTGGGTGTAAGCCACTCCAGGCTCAAAGCTCTTATTATACCTCCGCTGCCATGGGTGTTTACAAATCCTGCTTTATAAAAATCGGGGTCTGCATTTAAAGGATTGCTGTTTCCAAAAGTGATCCAGCCGCCCTTACCCACCCGGATAGTGGAATAAACAGTATCACTAAAAGTGAATGCCTGGGGTAATGTTACCAGTGAGCTGGTGTCTGTATTCAGGTTATTATTGGTACAGTTGCTTAAGATAACAGTGCCGGTTACAGGAGTATAGGCACCTGCTTGCTGCGAAAACAGGTACCCGCCCGCCTGGGCGTTGGCAGCCAAATTGCTTGCCCCAAAAAAAATAAGCAGTAAAAATCTTTTCATAGCAGTGTGTTTTGTTTAAAAAGTTACCACAGTAATGACTACCTGAAAGGTGACAAAAAGATAATTGGTTTGGCAGGATGTGGATGGTACAGTAAAACTGCAGCAATCATTGCAGGGAGCATATGCTCCATTTGGATAGATTTACAACAGGAAGATGGGCCGGTATCAATGAGTCAGTTTCTCCCAGCTTTGTGTACCACCCAATTCTACATTGGGGTCAAAGGCTGCATGGGTGGTGAGCAGGTAACTGCCATCGCCTTTGGTCCACGCATTACCATACCCGCTGGTGAGCTCAACAGAATTGCCACTGCCATCTGTATAGGTTTCCACTCCCCGCAGGTATTGGCCAAAACCATCTGTACCCATAGTGTTATTATCAGCAGCGGTTTTGTTTCTGGCTTCCCAGCTGCGTACAATATTGTTGCTTATTTCCTGTTGCGCTGCATGAGCAATCTGTATTTGTTTCCATGTTTCGTCCTGTGCATTCTGCCCGATCTTTATATACATATTCTGTATTGCATTTAACCATTGCGGATTGATCCTGGCACTGGTAAAAAATGTACTCATTATTTTTCTTGCCATCACCGCATTTCCATTGGTATATTTTAAAACCACCCGCATGGAAACATAACATTGAAATGTATGTGCCATTTGGCCTTGTGTGCCGGGCAGGGTTACAATAGTTTGCATCAGTGTACAAAATGCCATGCCTTCTTTGCCATCACTGAATTGCAAGATGCCTTCTGCTGCACTGCCGCTGTGGCTGTAAGCATTGTTGCCTGCACTCCTGGCCTGTTGTGTCATTTTTGCTGCACCGGCATCCATTTGTTGCTGAAGTGCAGTAATAATGCCGGCGCTTTTTACCTGTGCTTTTAAATAGGGAGCCAATGCGCTTCGGATATAGCCTGCTGCATCCTGTGGCTGTGCAATATTGCACGAATGCATGTTGAAACCTCTTTGCATCGCATCCAGATAAACCGGATCATCGCTCCAGTCAAATTGCGTAACAGGAAAAACGGTTAGCTCATATTCGCCATCCGGTGATGTTGCCTGCATGGAAGCCTGCACTATTTCAGGAATACATTTATTCATGCCATTCCATTCTACATTGCCGTTTACTTTCCAGTTGGCGGGCAATACAAAGGAACTGGCTTCTATTGGTTGGGAAAAGCCCTGCTTGTCTTCCAGGCGAAAACGTTTTAAAATAATATAGTCTTTGCCCTCTTCTACGTTGGCAGTTTTATCATTAGAGGCATTACTTTTATTTTTTTTAGATGATTGTGCATTACAGGAAAATAAAATAGAAATAAAACCTGCGGCAATAAAAAATTTGTACATGGGTATATTTTTAAAATCAGTTGGCAACAAAAATGGATGTTACAAATGCATTCTTACCATTGTCAGCAAGTACTATTGCTGTTCCGTATTTCCAGTATTTAGCGGCATAAGCTGGTGACCCTGTAGTGGAATTAAAGGCATAACCTCCTGTGTACACATCATTCCCAACTAAGAAAATTGAAGACGCTGATTCTGGCCTTGTTCCATTACTTAAATTAACAAGGGTTGTATTTTTCCAGTACTTGGCTGTTGCCTGGGGCGTGCCTACACCCGGTGTAATAAAAGCGTCGCTCCCAGCTACGTACACATCCATTCCATTTACCGCAATAGAGGTGGCTGAACAATCAAGAACACCATCGCTTAGTGTTGTTGCTGTTGCATTTTTCCAGTATTTAGCAAACATCCGGTTCGCTGCGTTCTTTTCATCGCCTGCTGTGTACACGTTTGCACCAACCACAACAATGGAATTAGCGGTTGCGTCTTTAGTGCCATCCGTAAGATTGACCGCCGTTGTATTTTTCCAGTATTTGGCTGTTTTTTTACCTGCTGCATTTTTTTCATATCCTGCCGAATACACATCACTGCCCGATACATAGATTGAGTAAGCAGCTGCATCTGTCATACCATCACTAAGCAGTACTCCCACACCATTTTTCCAATACTTAGCAACCAGCTTTGTTCCATTGCTTTCATAGCCTGCTACATAAACATCACTTCCGGCTACAGTTATAGACGAAGCGATGGCATTTCTGCTTCCGTCTGTAAGGTTGATAGGTTCAGCATTTTTCCAGTATTTGGCTATAAGGATATCATTGCCGTTAGCATTTTTTTCATACCCCGCTACATACACATCACTACCTGAAACCACTATTGATGATGCATAAGCAGCTTTTGTGCCATCACTCAATTTTACTTCTGTTCCATCTTTCCAGTATTTAGCTATGTAAGTTGAGCTGCCTTGTTCGTACCCGGCTGCATATACTCCTTTTACTGAATTTGCCGAAGGGCTATTAGTGCTGCTTTTTTTACAACTAAAAAAAGCAGTGGCCACAAGGGTGAGGATTAATGTCTTTTTCATGATGCTGTTTTATTGTTATTACATATTTAGCCCTGTAAAAATGAATTGAATACAGGCAGTAGCTGATACTCCATTTGGATAGATTTTAAGACGCAAAAGAGTAGTACGTTTGATTATTAATTGAATGATTTTAAGCCTTGCTGGCAAAGAGTTATTTCAAAACGCTGCAAATTCTTATGATGAAGTTTTCTGCATACTTTTTTAAAGGGAAGAGTTTAGTCTTAATGCTGCTGATTAGCTTGCTGTTATCCCATTCTAAAGGCATTTGCCAGCTTAGTAAAATTGACAGCCTAAAAATCATCATTCATAAAACCAGCACTAAAGCAGCAAGAATGGAAGCGATTTTTGCGCTTTGCCAGCAACAGGAATCATTACATGCTGACACATTATACGTATATGCATTGCAGGCAAAACAACTGGCTACCGCTTTAAACAGCAGCACAAAAACAATGGAAGCGGAGTATTATGAAGCCATTTGCCTGTTTAAAAAGAACAAACTGGACAGTGCACTGGAAGAAACAAATAAGCTGATATCCAAATACACAAAAGCGGTACCCTATAACGATATGCATGTGAATTTGTATGTATTAAAGTTCAATGCATACTGGCGAAAAAATAATTTTAACGAAGCCATTGCTACCAGCCAGGTGCTGCTGGCACTGGCAGAAGAACATCGTGATATAACGGGACTTATCAAAGGAAGGATGGACATGGGTGCTGCACACCACATTGTATCTAACCAGCCAA
>JAKQJG010000105.1 GCA_029561305.1 Bacteroidota bacterium | reverse complement strand
GGCTCTTTTGCAGCGCAGGTAAATGCGCTCATTCTCCGTTACACTGTAGATCATATCAATGGCCTTGCATTAGAAGGAAAGCCATTGCAGGAAGGATTTGACCTGTTGATCAGGATCACCATTGTATTGTTGGCAAAAGAGCTGGTAAATGCAGTAGTGCAGTTTGGTCAAAAATTTTACGGAGAAAAGCTCCGTATTTATGTGTCGAGAGACCTTGCACAGGATATCGTAGAAAAAATACTCAGTTACCGGATGGCGTTTTATACATCATCGGAAAATGACAGTGGTAAATTGCAAACCCGTATCGACCGTGGTATTGAAAGCCTTACCAAACTTGTTCAGAATTTTTTTATTGACATTCTCCCTTTGTTTGCCAACGCTGTGGTGGCATTGGTGCTGATGTTTAACGCCAACGTATATGTTGGTTTGGTGGGCATTTGCATTGTGCCGGTATATTTTTACATCAGCCAGTTGCAGGCCAAAAGGCTGGGTGGTTTTCGCAGGCGGATGAAAACCTACCGGGAAAACAAAAGCAGCGGCATCATCAGTATCATTGATGCCATCACGGTTATTAAATCATTTGTAAGAGAAAAGGAAGAAGCGGAAAAGCAATATGTGCTTCAAAAAGAAATGACTGAAAACCAGATGCAGACAAGAAGGCTGAGTTTTATTTTCGACGGGGCCAAGAGTTTTATTGAGCAGATCGGTGTGGTGATCATCATTATTCTTACTTCCTACCTGGTATTAAAAGGCGACATGACGATTGGTGCTATTATGTTTCATATCCTGCTGTTTACCAATGTTACATCGCCCATCCGGCAGCTGCACCGCATTTACGATGATATGAATGATGCCATGGTGTATTCTGAAGGTTTTTTTGATATCATGGATGCTGATAGGGAAACAGAACTAACGGGAAACTATATACCAGAAAAAATTACTGGCAGGTTTGAGGTAAAAAATGTGGACTTTCATTACCCCAATGGCACCAAAGCACTGGAGCAGGTAACTACTGAAATAGAACCCGGAAAGATAACGGCGCTGGTTGGTTTATCGGGTGCAGGTAAAAGTACCCTCATCAACCTGCTGGATAAGTTTTATTCTCCGTCCTCCGGGGAAATACTGCTTGATGGCATTCCGCTGCATCAGTATGATACCAGGGCTTTGAGAAGCCAGGTGGGACTGGTGCTTCAGAAGAACCATATTTTTAAAGGGAATATTGCGGAGAATATTGGTTATGGAAAACCAGGTGCCACAACGCAGGAGATTGAGGAAGCAGCAAAGAAAGCATACATACACGAACAGGTAATGCAGTTACCCAATCAATATCAATCTGAGGCCAGGTTATTATCAGGCGGACAACAGCAGCGTATTGCCATTGCCCGTTTATTTTTGAAAGATCCTTCCATTATTTTTCTCGATGAACCCACTGCCAGTTTGGATGCCATTGCCACGGAGCAAATAAAAAACAGCCTGGATGCCATAAAAAAAGGCCGTACGGTGATCATCATCTCTCACAGTATTTCTCAAATAATTGATGCCGATAAAATTATTGTAATGGAAAAGGGAAGGGTAGTGGAACAGGGTGATCATGAAACGGTGTATGACAAAGGCGGCACCTACAAAAAAATATTTGATGCAATGGCACACAGCCTTAATATTGAAAAGATTGCGAAAACAATGAATGAGTAATTCAGACCTGTCTTTTAAGCGGCTGCAGTTGAATTTAAAAATGATGCTGTAATATTACAACCTGGAAAAACGGGATTTAATAAGCAAATTATATATAAATGAAGCAATTTCTCTTACTGCTGTTCACAGGTATTTCAGTGTATTCGGCTGCCCAGAAAAAACCTCTTGACCATACAGTGTATGACAATTGGAAAGCAGTTGGTGAAAGAATGATCAGCAACGACGGGGCTTATGTAGTGTATACCGTGAATCCGCAGGAAGGTGACGGCGAACTGGTGATACAAAATCCAGCAACAAAATATAGAAAGATCATCCCGAGAGGATATAGCGCCAGTATAACAGAAGACAGTAAGT
Organism: Bacteroidota bacterium; assembly: GCA_029561305.1. Taxonomy (GTDB): domain Bacteria; phylum Bacteroidota; class Bacteroidia; order Chitinophagales; family Chitinophagaceae; genus Ferruginibacter. The sequence goes on along the minus strand of JAKQJG010000105.1, from coordinate 29,893 downwards.
TCTTACTATTTAAGATAAAACCTCTTTTCCAGGATAGCCGCCAGGCGAAGATCAAAAAGAAAAAAGGGGAGGACATTCCAAAGGATTCATTTGCGATTGTGGAACTGGGTAAAGACAGTGTAATTAAGATAACCAGGGTTAAGACTTTTAAAATAGCAGAAAAAGGTTTTGGCTATGTAGCCTATCACAGGGAAAAACCGCTGCCTGATACCACTAAAAAGAAAGCTGTGATTGACTCTGCGAAGCTTAGGAATAAGGACTTAGTGAAGCTCGCTGATTCATTGATCAGGATGGCTGTTGATTCTATCAACGGCAATATCACCAAAGAAGAACTATCAGAAATAGTAAATAAAGCTGCAAAACAAATCGTCAAGGAAGGAAAAGACATGGCTGATGCAGAGGGCGATGAAGGCAGTGGCGGAAAAGATAGCGACGGAACAGAACTGGTGTTGAGAAACCTGGATGACGGAAACGAAATCGTTTTCAAATTTGTGAATGAATACTCATTTGATAAAAAGGGAACTAAACTTTTGCTTGAAACTACAAAAAACAGCAAAGACAGTAACAGTACTGCTATGGTGCTGCTGTATGATGTAGTAAACGCAAAAACAGATACGGTGATGAAAAGATTTAATGATGCAAAGAACTATGCATTTGATGAAGATGGAAGCCAGCTGGTTTTTGTATCTGAAAGAGACAGCAGTGAAAAAGCCCTGACTAAATATTACAAGTTGTGGTATTATACAGCTGGTCAAGACTCCGCAACGATCATTGCTGACAAAAACTCCGTTGGTATACAGTTAGGCTATACTGTAAGCGAAAATGCCAGCAATAGTTTTAGCAAAGATGGCAGCAAACTTTATTTCGGCACCGCACCCATCCGTTCACCAAAAGATACCATGCTAGTGGATTTTGAAGTTGCCAAGGTGGATATCTGGCATTATAAAGATGACTACCTGCAAACACAGCAGTTAAAAAATATGGATGCTGAATTAAAAAGAAGTTATACAGCTGTGTATCATATAAATGAGAAGAAGATGATGCAGCTTGGTACAGAAGATGCCGAACGCATCACCCTGGTAGATGAAGGCAATGCAGGCTGGGTATTGGGTGAAAGCGACAAAGGCAACCGTATGCAAATGCAGTGGGATGGCAGGACCCGGCAGTCGGCATATATCATCCATTCAGCAACAGGAGAAAGAAAAACCGTATTCAAAAACCTGTATGCTAATGCAGAGCCTTCTCCCTCAGGTAAATTTGTGTATTGGTACAATCCCGAATTAAAAAATTACTTTACCTATGAAGTGGCAACAGGTGTTATCAGAAATGTATCCGGTAAAATAAAAGTGCCACTGTATGAAGAGGACAATGATGTACCTGACTTTGCAGGAGCCTATGGCGTGATGGGCTGGTCTGCAGCTGACAGTAATTTCTTTGTGTATGACCTTTATGATGTGTGGAAAATTTCACCGGATACGGGATTTGCACCCGTAGTTGTATCAAAATTAATCGTTGACAGGTTGGGTAAGCCATCTGCGGGCAGGGCTTTCAAATTCACAGCCAAATTTGTAAATACAGATAAGGAGCACCGTTACTTTTCTCCGTCGAAAAAATATGTATTCAGTTTATTCAAGCGGGACACTAAAGAAACAAGTTTCTGCCTGGCATCAATTGACAGCATGCAGCAACCGGCATTTATTATTTATGATGGAAAGAGTGCTACCGGGAGGCAGCTTATTTCAAGGAACAATGCTTCTCTTGTATTTTCTAAAGAGAACAGCCAGGAGTCACCTAACCTGTTTTTTACTTCTTTGGCCAATGAAAATAAGAGGGCTTCTTTTGATGCTGGCGGCACACTTATCAATTACATCTACCTGGTAAGTGAACAACTATCCGACATCAATCCCCAGCAGAAAGAATATAACTGGCTTACAGCGGAACTGTATAAATGGAAAGCCTATAACGGTAAGCAGGCTACGGGCATCCTTTACAAACCTGAAGATTTTGATCCAAAGAAAAAGTATCCTTTGATCTGTTATTTCTACGAGAAGCTGTCAGATAACATCAACAACTACCAGGCACCAGCACCCACACCAAGCCGGTTAAATATACCGTTTTTTGTAAGCCGGGGCTATATTGTATTTGCACCCGATATTGAATACAAAGTGGGTTATCCAGGCAAGAGCGCTTATGATTACGTTGCCAGTGGAGCCAGGGCATTGGTAAAAGCAGGTTTTATAGACAGCACCAAAATGGGCATCCAGGGACAAAGCTGGGGCGGCTACCAGGTAGCTTATCTTGTAACCAAAACACCTATGTTTAAAGCAGCGTGGGCTGGGGCACCGGTTGCCAACATGACAAGCGCTTATGGCGGTATCCGCTGGGAGAGTGGTCTCAATCGTCAATTTCAATATGAGAAACAACAAAGCCGCATTGGCGCTTCCTTATGGGAAAAGCCGCAACTCTATATTGAAAACTCACCCTTGTTTCATTTACCCAAAGTGCAAACACCATTAGTGATCATGCACAACGATGCAGATGGTGCCGTGCCATGGTACCAGGGTATTGAGTTGTTTACAGGCTTAAGAAGATTGGGGAAGCCGGTTTGGATGCTGAATTATAACAACGATGCCCATAACCTGATGGAAAGAAAAAACCGAAAAGACATTCAAATAAGAGAGCAGCAATTTTTTGACTGGTTGCTAAAAGGCGAAAAAGCACCAAAATGGTTAACCGAAGGTGTACCTGCTATTGAAAAAGGAAAAGATTGGGGGTTACAGGTGGAGTAAAAATAAGGGCAGGTGGGTGACCGTTGTAGAAACAACAGACCGGAGAATTTAAGTTATCCCGCTTTTAAACCCCTATTCCACCTGCCCTTGGTGTTGCCGTCGTTCATTCATTGCTGGAGATGATATAAAAACTTCCGCTTTAATATCTTTTTTGTGGAATCAAGGGTCGTACTATCTTCTAATCTCTTCCAGTTGTTTTATAAAGCAAAAGTTTACAATTAAACCGATAAAAACAACGGTGTTTTCACGGTATTTTACTGGGTTTTTTAACCCAGTCTTTTGTAGAATATCAACTACAGGAATGTAGTACTGCTAGAGGGAGATTAGCTGAAAGCGCTCATTCATAGCAAGGAGGGATTGCTGCAGCCTGTCGTAGTGCGTGTCGGTGATAAATACCTGCCCATTGTTCTGTTTGCACACCCATTGCAGTAAGTGCTGCATACGGGAGTCGTCTAATTTCTCAAATACATCATCTAATAAAAGGAGCGGCGCTTCATTTTTGTAAGATTTTAGTATCTCAAATTCGGCCAGCTTCAATGCGAATAAAAGGCTTTTACGTTGTCCTTGCGAAGCGGTGCTTTTAAATGGCTGGTTATACAGCCGGATATCGATATCATCTTTATGAATGCCTCCATTGCTTCGTTGCAGCAGAAAGTCTTTTTGACGGCATTGATTCAGTAAGCTGAAAAAATCTCCTTCATTCAGCTGGCTTTGGTATTCCAGTTCCAGCGTTTCATCTTTTCCTGCTATCTGGATATAAAAGGACAATACCAGCGGAATAAGGGTCGCTGCAAGTTCCGTTCTCTTTTGATGTATATAATTGCACGGCCCGGCCAGTTGCTCATCAATTGTTTCCAGTAACTGCCAGTCCGTAAAACCGGTATCGGCAAAACGTTTTAATAAACTGTTTCGCTGCTGCAGTATCTTATTATAAACAATGAGTTGCTGAAGATAAACGGGGTCGGCCTGGCTCAGTACCGTATCCATGTAGCGGCGTCTTTCTTCGCTGTTACCGGTTATCAGTTCCACATCATCCGGAGCCACCATTACCGCAGGAAACTTTCCAATATGATTCGACATTTTTGTATATGCCACCTCATCCACGTAAAATTCTTTTTTGCCTGTACCCCTGTGTATGCATACGATTTTATGTTCGTCTATCCTGCCTTCCAGCCTGAAGCCTTCTTTACCAAACTGTGCAATCTGCAGGTCATTCCTTGTAAAATAACTTTTGGTAAAACACAAATAGTAGATGGCATCCAGCAGGTTCGTTTTACCCCTGCCGTTTAGTCCGCATATACCAACGATCCTTTCTGTAAAATTGAAAGATGTAAGTCCGTAGTTTTTAAATTGTGTGACAGCGATATGGGTAAGCAGCGGCATGAATGCAAGATAAATGTGAATGGCAATTTAACGCCGCTTTAATTCTGCCAGTAATATTTCCGCAGCAGCTTTTACCTGTACCCAGTCTTTCTCAATATCTGCTTCACTTAAAAAATTAAATGGCGTAAATGTTTCTCTTGTTATCCTGTCAAGATTCCGGAATGGCTGGCCCGCTTTCCAGGTAGCATTGGCAAAACGGCAGCATAATAATTTATCTTCTTTGCTGATACTTCCATTTACAATGGATTGAAGTATCATGGTGGGAGCCTGTTTTTTAGCCGATACAAAATAATTGATACCACATTCCAAAGCGTAGAAACCTGCGATGTTGGTGGCAATCTTCTCTTCTTTAAAGCTTTTCTTTTTGGTGGCAGTTTTTTCCTCCTTAGAAAGAAATTCAGCAACCGGTTTTTTTTCACCGGCATAATAAGAGGAATCCATGAACGAGGCCGCCTGTAGTGCAAATTCTTTGCTCTGCAACAATTCCTTCAACTGCAACAGCTGTTCTGTTTTACTGCCTTTAATAAAAGGTTGCACTATCAAAGCAGCCCCTTCAATTTGCCTTACATCTTTTTGCACTTCCGCATCGCTTAATCCGCTCCAGCCTATAAAATTTGCTTTTTTTATCCTGTCCAGGCTTCTGAATGGCTGCCCGGCTTTCCAGGTAGCATTAGCAAAACGGTTTAATATTTCGGCTGCATCTTTATCCAATGCTGTTTTCGACAGAATTTTTTCTATCCATTGCGCCGGCGTAGCGCTATCCCTGCTGCTCAGGTAATTGATACCGCATTCCAGTGCATAGAACCCGGCAATATTGGTGGCGATCTTTTCGTCTTTCACACTTTTATCGGTAAGCAAAGAATCCTCACCAGGCTTGAGAAATGCAGGTGCTGGTTCACCCAGGCCTTTATAATAAGACGCTTCGAGCCCGCTGGCTATTGTAGCGGCAAAGGCGCTGTCCTGCAAAAGGGAGTCTAGTTTTTTCAATTCTATTGAGATGCTGTCAACAGCGGTCATGGTCAATTGTTTTTGATTTGTACGGTTATTATTGCAGGATGCAGTTAGTAAGCAAATAAGCGATGCAATGTAATAGCGGAATATTGCTTTCATACCTTTATTGTTTTTAGATGCACAAAGATGGTTGGGTAAGCAGCGGGCAAAATATCAATTTTTTGCATGTATGTAAATGTAAACATTTGGGTTAAATGTGCATCTCAAAAATTAATCTTTTCCAGCCTGCCGGAAATATATCAGCCTTCTATTTTGGTTTTGTCAGGCTATCCGGTAATTCCTCCAAATGGCCTCTTTTCCACAGCCTTTTTTCGTACTCAAATTATACTTATTCTCCCTTATCTTTGCCGCCTAAAATTCTAAACCTTGGCTACAAAGTTCTCTAAAGAAACCTATCTCTACTGGTACGAACTCATGTTGTTGCTCCGCCGCTTTGAAGAAAAGACCGGTCAATTATATGGAATGCAGAAAATAAGGGGCTTTTGTCACTTGTATATTGGGCAGGAAGCCGTAGCAGCAGGATGTATGACTGCAACGCAGGCAGAAGATAAGTTTATTACAGCTTACCGTTGTCATGCACTGGCGATAGCCAAAGGAGTAACGCCAAAAGCGAGTATGGCCGAATTATATGGCAAAGCAACCGGGTGCAGCAAGGGCAAGGGGGGCAGTATGCATCTCTTTGGTGTGGACGTGGGCTTTTTTGGCGGGCATGGTATTGTGGGCGCTCAAATAGGCACAGGTGCAGGTTTGGCCTTTGCTGAAAAATATAAAGGAACCAAAAATGTTTCTGTAACGTTTTTTGGTGATGGTGCTGCCCGGCAGGGAATGCTGCATGAAACATTCAACATGGCAATGACCTGGAAATTGCCTGCAATATTTATTTGCGAAAACAACCAGTATGCCATGGGCACTTCGGTAGCCCGCACAAGCAATGTACTGGATATTTATAAAATAGGGGATGCCTATGATATGCCTGCGGACAGTGTAGATGGCATGAGTCCCGAAGATGTACACAATGCTATGGCAAGGGCAGTTACAAGAGCCAGGGAGGGTGGAGGACCAACCTTGCTGGAAATAAAAACATATCGCTACAAAGGTCACAGCATGAGCGATCCTCAGAAATACCGTACCAAAGAAGAAGTGGAAGAGTACAAACAAAGAGATCCCATTGATCATGTGCTGAATGTGTTGCAAAAAGAATTTAAAGTGGCCGATGCTGATATTGAAATTATCAATGACAGGGTGAAACAGCAGGTGGATGAATGTGTTCAGTTTGCCGAAGAAAGCCCCTGGCCAAATGATGATGAACTGCTGAAAGATGTATATGTACAGGAGGATTATCCATTTATAACAGATTAAAATTCCTGGCTTGTCATTCAACGGAAAATACAAGCCATATAAAATTCTATATCATAAATAACAAATCAACCAATAAACAAAAAAATGTCAGAGAAGCAAGTAACAGTAGAAGCTGTAGAAACAAATGAAGCGGTGGAGAAGGCCAAAGATTTTTGGACCAGGTTCAGCAAACCAATCATCTATGTTGGCAGTGCAGTGATCCTGTTGGTGGGTGGCTGGTATGGTTACAACAAACTTGTAAAAGAGCCCAACGAAGTAAAAGCGGTGGAAATGATATTTCCTGCTGAAACCTTGTTTGATAAAATGGCGCAACAGGGCAACTTTAACAAAGATTCAATCAATCTGGTATTGAATGGAGGTGCCGGAATAAGTGCCGGTATTTTAAAAGTGATATCAACTTATGGCGGTACCGAAACAGGCAACAGGGCCCGTTATATTGCAGGAGCCTGCTATCTTCACAACGGGGATTTCAATAACGCTATTAAATACCTGAAAGATTTTTCAACATCCGCAACGCAGGTACAAACAGCCGCCTATATGATGTTGGGCGATGCACATGCAGAATTGAAGAAAAACGATGATGCATTGAGCTATTTTAAAAAGGCAGCAGCAGTGAATACGAAGGATGAGTTTATGACGCCTGAAGCTTTGTATAAAGCAGCGCAGCTTGCAGAAAACAGCAATAAAACGGCTGATGCTGTGGAGCTTTTCAAAAAGATCAGGGACGAATATCCAAAAAGTACAAGAGCAGCAGATGTAGACAAGTATCTTGCAAGACTCGGTGTATTAAACTAAATACTTTCCATGTCAGCTAATTCTAACAGTTTATTAAATACAACAGGCATCCAGGTAAAAAAGGATGCCTGTGTTGTAATTGTGCGTACCGAATGGAACGATGCTATTGTAGGTGCTTTGGAAACCGGTTGCAAAAAAATACTAGACGCTCACCAGGTAGCATATAAAGTTGTAACGGTTCCTGGTGCATTTGAAATTCCCTTTGGTATCAAACGTTACTGGGAGCAGCATAAATACAAAGATGATAAACCACATGCTTTTATCGCATTGGGTTGTGTATTAAGAGGAGATACACCGCATTTTGATTATGTATGCAAAGGTGTGACTGATGGAGTTGTACAGTTAAATCTGTTGTTGCCGGTGCCAACTATTTTTGGCATACTCACGGTGGATAACCAGCAGCAGGCTGATGAACGGATTGGTGGAAAGCATGGGAATAAAGGTGAGGAAGCAGCTATCACTGCACTTAAAATGATTTGACCCCTGATATAAAAATACGCAATTCTCAATGTTCAATATTCAGTGCTCAGTGTTAGAAAGTTTTAATTATTAATCAATAATTATTAATTAATAATTCATTTGACGGTTCATATTTTCATACCATGTTTTATCGATCAGCTATATCCGCAGGTTGGATTTAGTATGGTGAAAGTGCTGGAGAAAGCCACCTGCGAAGTATTGTACAATACCAATCAAACCTGTTGCGGACAACCTGCTTTTAATGCCGGTCACTGGAATGAAGCCAGAGAAGTATGCAGTAAATTTTTAAAAGACTTTGAAAATGCTGATTACATTGTTTGTCCCAGCGCCAGTTGTGCAGGTTTTGTAAAAAATTATTATCACAAACTGTTTGAAGGCACTGCTGAAGCTGTTAAGGCAGCGCTTCTTTCAAAAAAGATATTTGAGTTTTCCGATTTTTTAGTGAACGTGCTGAAAATAGAAAATTATGACGCCGTGTTTAATGGAACTGCCACTTACCACGACAGCTGTGCCGCTTTAAGAGAATGTAATATCAAAGACGCCCCCCGGAAACTATTGGCCAATGTAAAAGGTCTGCAACTAACGGAAATGAATGACACCGAAACCTGCTGTGGTTTTGGTGGCACTTTTGCCGTAAAGTTTAATGCCATTTCTGTTGCCATGGCCGATCAAAAAATAAACAATGCAAAAGCCACCCAGGCACAATACATTATATCAACGGACATCAGTTGCCTGATGCACCTGGATGGCTGTATACAAAATAAAAAGCTGCCAATAAAAACGATACACATTGCAGATGTATTGGCAAGCGGGTGGGAATAGCATTTGTTCCGGCTTTCAATTAACTTTTTGCCATTGCTGCATGCCTCCTTTCTTCCCTCGACGCCAGTAAAATACTTATCCAATACAAAAACAATAAGGGCGTGGCTACTAAAAACTGGCTTGTCCAGTCCGGCGATGGGGTGATGATTGCCGCCACTACCAATATGATCACAAAAGCAAACTTGAAATATTTTTTCATGAGTGTGCCGGTGATCAAACCAATTTTTGCCAGCACAAGACAAAGCACGGGCAATTCGAAAGCAATGCCGCAGCCGAGTATCAGATTGGTAAGACTGTCAACATAATCGTTTACTGATGGCCGGTAGAGTATCATACCGGAATTACCCAGCGTAAAACTTGCTAAAAAATTAAAAGTGAATGGCGCCAGCAAGTAATAACCAAACACTGCACCAGTAAAGAAAAAAGCAGATACCCAAAAGATACCGCCGCGGCTCATCTTTTTTTCTTTGACATTCAATGCAGGTTTTACAAATCGCCATAGCTCCCAGCAGATGTAAGGAAAGGCAAGTATGATGCCGCCGATCATAGCTATGTTAACAGCGGATGTAAAAGTGCCGTTTACTTCTGTTACCTGGAAGCTGATCTGTACAGCTGGCAAACACAATGAATCGCCGAGATGCAGCCAGTTGCCCAGGCGGCAAAGTGCACCATAGGTATAAAAACTTTCACTGGCTGGTGCAAGAATGACCTGGTCATATATCCAGTCGATATTCATGAAAATGCCTATTGCCGCCACCAGCCAGGCAATGATACTTCTTACAATATGCCAGCGGAGATCTTCAATGTGATCGAAAAATGACATGGCAGTTTTGGGTGCTTCATTCTTTTTCCGGAGACGCTGAAAAAATAATTTTCTTTCAGGAGCTGCTGTAAGCATAGGGAGGAGCTTTAAAATAAAGGAATATGATTTTGTACAGGATTATTTTATTTCTGCCGGAATAGTTTCTTTCTCCTGGATGCCTTTCTCCAGTTCACTCTTCACGTTATTCTTTGCATCATTAAATTCCCTCATGCCTTTACCTATTCCTTTCATCAGTTCCGGGATTTTTTTGCCACCAAATAAAAGTACAATGGCCAGGATGATAAAGATCCATTCGGCACCACCCGGCATGGCAAGAAATATCGTACCTAGATTATTAACTGCTAACATAAAATTGATTTTGTTTTTTGAAATAGAGATGATTGTAAAAAAGGCGAATGACCGTATTAACAGTCATTCGCATAAAATGTATTAAGCAAAGAATGGTGTCACAATGGTAGTTACCTGTTCTTTGGTAAGTGGTTCGTCAAATGCTTCAGAAGCTGCTGCGGATGAAATAGTAAACCCGCCAATATTGACAATGTTTACACCCGCCTGTGTAGTAATTTCTTCGCCGTTATAACTTGCCTGTACAGAGGGCCCGATTCCTGAGTCATTACCTGTTATCCATGGTTTCACATTAGCACCTCTTGCCTTACGCATCTGGCGTATATGAGCAGCATGCCTGGCTTCTACCGAATGAATATTAAGTGCTGCAGTCAACACATCATTGTTGCTCATTAAATTGCCGGCTTGTCCTTTATAGGCTCTTACACCCGTGTCTTCAAATGTTTGTGCTACTGCCAAAAAAGTATCATAATTAGAGAACACATCTGCAAATGCACCGCCTGCAGTAAAATCAAACTGTGCAGCAGTAAACGTAACCGGGGTTGCACCCAAAGAAGTGATGGCGGTACGTAAAAAGCTTACATGTGCATTCTCATGATCCCGGATGGTGGTTAATGCTGCCAATGCTTCCGGAGATGGAATAAGTCCCGAAGTTGCCACGCCTTTGATATAAAAGTTTGCTTCGATATACTCCAGTGTTAATGCAAAGTTGAGTGTATCTGCAATGAGTGTGGTATTCGACTGGCCATATGCTTTTTGAAACATGCTGCCCAACGCCAGGGGTATTGCAGCTAGTGCAATACGACCGGATGCTTTTGCAAAACCTTTCATCACATCCCGCCTTGAGTCAAGCTTTTCATATACTTCAGGATCCACTTTTTCAATTTGGTTGATTATATTTTGTACGTTCATAAAATGAAAATTTAAGAGGTTGGTAAATTACTTGCGTTCAATGCAGTTTTTAAGAATGGTGCGGCTATTGCCAGTACTTGCGGGGGTGTGCGGCTAAGGTCCAGTCCATTTGCATCAATTGCCGTACTGTCAGCAAATGAACCATTACTGATCAGGTCTCTTATCAATGCCGCATGCCTGGCTTCAACAGAAACTATCTTACCAGCAAGTACCAGGTAATCTGGCGTGGTGATTAATTTTCCTGCTCCGTTGTAAGCAGTTACACCAAGGTCTTCAAATGCTTTTGCAGTTCCCAGCACACTGTCACGACTACTGAAATCGATCGATGAAAAATTAACTTCCAGTGCCTGGATGGCATTTCCAGCAAGGGCAGCTTTGAAAAATTCACGGTGTGCAATTTCATGATCCCGTATATCTGTGAGTAACGAGGATTCTGCCGCAGTAATACCACTGTAAGGTGTAAGCGCAACCTGTGTGTAAAAAGCTGCTTCTAATTGCTCAAGCGCATAAGCATAATTTAATATGCCGGTGTCGCCGCTTCCTAAATTGACACCTGTATTAGATGGGGCATCATCTTTTTTACAGGCAGCCGCGGTTGCCATTAATGCAGCAGCTCCACCGAAATAGCCAAGGAAGTTTCTCCTTGATACTGCTTTTAGCTCGTTCTCCGCCAATGTTTCCACAGGGTTGTGGTGTTTGGATGTTTTAAATAGCATAACGAATTTGATTTTGTTTGTGAAAAAATATTAATATTGTTTTGAGTTACGGTATTTGGGTGTCAATGGTTTTAATTGTTGATAATGATATTGTTAACCTTGCTCAGCACATTTTTAAAAACAACATTTTATCAAAGTGAATTTTCGTTATGGCGTATTGGTTAGTTAAGTCAGAGCCTTCTGTTTACAGTTGGGAGCAGTTTACCTCCGAAAAGCAAACAATTTGGAGTGGTGTACGCAATTATGCGGCCCGGATAAATTTAAGAGCGATGAAGAAAGGAGATGAGGTGTTGTATTATCACAGCAACGAAGGGGTAGAAATTGTTGGTATTGCCAAAGTGATAAAAGAGGCCTACCAGGATCCTACAACAGAAGACGACAGATGGGTGGCGGTTGATCTTAAACCGGTACGTAAACTAAAAAAGTCTGTTCCTTTAGAAATAATAAAAAAAGAAAAACAGCTCGCTAATATGGATTTGGTGAGGTTGGGGAGATTAAGTGTGCAAACAGTGAAGGAGGAGGAATGGAAAATGATTATGCAAATGGCGGGAGAAGGCAAGTGATATATTATCAGTGATCAATTATAACCGCTTTAGTTTTCATTTAACAAACTAAAGCGGTTTCTTTTTTTGTGCAATCGTATCAATGGTCATCTCACCATTAAAACCATGTTATGAACTGCAAAAATTTATTCATCCTTATTTCTATCTCATTAATGCTCTTTTCTTGTAGCCAAGATAGTGGCAGCAAAGATACTGCAGCAACTACCGATCAACTTATTGCCGACCCACAGGAAAGCCCCCAAAAGCAACAGCCTCCAATCCCTGTAGGCAATCCCCAACAGGCGATGGACAGTTCCAGATCAACGGCGCCGGTGCCAGTGCAACCAACCGAAGATTGGGATAAGAAAATAATCAAAACGGCTACATTAAAACTGGAAGTAAAAGATTTCAACAATTATGCAGCAAATATTTACAAAACTGTAAAACAGTATGGCGGCTATATTGCAGAAGAAAATCAAAACAGCAGCGACGAAAAGATAGAGTCCATCCTTACAATTAAAGTGCCTGTGATGCATTTTGAAAATATAATGAACCAGCTGCCCGTTGCAGAGGTGAAAATAATAGAAAGAAAAATCGCTGCAGAAGATGTAACCGGTGAAGTGGTTGACGTAAAAGGCAGACTGGAAGCAAAAAAGCAAATGCGGCAGCGGTATTTTGATTTTTTTAAAGAGGCAAAGAATATGCAGGAAGTGCTGCAGGTACAGGCAGAGATAGATGACCTGCAGGAATCAATGGAATCTGCAGCAAGCCGCGTAAGTTATATTACGCATCAATCTGCTATGAGTACCATTCACCTGACTTTTTATCAGCCATTAGAAGGATTCAGGAAAGGGGGCAGCACAATTTCTTATCTCTCACGAATAGGCAGCGCCTTTGAAACGGGCGGAGAATGGTTAGGTAATATTATCTTAAACCTGATTTCAATCTGGCCCTTTATCCTGATCATTTCACTGGGTGCTTTTTTGGTAAGAAAATTTTCTGCATCCAAATCAAAGCAGGCAAAATCGTAAGTTTGGTACATGAATAAAAAGCACATAGTCGTTCTCACCGGTGCAGGTGTCAGCGCCGAAAGCGGACTCAAAACATTTCGTGACAGTGATGGATTATGGAATGGTTACAATGTATACGATGTAGCCACACCGGGTGCATGGAAAAAGGATCCACAGTTAGTATTGGAATTTTACAATGCAAGAAGAAAAGATGTGGCAACTGCTATACCCAATGAAGCACATACCGGGCTGGCAGCATTGGAAAAAGATTTTAAAGTAACTATTGTAACACAAAACATTGATGACCTGCATGAAAGAGGAGGCTCAACTAATGTGCTGCACCTGCATGGAGAAATATTTAAAATGCGCAGTGAAAAAAATGATTCCCTGATCTATGACATCCGGGATGATATACAGCTGGGAGATAAAGCCGAAGACGGTGCACAGTTACGTCCGCATATTGTATGGTTTGAAGAGCCGGTGCCAATGATCGAAAAAGCTGTGGCATTAATGTATGACTGTGATTATTTTGTAGTGGTGGGAACCTCACTGCAGGTGTACCCGGCAGCTTCCTTATTGCACTATGCACCCCCATTTTTACCCAAGTTTATCATTGACAAAAAAATACCGGAAGTGGAAAGATCGGCAACGCTTACATTAATAGAAAAGCCTGCAACGGAAGGAGTGAAGGAATTAAGAAAAATATTAGTTCCATGAATGCTTAAAGTACATGGCTTTTTAAAAATTCTTCTGCATCGAGTACTTCGATAGCTGAGTAATAATAATCTTCTGTATCCTGTGTGATGATGGCGGTACACCTGTTTTCCAATGCAGCATAGTATTGCATACCATCTTCAAAATCGTTTACCATTTTATCAGCCAATGCTTTTTCTATTTCCCGTTTCCCAATATTGGCTATTTGCATTTTGGATGTGAGTGATGCAATTTTTTGCTTTGCAAGCTGGGTGCCGCATTTTTTTTCTGCAAAGTAAAATGCAATGGCGAGGCAAACCGGTGAAGTAAAGAGTGTAAATTTTTTATTATCAGCAAGACTTAGGATACGGGCTGAATAAGTAAAAAGCGGGAATTCCTTATTTAGTACAGAAACTAAAATGTTGGCATCAATAAATACCCTCATTTCTTTGATTTAAAATATTCAGCTTTTAATTGTTTGTTTTTTTTGGCCCTGGTAATGTATACAGCCTCGCCTTCAGACACCATACTTACCCAATCGGAAATAGGAAGATCCTCGAGTGATTTATAGTGGCTGCTGGTGACCTTACGCAATAAAAACTCTGTAAGCCTCGAAAGACTGATATTGTTTTGTTCTGCAAAGCTCTTGGCTTTATCAATTACGCCTGCATCAAAGCTCAATGTTATCTTGCTGTCCATAAACCTGAAATTATACGACAAAAATAAAAATATTATACGTATAAATAAAATTATTTTTCTTCCTCCTTAAATAGTACCCCAAAATTCTCCAGTTCACTCAATACAGGTTCATAAATTTCTTTGCGGATGGGTATGTGCAGGCCTTTCATTTTAACTGCACCTTCCAGTATCAGCTTGGCGGCAATACCCAGGGGCAGGCCAACCGTTTTTGCCATGGCAGTCCGTAAACTGTCTTCTCCTTTTACTACAAGACTGCTATTGATCTTTTTTTGTACCCCGTTTTGCTCGTATTCAATTTCATGCAGCATTACGATCATGTCTTTATCATGCTCCTGCATGGCCAGTTTGGTTTCCAGTAAATGCTGAAGGATATCTGCAGAATTTTTAGCTGTAGCAGGAATGATCCCGTCATCAAAAAAACCAAGAAACTCCAGCATAGATTTGTTCTCATCATTTACAAATGGAAGCAGTGGTGCCGACCATTGTTTAAAGTTGGTGTGATGGATATCGATCGAATCTGCGTCATTTGTCAGGCCTGCCTGAACAATGGCATTCCAGCCGTTACAATAATCGGGATAACGAAGGGTGGTTCTCACAAAAGTGCTGGCACCTTCCAGGTGATATACCGGCATGTAACTTAACGAATCCCTGTTAGGATAAAATGCGAGGTCTGCCAACCCGTCAATGGCAACTTTTTCACAGGCAGCAAATAATTGTTTGTAATCTTTATGAATAACCTTTCCATCCATTTTATATTCTGCCCCTGCTTTTCCTGCCAGCACCACATTTCTTGGGTTCCAGCTAATTTTATAATGCCATGGGTTATTATCACTTTCTGGAGCCACCAAACCACCACAATGGCTTTTAAAAGAAGTTACATGTCCGCCTTTTGCCTTTATTGCATCCAGTATCTTCATGGCACTCATGTGATCAATTCCGGGATCAAGCCCCATTTCACATAAAAACAGAAGTTTTCTATGCCTTATTTCTTCCTCAAGGCTCTTTATCTTGTTATCGAGGTAGGATGCTGTTAACAGGTGTTTGCGGTATTCAACACAATCTTTCGCTACTAAAAAATGAAGCGCAGGCGGCATCATCGAAATAACCACATGTGCTTTTTGTACCAGCTTAGAACGCTGTTCATCATCGGTTACGTCTAATCCCACGGCCTCTGCAAAAGGAGAGTGGTTTGTTTTAAGCAAAACCTGGTCCCGGTTTGCATCTGCAATGATCACTTTCCATATTTTCTTTTGTGCCTGCGCAATCAGGTAATCTATCAGCACGGTGGCGGATTTTCCTGCACCAATAAGCAAAACTGTATTCACAATCGTTGGAATTTTTAGTGCGGCAAGTTATTGTTTTGTATCCAGATTGTGGACTTAAAATGAAGGGTTCAAATGATTGGCAGGTTTGTCCACAATGCTTTTGTAAATGTGAGTAAATAACGCTTAAAATAGCTATGTTTTTCGAAGGAAAACCGGGGCCAAATCGGTACTTTCGCAGGCCTTTAAAATGGGGTGAAAATTTATGGATAATACTGGAGAAACAAACGATGGAATGTTGCCGCCAAACGACGGTAGTAATAGTACCAACCGGGGCAGGATCATCCCGGTAAATATAGAGGAGCAAATGAAGACTTCTTATATCGATTACTCCATGAGTGTGATCGTAGGCAGGGCGTTGCCGGATGTGAGAGATGGATTGAAACCGGTACACCGCCGCATTTTACATGCGATGAATGAACTGGGATTACAAGCCAGTAAGGCACATAAAAAAAGTGCCAGGGTGGTGGGTGAAGTATTGGGTAAGTATCATCCGCATGGCGATAGTTCTGTGTATGATGCCATGGTGCGTATGGCCCAGGAATGGAGTATGCGGTATACATTGGTGGATGGCCAGGGTAACTTTGGTAACCAGGATGGTGATGGACCTGCAGCGATGCGTTATACGGAAGTGCGTATGAAGCGCCTTACCGAAGCCATGATGGATGATATCGACAAAGACACGGTGGATTTTCAGCCCAACTTTGATGATTCCGAAA
Source organism: Bacteroidota bacterium (assembly GCA_029561305.1). Taxonomy (GTDB): domain Bacteria; phylum Bacteroidota; class Bacteroidia; order Chitinophagales; family Chitinophagaceae; genus Ferruginibacter. Next base: position 13,473 of record JAKQJG010000105.1, on the reverse strand, counting down.
GGGAACCATCGGTACTGCCTACACGCATTCCACAGTTGCTGGTAAACGGATCAAGCGGTATTGCCGTAGGAATGGCCACCAATATGCTTCCGCACAACCTGAGCGAGGTGATTGATGCATGTATAGCGTATATTGATGACCGTGAAATATCAATTGAAGACCTGATAAAACATGTAAAAGGACCTGATTTCCCTACTGGTGGAACTTTATATGGCTTTGAAGGCATAAAAAATGCTTTGCTCACAGGCCGGGGAAGGGCCGTATTGCGTGGTAAAGTGAATATTGAAACCACCAAGACGGGAAGAGAGAAACTGGTGATTTATGAAACGCCTTACCAGGTAAACAGGGATGCACTGGTTTCAAAAATTGGTGACCTCATCAATGAGAAACTGATCGATGGTATTTCTGATGTAAATAATGAAAGCAACAGCAAAGAGGGTACCCGTATTGTAGTTGAACTAAAGAAAGATGCAGTAGCGCAGGTGGTGATAAACCAGTTGTACAAACAAACAGAATTGCAGACGTCTTATGGTATCAACAATGTGGCGCTTGTAAAAGGAAGGCCCAGGATATTGAACCTCAAAGACTTGATCAGTGAGTTTGTAAACTTCCGCCATGAAGTAGTGGTACGCCGTACCAACTATGAATTGCGTAAGGCTAAAGAAAGAGCGCATATACTGGAAGGTTATATCATCGCATTGAATAACCTGGATGCAGTGATCAAACTGATCCGTGAATCTGCCACGCCAGCCATTGCTCATGAAGGATTGATGAGTAATTTCGGTATGAGTGAGATCCAGTCAAAAGCTGTACTGGAACTGCGTTTGCAGCGTCTTACAGGGATGGAGATCGATAAGATCCGCCACGAACATGCAGAGATTATGAAATTGATTGAGCACTTAGAATCAATACTGTCTAATGAAGGCATGCGTTTCGATATCATCAAAAACGAATTGGCTGAAGTGAAGGCTAAATTTGGTGATGAGCGTAAAACTGAAATTGTATATGTGGGCGATGAAATGAATATGCTTGACCTGATAGAGGAAGAGGATGTGGTGGTTACAATTTCCCACTTAGGTTATATCAAACGTACAGCAGCAGACGAATACAGGCAGCAGCGCCGTGGCGGTCGGGGTGCAAGAGGCAGCAGCACAAGAAACGAAGATTATATCGAACACCTGTTTGTAGCGTCCACCCATCATACGCTGCTGTTCTTTACTGAAAAAGGAAGGTGCTTCTGGTTGAAAGTATACGAAATTCCTGAAGGTGATAAAACCAGCAAGGGAAGGGCGATGCAGAATTTGATACAGATACCGCCGGATGACAAAGTAAGAGCGATTATTGACGTGAAAAATTTTGATGATAAGGATTTTGTGAACGGTCACTATATAGTTTTGTGTACTAAAAAAGGGATCATCAAAAAAACTGACCTGGGAGATTTCAGTCGCCCAAGACAGAACGGCATCAACGCCATCAATATCCTGGAAGGCGACCAGTTAATAGAAGCAAGACTCACCGATGGTAATTGTGAAATTATGATGGCGGTGAAGAGTGGCCGTGCCATCCGTTTCCCAGAGGAAAAAGTACGATCAACCGGACGTGGTGGTATCGGTGTTGCCGGTGTGGAAGTGGATGACGAAAATGATGAAGTGGTAGGTATGGTTTGTGTAAACAGGGAGGATAAAACAAAGACCATATTAGTGGTGAGTGAAAAAGGTTATGGCAAACGCACTTTCCTGGATGACCCTGAAACAGGTGAAGCCAATTACCGGATTACCAACCGTGGCGGTAAAGGTGTACGAACCATCAATGTAACAGACAAAACCGGCTCATTGGTTGGCTTGCTGGATGTTTCAGAAAAAGAAGACCTGATGATAACCTGTGTCAGCGGTGTTACCATCCGTATGAAAGTTAAAGATGTAAGCGAGCAGGGCAGGGCTACACAAGGTGTAAAACTGATACGTATAGACGAAGGGGATGCTATAGCGGCTATTACCAAACTGGACGAGCAGGAAGAAGAAGTGGAAGTTACCGCTTCAGAAGATGGAGAAACTGTAAACCCGGACAACAACACTGCCCCGGATACTGCAGCTCCAGGCAGTACTGAACCAACAGACGATACACCTGTTACAGAATAATCGTATCAATAAATTAAAATGCCCCGGTTGTGCAAACAGCCGGGGTATTTTTATAAACTTAATAAATGCATACGTATTGGATTGGCAGGAGATTGTACTTCCTGTTCATGTGACAATCGAATTTCTTTTAACTGATTTTAGTTGTTTACAGAACTTTCTTTTCGGCCCTGTTTTTAGCTTTTTAATATTGCTCAAACCAGTTAAATTTTTCCTTGATAATTTGTTCCTTTTCTTTTTTCACATATTTCAAAAACGATTCGGCAACAGGAGAAAATTTCTTCTTTTTTAGCCAAATAAGATTCCAGACAGATTTTATTGGAAAACCCTTTACAGGAATAATCTGCAGGTCACCATTATTCAATTCATTTTTAAGGCCGATCAGGGGCATAATAGAAAAGCCAAGCCCCGCAATAACCGCTTGCTTTACTGCTTCATTGGATGTCAGTTCCATTTTTTTCTGAACGGGAAGCTTGTTTTGCTCAATATATTTTTCCATTGTATGCCTGGTACCGGAACCCTTTTCACGGTATATTAATGGGATTGTTTCAAAGATGCGTTTATCATAAGTTCTGGCTTTAAATTGTTGTGCAGCGTTACCTACTACATACAACTTATTTTGCATTAGTTGAATTTTATCTATTTGCATATTTTCAGGCAGCACAGATACCAGTGAAAAATCAACTGCATTTTTTTCCAGGCTCTCCACCACTCTTGTTTTATTGGTTACGTCAAGTAACAGCTCTATTCCACTATGCTGTTTTAAAAAATCTGCCAGAAAAAATGGAATCACATATTTGCCGGTTGAAACCACGGAAATTTTCAATTGACCTGAAAGCTGTCCTTTGTAGGCCAGGGTTTTAAAATTTATTGCATACACTTCATTTACAATATTCTCAGCTGCACGGGCGATTTCGGCACCAAAATCCGTTATAAATATTTTTCTTCCCAGCACTTCTGTCAAGGGTATCGGAAACTGATCCTGAAAATTTTTTAGTTGAATTGATACAGCTGGCTGTGTCAAATGAAGCTCTTCAGCTGCCTTTGTGATGCTTTTCGTTTGGGTGATCTTTAGAAATACCTGTAACTGGTGGAGTGTATAGTTCATAAAAATTATTTATGATTAGTATTGTAAATATAAATGATATTATATGAATAAAAGCGGCCAGTTTTGTAGAATAAATTAAAAAAATATGACAAAAATTACAGTTGCAAAAGGTGATGGCATTGGTCCCGAAATAATGGATGCCACACTTGATATATTGATGGCAGCCGGGGCGCAAATTGAGATCGAAGAAATTGAAGTTGGAGAGAAAGTTTACCTGGCAGGCAATACAAGCGGCATTGATAAAACATCCTGGGACGTTATCAGGAGAAATAAAATATTTTTAAAGGCACCTATCACAACTCCGCAGGGCGGAGGCTATAAAAGCCTGAATGTTACCACCAGGAAATTTCTTGGTCTTTACTCCAATGTGCGGCCGTGTATGAGTTTGCATCCGTTTGTAAAAACCAAACATCCCATAATGGATATTGTGATTGTGAGGGAAAACGAGGAAGATTTATATGCCGGGATCGAACACCAGCAGACAGATGAAGTGGTACAGTGCTTAAAGCTTATCAGTCGCCCGGGATGTGAAAAGATTATCCGTTTTGCATTTGAATACGCATTGCAATATGGAAGAAAAAAGGTAACCTGCTTTACTAAAGACAATATAATGAAACAAACTGATGGGTTGTTCCACCAGGTGTTTGATGAGATCGCAAGAGAATATCCTGCTATAGAAAATGAACATTGGATCATTGATATAGGAGCAGCTAAAATGGCCGATACCCCCGAAGCCTTCGATGTAATAGTGATGCCTAATCTTTATGGTGATGTACTGTCGGATATAGCTGCTCAAATTACAGGTTCTGTTGGATTGGCAGGTTCTGCTAACATTGGAGAGGAATGTGCCATGTTTGAAGCAATACATGGCTCAGCACCACGGAGAGCCGGTCAAAACTCTGCCAATCCATCAGGTTTATTGCAGGGTGCGGTAATGATGCTGACGCATATAGGGCAAACAGCAGTAGCTGAGAAGATACAGAATGCATGGCTTAAGACTATTGAAGATGGAATTCATACTGACGATATATTTAAAAATGGAATAAGTAAGTTCAAAGTGGGAACAAAAGAATTTGCCAAAGCAGTGATATCTAATTTAGGTTACAAGCCTTCCAACTTGAAAACAGTTAACTATTCAAAGAACCCGGCATTGAACCTTCCAAAATATAAAAGAAGACCCGCTGCGAAAAAAGAGTTGGTAGGGGTGGATGTTTTTGTCCATTGGAATGGAACGGACCCCCAGGAACTCGCCTCTGCTATCCGAAAGATAGAAAAACCAGGATTAAACCTGACGATGATTACCAACAGGGGAATTAAAGTTTATCCAGACGGATTCAAAGAAACTTTTTGTACAGATCATTGGCGTTGCAGGTTCAAGCATGCTGATGGATTACAGGTGCTAAAAAGTGACATCGTTGACCTGCTGGCTAAGGCAGTAGATGAAAATATTGACACAATCAAAACTGAAAATCTTTATTTATTTGACGGTAAATCAGGTTACTCCCTGGCACAAGGACAATAAAACCACTACAAAATGGAAATAAAACTAATTCAAGGATATTTTACTCCGGAAGACAGCATTGATATTCTTACGAAAATGATAAACATCAAAATTGAGTATCACGAAAGTAAAATTGATAAAAGCAGCAACGAAGAGGATATCAAAATGCGAGAAGAAAGAATTAAGCTGCTGCAAAAAGACTTAGCCAGCGCCAAAAAGTATATAGAGCAGCAGGACAGCAAAATCGCTTTTAAAGGCGATATTCATTTATATGAATAAAAGGAATCAGGACGGAGAATTTGAACTGCTTTAGAAAGTCCTTCCTGTCCTCTTTGCTTCTGGCATTTCCAATACTGCTTAATGATTTATTTACTGGTATTTTTTTAATGGAACCCTGATCTGTTTAAAATTAAAAAGACTGTTTTATGGATGATACGAAAACTAAAAAAGCAATCAAACTTATTGATGGCATTTTTTCAGCAAAAGATGGCAATGAAATATTGATGAATTTATATGCAAGCAAGATAGCCTTCCATCAAATGAAAAACTTTAGTTCAAATGAACGTTTTGGTAAAGATGATGAAACTGCAACGAAGAGAATTCCGGAATTGATAGAAAGTATGAATCTTATTACATCGGTTTTTCAGGAAGCAATGAACCACAATAAAAATTTGATCATAACCTCCACGCTCACAATAGAATTTGCAGATGTAATTGACAAAATGGCTTGCCCGGCGCAGTAAGTAAAAAAATCAACTTTAAAAGCTAATTGTTAGTCTCTGAAAGAGATGCAAAAAAACATCACTTTTCACTCCGCATGAGATGCTGAACCTGTTCATTATTGCGTTCTAAACTATCCCGGGATTTAAGGAGAAACAAACTTGTTATGATTGAAAATAATAAACTATTTATTGTATGTCCTTTTTCCTGTTTGGAAAACTTTTTAAAAGAAAGGTATGGTAATGATATCTTTTTTCTGACGTTTTCAGCGGCTGTACTCCAATACAATGAGTTTGAATACTTGTGTAGAGTAAAGGATTTTACAACCAGGGAAAAAATCAAAAGCATTTATTTCGTCAATGACACTTCATGCAGATTTATCAACGGCATTATTAATCAAGGTCATTTATCCGGGCTGATATCAGAGAATAGTATTGTAGATTTATACGTTGAGCATTATTTTTCAGAATTCAAAGACAAGCCCCTGTTTCAACAACAATTTAAGATGGCAGAATTGAACATCCAAACTCAATTAAATGAAATGATGAATTCATCTTTATTTGGAAGCTATATTAAGGAGAGCGCAATAGAATTAAAAGGACTCATTACATCGAAAGAGATAAATGCCTCCACGGAGATAAAATTGAATTTCAATAATCTAAATTGCAGGTAGACCGGTCATTTAATTACAAGCCGCCATTATCATTAAAGCGCTACAACCCAATCTTCTGATTTACGATACCCAATATATCTTTCTCCATTTCGACAGTCTTATTTTCAATCACTTTTCCTTTTTGAACAATCTCTGCCACATATTCCTTATCATCATATCCTGCAGCATTAATCCGCACATTCATAAATGCGCCCATCACTGCACTTCTTACACATAATGCACCTACGCCGGCGTCAGACACAGAGTTGGGATTGCCAGTTTCTGCCATTGCTTTTATTACTTCCAAACTTGCAAAGGCTGTTTCCATTACTTTAAACGGAATGTCAATGGCATATTTCGTTGCATCCTGGATAGCCTTCGTCCTCACTTTTTTCTCTTCTTCATTTCCTTTTGGCAATCCAAATGCCTGCATGATCTGATTGAAAGCTTTTGTATCCGCATCCACCAGCTTCACCAATTCGCTTTTGTAGTATTCACCTTTTTCTGCCCAGTCACTAAATTCCTTCCACCTGTCGTCCCAGCCTTTTTTGTGACTGCTTAAATTGGCCACCATGGTACCCAATGCAATGCCAAGGGAACCAATATAGGCAGCTATGGATCCGCCACCGGGAGCAGGACTTTCACTGGCCGTTTCATCAGCAAAATCGCTCAAAGTCATGCTTACCAGTTTACTGTCTGACTTATTCGCCAGCATGTATTCAATAATCCGCTCTTCGGGTTTAAAAGGCCCCAGTTCATCCAGCCCCATTGATTTAATGGCGATCTTTATCAATTCTCTCTCACTTACGCCGGTTGAGCGTTTTTGTTTCGCCAAGAAATATTTCCCGGCATCAGTCATTGCCTTTAAGGGAATCAAACCAACCAGTTCACTACCGGTAACCCTTATCCCTCTTTCGGTTGCTTTTTTGCAAACCTCATCAAAAGCTATATGCACCGGGGTGATATTGATATTGGTAAGGTTCATTGAAATCTGCGCTACGCCATACTCTTCAATAAACCAGCCAATGGCTTTTACACTTTTCAATGTGCCTGGCTGGTTTACTTTTTTACCGTCCACTTCCACCGTTCTGCCCGCTTCTCTTACATCGAAGGCAATGGCATTGGCACGCCTGGTACTGGTGGTATTTAAGTTTACATTATACGCTACCAAAAAATCCCTGGCACCAATAACGGTAGCCCCACGTTTGGCATCAAAAATTGCCGGGCCAAAATCTGGTTTCCACCCGGGCAAAGCGATCTTTTTTGCAAATCCTTCATACTCACCGGCCCTTATCACAGATAAATTGCTCCTGGTTTTATCGGGCTGAGCGGCTTCATATAAGTATACCGGCAAATGCTGCTCTTTTCCCACTCTCTCAGCCAGCATTTGTGCATACCTGGCTGTTTCTTCCATACTAATATTGGCGATGGGGATCAGGGGGCAAACATCTGTAGCACCCATCCTTGGATGTTCACCTGTATGTTTGCTCATATCAATCAATTCACCGGCTTTTTTAATAGCCAAAAACGCAGCCTCCACTACCTCCTGTGGTGTTCCTACAAAAGTGACCACAGTTCTGTTGGTGGCTTTTCCGGGGTCAACGTTTAATAACCGCACACCTTCCGTTTTTTCAATTTCATCCGTTATCTGGCGGATGATGCTCATGTCATTCCCTTCTGAAAAATTGGGGACACATTCAATAAGTTGCTGCATACGATCTTTTTTAATGTTTGCAAGTAAAGGAAAATGGGGCAGGTTTTAAAATTGTCTTTCTGTGCCGCCTCTCACCTGGTTGTAAAACATTCTATAAAGCATGCCTATGTTGTAAAACAATCTTTATTTTTACAAAAAACAAGTTGTGAAAAAACTCCTTCTTATACTGCTCCTTGCATGTACTACCCGGTCATTTGCCCAAAAGATAGAATTTATTGTTCTGGGTGGTTATGGTGCAACACAAACATTTTATTACAGCCCCGGCACCAGTGACAAAGTGCTGATTGCCCTTTCAAAAGATGGCTCTATCGCTGAGTTTGGTACCGAGTATCCAAAAGAATTTTATGGTTACTATCCCGGTAAACTGCAAAAATATATGGGCCGGATTGAATATTACTCCCAAACAGAAAATGAAGCTTTCCGGGGAAAAATCCGGTACATCGGCCTTACACAAATTACTTACTATGGAAGTTATGATGAGGAAGCGTTAAGAGGAAAAGTAAGAACCATTGGCAGCACACAGTTTAATTACTATGCATCCTATGACGATGCAGCCATAAAAGGCAATATCAAAACCGTTGGCGGCACCGCTATCAACTGGTGTCCTTCGTATGAGAATGAAGCTATCCGTGGGAGACTCAAAAATATCGGCAATACAAAATTTGAATGGTACACTTCTTTCGATGATAAAGCCATCAGCGGCAAAGTAAAACAGATTGACCAATACATGTTTACCTATTATACTTCTTTTGAAAATAACAATGGACAAAAAGGGATGCTGAAGTCTGGCTTTTTTACCAAGTACATCAATGGAATCAATTATTATTTAAGGAATTGATTTCTGAATTTCTCTTCGCCCGGCTTTATCTGCCAGCAAATTTCCTTATGCCCGCTACATTGTAAAATGGGGTTCAATTCATTGGCTTGTTTTAATTAATTATTTTGGTACTACAACTGCATAAGCAAACACCATGAACACGGCAAAACAAATAGCCAAACATACCCGTGATATTCACTTCGGCGGTAACTGGACCTGCGTGAACCTTAAAGATACACTTGCAGAGATTAGCTGGGAGCAGGCTGTAACATCGGTACATGACCTTAACAGTATTGCTAAGCTGCTTTTTCATATCAATTACTATGTAAGTACGATTCTGAAAGTTTTACAGGGTGGCCCCCTGGATGCACATGATAAATTCAGCTTTGAATGCCCGCCAATACAATCGCAGGCAGAATGGGATAATTTGCGAAACAAAGCATGGGCAGATGCTGAAACACTTGCCGGATTGATAGAACAATTGCCGGATGAAAAACTTGGGGAGGATTTCACGGATAAAAAATATGGCAGCTATTTTCGCAACCTGCAGGGAATGATCGAACACAGCCACTACCACCTTGGACAGATAGCAGTTATAAAAAAAATACTGTTGCAGCCATAACGAATATCTTTGCATCCTTTCATCAACAGAAACAAACTGAATGAAGAATCTTTTTAAAAAACTGCTCAATCCGTTACTGGGCAATCTAAAATTTCAACCACTATTTGAGTTTCTTCAACAGTTGTCATTATATGGAATGCATGTAGGCCGTGGTGGTTCAAAAGATGATTCCGGAGAAGGTATTGCGATACAATATGTGGCGGAAAAATTAAAGGATGAAAAACAGGTACTGGTGTTTGATGTGGGAGCCAATATTGGCACTTATGCTGTTTTGCTGAATGATCAGTTGAAAGAGAGAGGAAAAATATTTTCATTTGAACCTTCACAAATAACATTTAAAAAACTACAGGAGAATACGAAACATATTCCTGCTGTATCGGCGTATAATTTTGGTATGGGCAGCGAAGATGCTGTGCTGACGTTGTTCAGCAATAAAGATGCATCCGGGCTCGCAAGTGTTTACCACCGCAACCTTGACCATCTTAATATTGATATGAATAAAACGGAGGCCATTGAAATAAGAACGGTGGATGGCTTTTGCAGGAATAACCATATTGAGCATATCCATTTTTTAAAGATCGACGTGGAAGGGCATGAAATAAAAGTGCTGGAAGGTGCCAAATCGATGCTGAATGCTAAACAGATCGATTTTATTCAATTTGAATTTGGTGGCTGCAACATTGATTCCCGTACTTATTTCCAGGATTTTTATTACCTGCTGAAAAATGATTACCAGATTTACCGGATCGTCCGCAATGGTCTATACCCAATTAAACAATACAAAGAAATTTATGAAGCATTTTTGACCACCAATTACCTGGCTGAAAGGATCGGCCGCTGACAGCTTCAAAAATAAAAGTTAAAAAAATAAATCCGCCCGCTACTGTCCTGCGTAACTTACCCAGCATTGTAACCATTTTTCAAAGGAAACAGTTCCTCTTTTACTTCCTGCCTTTGCCAAACTCTCGGGCTGCAGCCCGGTAATACCATTCATATTCCTTTTTGTGCTTCATGCAAAATGCCGTACAGGTGCATAACAGTATACCTATGCGGCGTCAATAAAAAAGTAATTTTTATTTATCACGCTAAATCAATTTTATGAAACAAAAATTTTCCGCTGCCTTCCTGCTGGTTGTAATGATGGTGCAGACATTTACGCCGGTCTTTGCATCCTCTCACCGGGAAGCACCACTTATTTCAAATGATCCGTTGTGCGACAACACCGACCTGTATGCATTCCGGAGTCCTGATGATCCTAATAAAGTAACGATCATCGCCAATTACATTCCTGGTCAGTTGCCGCAGGGTGGACCCAATTATTATTCGTTTGGGCAAAACATCCGTTATGAGATCCACATTGATAATGATATCAACACTGCCGGTGATGATATTATTTATCGTTTTACGTTTGTAAAACTGATTGAAGATTCTTCCACGTTCTTCAACATCCGTCTTGGTAAACAAAATTTAAAAACTACATACAGGCTTGAAAGAAGCGTTAATGGTGGACAATCATTTCAGCCAATTATTTACGCCGGCACAGTACCACCGCCCAATATCGGCCCCCGCTCTATCAGTTCTCCTGTAGGTTTAAATGCGCCTTCTTATGAATCACTGATCACCAGTTCCATTGCAACAGCCAATACCGGCGAAAAGGTTTTTTGCGGTACATCAGATGATCCTTTCTATGTAGACCTTGGTGGTATATTCGACCTGGGTGATGCACCAAGACAGTCTGGCCAGTCCGTGGATGGATTAAAATGTTTAAATACTTCCACTATTGCCATACAAGTTGATATTTCAACCCTGCAGAAAGACAATAAAAAAGTACAGCAGTGTGCCAACATCCTTGATCCTAATTATGTGATCGGTGTATGGGCAAGTGCCAGCCGTCAGCAAATGAGGGTATTAAGAGGAGATGGCAGTGAGTATAGCACGGGCAAATGGATACAGGTGTCAAGATTGGGAATGCCATTGACAAACGAAGCAGTGGTGCCCATTGGTTATAAAGACCTGTGGAATTCATTAACGCCTTACCAGGACCTGTCAAGGATCGCAACATTTGGCAAATTCTTTTACAATCCAGAATTGGCATTGTACATGGACGATGCACAATTTGGTCCTGCCGTTCCTTCTTTTAATAAATTACGCATACAAAAAAATTCATTGGGTGGCTTTGGATTTGGCAATGGCCAAAATGGTTTGTATGGTTTAAAAGGTTCAGCTGCTGTAGCCGGCACTGCTTTGGATGATGCGATCTTCGGCACATTGTTATTACCGGCAGCCAACTCTCCCCGGTCAGTTGATCTATGGCCGATCTTTCATACGGGCGTTCCAAATTTAAAACCTTACCAGTTAGCAACAGGCAAAGCTGGTAACCCATTAGCAAGTGGCAAACCTTTTATCAGCAACTTTCTACCAAATGGTGGTGATATGTTAAGGCTGAATATGGCGGTTCCGCCTACTTCAAGAACATCTTCTGCATTCAGTCCGCTAGGCCTGGTTGCTGCAGCAGTTACTGGTTTAACGGATCCTGCTTACAACAATACCAATGTAGAGAACATTCCCAACATGGATGGTTTTCCCAATGGCAGAAGACTTGAAGACGATGTTACAAGGATCGAATTGCAGGCTGTGAGTGGCGTGGTATTGGCAGCCATCGGTTTGTGGTATGATGATTATGATCCAAACTCCAGTCCTAGCCCTGTAACACAGGACCTGGTGGATGTACTTACCTACAGTACGGGTGTGGATGCGAATGATAAAGCATTTAAAACCAGCTTCCCGTATGTGGCCGCACCATGGGCAGGAACAGATATTTGCCCTTGTGATGTTCCAGGTGAAAGGTTCAAACCCAATGTTCGCTCAAACTTTAATGCCGGGGGCGGTCTTGATATAAACGCTCCTGAAGTAATTGCGACGGTATCACCCAATCCCATTATAGATAACAGCATTGTAAGGTACAAGCTCAATGAAACAGCGCAGGTTACCATTTCATTATTTACTGCTGATGGTAAAATGGTTAAGTCGCTTGTAAATAAAAAACTTCCGGCAGGTACTTATACCCAAAACTGGAATGGTGCTGATCTCAAATCTGGTTCTTACTTTATCCAGGTAAATAAAAACGGGGTTACAAAACAGAACATCCCTTTAGTGAAAGCACAGTAAAATGATCCTTTCTCAATTTTTAAAACCCTGCTGTAATAGGCAGGGTTTTTTATTCCCTGCAATACTGAATTAAAATATTTATAACATTTTTTTAAAAAACTGCATCCAGACAGTTTGCTATTGCGTAATTAAATCCGGCAAAACGATTGCGCCAAACTATCACCTAACCTATACCTACGATCATGAAAAGAAACTTACTCTCCTTTATACTTGTTGTGTTGTTTATTGGGGCTGCTGGCTTTGTGGTGTTACAATACAAGAACAAAGAACAAAAAAAACGAACAGCAGTTTATACATTGCTCGAGAGAAAGGGTACACAGTCAAAAACAGAAGAATGGAAGTTTATAAAAAGCGCAGTAGAAAAACTGCAGGCTGCCGTACAACAAAATCCTGCCGATAAAAAATCACTCACAGCCCTGGCCAATTATATGATCATGGAAGCAAGGGCTTCTGGTAATTACAGTTACTACGATGCAGCCGCTATGGAATATGTAAATGATGTGCTGGCAGCAGATGCCAATAATTTTGAAGCCCTTTGTTTGAAGGCCCTGATTCAGTTATCCCAGCATCATTTTAGCGAAGGGCTTGCGACCGCTGAATCTGTTAGAAAAAACAATCCATACAGCGCCTTTGTATACGGCATACTGGTGGATGCCAATGTTGAACTGGGTAACTATGATTCGGCAGTAGTGGCAGCAGAAAAGATGATGGAGATAAGACCAGACCTTCGTTCTTATGCCAGGGCCAGTTACTTACGGGAAATACACGGCGACTATCCAGGCGCTATTGAAGCCATGCAGGCGGCCGTCGATGCAGGCAGTCCCGGCGATGAAGCAACAGAATGGAGCAGGGTGCAACTGGGCCAGTTATATGAAAATGCCGGAGACTTAAAAACTGCCTCCATGCAGTACACATTGGCAGCGAATAACCGTCCGGGGTATCCTTACCCGTTAGCGGGACTGGCCCGTATTGCTACTGCTAATAAAGAATATGACAAAGCGCTTTTATTTTATTTGCAGGCAGACAGCGCAGTAAG
>JAKQJG010000088.1 GCA_029561305.1 Bacteroidota bacterium | reverse complement strand
GCAACAAAGCATTTCCCAGGTAGTGCCGTGCAGGCAGCAGCCAGTCTCTTGGTTCGTTGTAGATCATGGCTGTTTCACTGGCAACAGCTTCTTCAAAAAACGAGATCGCTGCGCTATAATTTTTTTGTTTTACAGCGATGGCACCTTGCAAAATTTTATCCGCCACTTTAGCTGCCGCATCCGGGGAGTTAAATGGCTCCATAGTAATAAACATATCCGGGTGTTTCATTTTTTCCTGCATGATGGTTAGCTGTGCGCTGGCATCAGCCAGTTTTTTCTTTCCAGCAAAAGCCATGCCCCTGGCCCAATGCCACAATGTATTTGCATAGTTGTGCCTGTCTTCTATTGCTGCCGCCGTCAGTATACTATCCCATTTACCATAGCGTACATTGTTTATGAAATTGGTCATGTAAACATACTGAATAAAGTTGCCCATTGGTTGAGGAAGAGAAAGAAAAGCTGTGTCAAAACCATTGCTGCATTCATTGGCGCTTTTATTACTGTATGCATAATTGGCCCTCATCATGGCGCAGGCAGTTTGCATGTGCAGGTTATGAAACAGGTAAAGAGGGGCATTGTCCTGAACTTTCGGGTATAGTTTTAAATACTGGTGGTATCCTTTTACTGACTGTTCATTTACGGTGATTCCTTTTTTATAATTGCCGCTGCGGATATAAATGTGCGAGGGCATATGTATCATGTGTGCCACGCCGGGCATTAATTTTCCCAGCCTGTCTGCACTGGCAATGGCTTTTGAAGGATGCGGTGATGCTTCAATTGAATGGATGTAGTAATGATTGGCGCCAGGATGTTGCGGCGTCTTCTTTAATACAGCTTCCAGTACACTGTTTATTTCCAATGTCCAGGATTGTGCGGTGCCGTTATGCTTCCAATAATCCCAGGGATGCTGCAGCATCATGGCGTCTGCTTACAGCGCACCCATATCAGCATCGTTTTTGAAAGTTATATAAGCCTGCTTCATTCTGTCTGCATACAATTGGTTCAATGTTTCCCTGCTGCTGGTACTGTCGGCAGTATAACGTACTGCCATTGCATCTATCAATGCTTTCTCTTTTGCATTGCAGCCTGCTTGTAAGGTTACAGCTTTTTGTGCGGCAGCAAATGCCTCTGGTGTGGCAGCATAGGCAAAGTCATTGATGTTGGGCCCATAGGCCAGTGCCTGTGCCCAATAGATCATCGCACTGTTATTATCAAACAGTTCAGCTTTTTTAAAGGAAGCCATTGCTTCTATGATATGAAAGGCATAGTACAAATTGATGCCCTGGTTAAAATAAAAGCGGGTACTGTCATTTGCTGTGGTAATATTCCAGGTATAGTTGCCCCATCCCGGCAGTATGCTGATGCTGTTTGCCAGGCTGTCCTCATCAATACTTGACCAGTCAGGTGAACACTGAATGATCTGTTTGCCCTTGAGTATAGTTGCTGCAGAAACCTTTGTGGGTATGGCTTTTTGTTTACTTTCTGTGAGTTTTGATGCGGCGATAAAAATCAGCGGGATGATGCCCGCAGCAGCAATAATTTTTAATCTCATGCAATACAGTTTTGGGTTAAGGTAGAAAAAATAGCAGGTAAATGCAACAGTTATTATTGCCCGTAATGTATGTAAGCCGGAATTACGGCTTATTAAATTCCAGTTCTTGCTTTAATGACTCAATAACGTTAAAAATAATAGGGCAGGTGCCATAGTACATCATGGTGCCGAATAACCGTTGTGTAAAATTGGGCCGGTCTAAATGGGGGAACTCTCTGCAGCCTTCAAAGCGGTTTTCGTAGATGCTGCATTTGGTACCTTGTAAGAAATGGCAGGGTATGCTGCTTATGACCATCTTGCCCCCCGGGCTTACGTCAAGATATCTTTCTTTTATCGTTTCTAAAGAAGTTTGTAAATGTGCTGCTAAGGATTCAGCTTCGTTTGTAGTAACATTGATCAGTAAACTCTTGCAACAGTTGCCGCAGCTGGTGCAGTCTGTTTTTTCAGTAACCCATTCATTCAGGCGCTGCACTTTTTTATCAATAAGTTCTCCATCCTGCTCTTTTAAGAAAAAACGAAAATTCTCATTTTCATTTTCCTTTTCAGTGGCCAGCTGTCGTATCGTTTCAAGATGCAGAATTAAATTTTTCACATGGAGTGAATATCGATGAGTATTTACGCAAAAATTTTATCCAGCACACTGGCCACGCCGTCGCGGTTATTGGTGTCCGTTACCATATCAGCAGCAGCCTTTATTTCATCTGGTGCGTTGCCCATGGCAATACCCAAACCGGCAAATTCTATCATGCCTTTATCATTGTAGTTATCTCCAATAGCAATCACTTCTTCTTGTTTTAATCCATACATGTCCATTATAAACTGCATGGCCTTGGTTTTAGAAGCTTCCCTGTTCATCACTTCAACATATTTGGGCTGCGATTTAAAAATATTTACAGTATGGCCAAAAAACTGCAGCATTTCCTGCTCCACTGCTAAAATAACAGCAGGGTCGCCTGCTATCAGAATTTTGTTAGGTCCCGTTTTTTTCTCAGTCCAGGCAGCGATGGTCTTTTCAAAGGGCTGTACAGTTGCATGAACCGGTGTTATCTTTTGTTCTTTTTTTACCGCATCCGTATGGTCATTTGCATACCATTCCATCTGGCTGTAATACATAGCCGACACCGGGTATTTCGTAGCCAGCTTGTTCACTGCTTCTGCCTCAGCAAGCGGCACGGCAGCCTGGTAAATAATACTTTCTTTATGCCAGATATAACTCCCGTTCAGGCTCACCACAGGTATGTCCTGCGGAAAAACATGCTCCGTAATATGCAGCATGCCATGCAGCGGCCTTGCTGATATGGGTATCACCAGTATTCCTTTGCTGATAAGCTGGCTTATTTTTTTTTGGGTAATATGGCTCACAGTGTGCTGCTCAGTGAGCAATGTGCCATCCATGTCGGTAAAAACAGCTTTGTACATACGCAGTAAAAAAGTTTGCTAAAATAGGAAGGCAGAACCGTAAAAAATAATTTAATTGATTATGAGAAGCCGGTCATTTTGAGGAATTAACAATGACGTTGTGTGTCGCCTTCGTTCCCCTTATACCTCAGCATGGCACTATTGGCAGGCTGAAAGGCAGAGAGCGCAGCATTACTTCCCATTTGATAGCTGTTGAATTTAAACTTATAAAGTTCTTGAAACTGGGTATGTTTCATTTTGAAAAACTTGTAACGAAGTTGTCTTCCCGCTGAGTTCTCCTCATTCCTGCCTGCAGGCAAGCAAGTCTGCGTGGAATTATTAGCATGGGGAGAGGCAACGTTGCCTCACAATCAGATAGCTGTTTTCAAATTGTTACACTAATTAATAATGGCAAAAAAGAAACCCGGAGCTTTCGCTGCCGGGTACGGTTGCTGTGCCTGGTTTTAGTGCTGGGAATAATATGTTGCTGTTACATTTTTAGTAGAAGAATGAATTAATACTCTGCGTTATCGCCTGTAATGCTGTTTTCTTTTTAAAAATTACCGGCGATTGTTTTTCCTTTATACGGTCTGCCGTAAGTGAGTAGCCCAAGGTGGGCAGTTTTACTGTAATGCCCTGGTGTTTTACAGATACAACATTGTTGCTGTAGCCTGTAATATTTCTTTCAACGATGCTAACTTTTTCTGTGGTGTTTACACCCGTATTTTCAATTGCAATACAGTTGTAATTCTCTTCCATCATTTTTATGGCATTGATCTCATCAGCACTGATTACAGCGGGAGATGATCTCCAGTAAAGGGAGTTTACAATATAGGGTAGTCTTGTCAATTTACTAAGTTCAACAGCTTCCACTTTCACAAACACAAATGATGTAAACATCGGTCCATATTCCTTCATACTTCTTGAAACATTCTTAATCTCCCTGATAGTAAAAGGGCAATAGTTTTCAATACCTTTTTTGTTTAGAATAGAAACTACTTTTTTCTCTTTTTTCTTCGTAGTGCAGATGACATACCAGTTGCGTTCCATGTGTTTTCAATTTTTGGGTAATGATTAAAAAACCTGCACTTGTATCCGTTTGTTCTGTTCAGTTTGTTTGCAGGATACATACCCGTAGTCCAGCGACATGCCAGATTTTAACTAATTGAAAAGCAATGACTTACAAAATTTAACGATAAGCTGATTTCCGTTTAATGGAAAGAAAGTTGAGAATATAGAAAAGAGTTTGGATGAAGATCAATGATGTTCGTGATGATCTTGATGCAGATCGTCTACATTGATGGGCTGGTGGCAATGCGGACAATTGATATGTTTCTTTCTTTTAGCCTTGCCGATCTCTTCTAAAAATCCGGCTGTGATGATACCGGCAGGTAACGCAAAAATGGCCAGTCCCATAAACGATATGATACCCGACAGGGTTTTGCCCAAGGTACTTATTGGCACCATATCACCATAACCGATAGAGGTAACCGTTACTACAGCCCACCACATGGTAGCCGGTATGCTGGAAAATTTATCAGGCTGTGTATTATGCTCGGCAAAGTACATTAAGCAGGAAGCGATGATGATAACAAAAGTAATCAGCACAAAACTCAGTTTCAGCTCATTTGCCCTTAGTGTAAAAACACTTCTCACCATCTTGGCCGACTTCATATAGGCCGTCAACCTGAAAAGGCGGAAAAATCTGAGCAGCCTTAATATCCTCAATACCCGCAGGTCTAAGCCAACCACCACATGGATATAAAAAGGTAAAATGGCAATTAAGTCGATCAAAGCTTCTGTAGAAAATATATAGTGCAACCTTCCATGAAATTTATGCTGGTACCTGGGGTCGTGGTTGCAGCTCCAAACCCTCAACAAATATTCAATGGTAAAAATGAACACAGACACCATATCAAAATAGTGAAAGAATACCGCATACTTATCGTGAATAGGCTGCACTGTTTCCAGTATTACTGCTGCCACATTCAGTACTATAAGAACAATAATAAAGGCATTCAGTATTTTGTCCCAGCGGGTGTCGCCCAACTCAGGATGAAGAAGGACATGGATCTTGTGTTTAGTGGAATGATACATTGAAGGCAGCGTTTTGGCCGGCTAAAGTTAGGTTATAACGTATTAAGTTTTTATCGGCCATAAAAAAACCGCCTTCGCAGGCGGTTGATCATTTTACAGGATGTTTAATCGAGCCGGAAAGAAATTTTACAGACACAGCCAAAGGTGGTTATCTCTCCATCTTTTACATGCGCTTTAATGTCTTTTACATAAACAGAGTCTATGTTCCTGACAGATTTGGAAGCTTCCCTTACTGCATTGCGCATGGCGTCATCAATACTTTTTTCAGAAGAGGATATCACCTCAATTACTTTTACAATTGGCATAACAAACGTTTTTTACAATGAAACAATCTTGTTGAGCAAGTAAGGTACAACATGCAAAGGGCTTTGTGGCAAACTTTCCACCGTTTTAAAAACAATGTTTAAAACCTGTTGGCCATCGGCACCATTTCCGTCAACTCGCTGATTCTAACCGGTCTTTTTAATTCAATGCTTTTTCTTGCTGCAATGCCTATCAGTATCGACATGGCCCCATCCCTGGTACCTGCCATACAGTTGTAAGGGTTGTCATTTTTGTCAACAAAGATCCTCCGCTGCATTCTTATATCACCGCCGCCATGACCACCCTTGATTTTAGGCGTGGTAAACACTTCCTGTTTGCCTGCAAAATTTTCCATCAATAATATTTCTCTTACCTCACCCGGCAGGGCATCATCTGCATTGCTCATTTCAACAGCATGTTTCTTTGACTGGTCTTCCGGCAGCTTTTGGAGATAAGGAATATCTTCCCATGTTTCTATCCTGCCGTTGATACCATTGAATGCGATCTGCCATCCTTCGTAAGGGGAGTAGGTGGTTAAGGAATAATTAGCCACCACCCCATTGGCATATAAAATTTGTGCGCTCATTTTATCAAATACATCAATCTCATTCCTGTACACACACCCGTCCCGGTGATAGCCATCATACTGCTCATTTTTTACATACAGGTTGGTAAGGCGTTCATCTTTTGTAATATCCCAATAAAATTTGCACCCGCTTTTATGTTCACAGCTTCTGCAGTTGGTACCACGAAACGAATTATTCTTCCCATAATGATCAAGCGAACCATAAGCGCTTACTTCCACAGGTTCAGCATTAAGCCACCAATTCAACAGGTCAAAATGATGAGTGGATTTGTGTACAAATAAGGAGTTGCTGAATTTTTTTAATCCATGCCAGCGGCGGAAATAATCCGCTCCATGGTGCACATTCAGGTACCAGTTAAAATCAACGGATGTTATTTTGCCAATCCGGTTGCTGTGCAGTATTTCTTTCAATTGCATATTGTGAACGCTGTGCCGGTAATTAAAAGCAACCGTCACTTTTTTGCCACTCTTCTTCTCCGCTGCAATAATATCAGCGCATTTGGTTTCGTCTGTCGTCATTGGTTTCTCTGTTATCACATCAATACCGGCTTCCAGTGCTTTAATGATAAACTCGTCATGCGTGGAATCTGTTGTAGTTACGATCACATAATCGGGTTGGGTGTTTTTCAGCATGTCATCAAAACTGGTAAACACAGGGCAATTAACATTAAGTGTTTTTTTTACATGGTTAACCCTCCCGGGGTTATGATCACAAAGACCAACCAACTCAGCATACGCTCCAAAATTCTTCAACAGGCTTTGCGTCCAGAACCCGCTGCCCCTGTGTCCTGTACCCACAATGACCAATTTTATTTTTGAAGTATGCTTATTTGCTAAAGAGGAGAGTGGTTGTAATAATAAGGCAGCGCCGGTAGCTGCAGTGTAGTGTATAAACTGGCTTCGTTTCATGATGGCAAATTTTTACTGCCAATTTAAACGAAGGAATGTTATTGAATGAAAGGAAAAACGCAAACGATGCCAGGATCATCAGGGCGGTATAAAATAAGAAAACCCTCCCGATCACTCAGGAGGGCTTCTTTATTGGCTAACAATCGCTACGGCATTTATACAACAGGTGCGGCAGCCAGTATCTCTGCACTTACACCGTCGGCATATTTTTTAAAATTATCAATAAACTGTTGCGCTAATTTTTTAGCAGCTGCATCATAGGCAGCTTTATCGGCCCATGTATTGCGTGGGTTCAAAATTTCTGAGGGCACCGAAGGACAAAGGGTAGGTATCATCATACCAAACACCGGGTGCTTTTCATATTCTATATTGTTCAGCTGACCTTCCAGTGCGGCAGTTATCATAGCCCTGGTATAGTCAAGTTTCATCCGCTTACCTACACCATAGCCACCGCCACTCCAGCCGGTATTGATCATCCAAACGTTTACATTCTGTTGCTTCATTTTATTACCCAGCATTTCAGCGTACTTGCCGGGATGCAATGGTAAAAATGGTGCACCAAAACAAGCACTGAAAGTTGACTTGGGTTCATTAATACCAGACTCTGTTCCTGCAATTTTTGCCGTATACCCGCTTATAAATTGATACATGGTTTGCCCTGGTGACAATTTGCTGATAGGAGGCAGTACGCCATAACTGTCGCAGGTAAGGAAGAAAATATTTTTTGGGGTATCCGCTATCGATACTTTCATCGCATTGCTGATGAAATGCAGCGGGTAACTCATTCTTGTATTCGGCGTAATTTCTTTGCTTGTGAAATCGAGTTGGTTGGTACCTTTTATAAATGGAACATTTTCTACTATGGCGCCGGCTTTTACCGCCCGGAAAATTTCTGGTTCGCTTTGTTCGGTGAGATCGATTGTTTTAGCATAGCAGCCTCCCTCAAAATTGAAAACAGTTTTGTCTGTCCAGCCATGTTCATCATCACCCACCAGCTGGCGGTTCGGGTCGGCGCTTAAAGTTGTTTTACCCGTGCCACTCAGCCCAAAGAAAACAGCAGTATCGCCATCTTTGCCAACATTGGCGCTGCAGTGCATGCTTAGTACGCCTTTATCATGAGGCAATACATAATTGAGTACAGAAAAAATGCCTTTCTTCATTTCACCGGTATAGCCTGTACCGCCGATCAGTATTACCTTCTTTGTAAAGTTAACGATGGCGAAATTGTGCTGCCGGGTGCCGTCTGTTGCAGGATCAGCTTTAAATTCGGGCGCCTGTATGATATGCCAGTCAGGTGTAAAGTTTTCCAACTCTTCTTCTGTAGGCCGCAGGAACATATTATAGCAAAACAAATTGCTCCAGGGGTTTTCATTTATTACCCGGATATTGAGCCGGTAGGTTGGATCTGCACAGGCATATGCATCCCGTACCCATATTTCCTTATCCGCTAAA
>JAKQJG010000079.1 GCA_029561305.1 Bacteroidota bacterium | reverse complement strand
AAACACTCGCGCCCGCACGTGTGACTTTTAAGGCGCTGTTGATATCCTCAGTGGTGTTTGCTATTGAGCATACTTTTTGGCTGGCAGGGTTAGCGGCAGGCTTAATTTACGGCGCTTTGTATATACGCACGCAAAATCTGTGGGTGAGCGTGATTGCACACGCAGTCACCAATGGCGTACTTGGTTTTTGGGTGCTTAAAACTGGCCATTGGCATTACTGGTAAATTGTCGTTGAAACTATATGAAACCTTTTTCGCTGTTCTGTGAGCCTTTATTTACAGGGCTTGCAGAGCAACGAAAATTTGCTCGTATGAAATAATGCATTTTAATGGGCGTGGTTTGAGATTGAATTCAGTTGATCTAATTTCCATGATTGGTCGCTGAAATACTTTGGGCGATAGCAAATAATGGGGATTTGTTTGTTTGAAATAAGTCTGTTAAATCAAATGAATAGCCTAATATTACTATTTACTTATTTACCTTTATAGGGTGATAATACAGCGAGATTGTGGTAAGTTTAGCCAAATTAGATTTTACAAAGCGTTAATTGAGCAAATTTTAAAGGAACATCCATGTATCAGAATTCAGCATTCACATCATCAAATTCATGCGGCAATATTGCTAAAGTTGCACTGGTTATTGCAGTAGCAGGCTTACTTATTTCATGTGGTGATAAAAAAGACGCAACAGAAAAAGCGGGCCAATCCATTGTGCGTGTGAATGGCGATGAAATTACCATTCATCAATTGAATAATGAATTGCAGCGTGCAAATGTTCAGCCTGCACAGCAGGATGTTGCAAGTAAACAGCTCACCAAGGCCTTGGTTGATCGTCAAATACTCGTGCAGCAGGCGCTGAAAGATAAGCTCGACCGTAACCCGAACGTGATGCAGGCCATAGAAAGTGCAAAAACGCAAATACTGGCGCAAGCTTATTTGGAAGGTAAAGTAGCCGCAATTCCAGCGCCAACAGCAACAGAAGTCAATGAATACCGTGTGCAGCATCCTGAAATTTTTGCCAATCGTAAAATTTATGTCATGGAAGAATTGTCATTTTTGGCGGATGCAAGCGTTAAGTCTGAATTGGAAGCGTTAAGTAATACGGCTAAAACGCTGGATGAAGTTACTCAGTGGCTTGATACAAAACAAATTAAATATGGACGTGCAAACTCAGCGCATGCCGCAGAGTCTGTGCCAAAACAGCTGTTAGGCAAATTTAGCCAGATGGCCATTGGTGATTTAATTTTTGTTAACGCGAATGGTCGTACCATGGTGGGTCGGATGGTAGAAGTGAAAAATGTACCGATTTCAGAAGCCGATGCTAAACCACTGATTGAGCGGATTCTTGCTTCACAAAAACGTAAGGGGGCTGCGGAGGCTGAGCTCACACGTTTACGTGGGTTAGCTAAAATCGAGTATCTGAACGAGAAATTTTCCCCATCAGCCGGCACGGAGCCTGCCGCGGTGCAGCTGCCAGCGACAGCGCCAGTGGTGGAAGATAAAGCCGCCAGCCCAGAAAAAGGCGCCAATGATAATCTCGATAAAAGCATAGAAAAAGGCTTATCAGGGCTCTAACATGGTTGGAAGGCTAGATGGTGACTTGGGTTGCCCTGCTTTTCTGCTAAAATGTACATCTGAAAAGGGTTTAGGAAAAAATATGCGACACTTAATCGCTTACATCTTATTTGCAGTGCTTGGTGCTTGGTTGAATATTGCCTCAGCTGAAGAGCCTAACTACGTTTTGGGCCCGGGTGATGTGATTAAGGTCAATGTTTACAGTAATCCAGACTTGTCTCTTGAGGCACGCGTTTCAGAGGCAGGTTTAATCAGTTACCCGCTTATTGGTCAGGTGCAGGTAGGCGGCTTAACTACGTTTGCTGCTGAAAAACGTATTGCTGGCTTGTTAGAAAAAAGAGGCTTTATTAAAGAACCGCAA
>JAKQJG010000070.1 GCA_029561305.1 Bacteroidota bacterium | reverse complement strand
CGTATAGCGCCAAACCCAATCCTATGTTTGCAATTGATTAAATTTAGTATAGCATGTTAGCGGCTGGCTGTCTTCGCTCGGTTAATATGTCATACTAAATTCTAGCAGATATAAGTCACTTAGGTTACACTGTAAATAATGGCTCCACCAATTACAAATGCGAATGGAGAAATTACTTGGAAGTAAATTGGCTTTAAAATATTTGCAGCCTTTAATGAAAAACGATGATGAATTTGTCTGGGAACAAAATACAGTACCAAAGATGTGCAAAGCATAAACCAGCCAAATATTTTGAGAATCTCAGGATACTTAGATATGTCAGCCGATAAGATTAGTGCTGCGGCAGGTATCATCCTTATTGTTATTTCGGCATAGTTTATAAAATTAGTACTACCTGCTTTTCTTAAAATGTCTCTTGCTTTGTTTGGTGACAAAAGCATAAATAGCCCAACTCCGATAAAAAATATTCCGAAAGCGACTACTGTCCATTTAGCAATTGTTGTCACCATAATAATTTAAACCTTAAAATTTGAAAAGGTTGCTTGAATTGCGGGCTGTCTGATTGCCGCTAACTCCTGCATTGCCGCAACTCAAACTTACATTATTGCAGCAATGCCGCCAAAAAGTATGGTTGCCGCTATCCTCATAAAAACGACACCTTCGCCCATTGTTGTTTTACGCAAAGAGTTGCAACATGCAAAGAGAATTTTTCGACGCTAAACTGAGCATGGCTGAACTTTCAGCAACGACAGCAACTTAAGTCACTGTACTTTAGTTGTCTCAAAAAAGTGGAAAAGAAAACCCGATTCAAATCGCTGCCGGATAGCAGTGGAAAGCCCGGTGAAGACCTTCGTATAGCTCGTGCCGGACTTGCAACGGATAGCCGGTACCCATGATAAAAAAGGGCTGCCAGATGACAGCCCCATAAAAATTATTTTCCAATCCTTTATCCCTTCAGCGAAGCCATATCAATTACAAAACGATAGCGTACATCACTCTTCAGCATTCTTTCGTACGCTTGATTGATGTCCTGCATTTTGATGATCTCGATCTCTGAGACGATATTGTGCTCACCGCAGAAGTTGAGCAGTTCCTGTGTTTCGGCAATGCCGCCAATGAGTGAACCGGCAATGCTTTTCCTGCTCCATACCAAGGGAAAGGTGTTGAGTATATCTGTTTGTGGACCGAGATAACCAACCAATACCAATGTGCCATCTGTTTGCAATGTGCCAATATATGGATTGAGGTCATGTACATAAGGAACCGTGTCGATGATGAGACTGAATTTGCCCTGCACCTTTTGCATTTGCGCTTCATCGGTGGAGATCACCACTTCATGTGCACCCAATGATTTGGCTTCCTCCGTTTTACTGGCAGACCGGGAGAACAAGGTAACTTCTGCGCCGAGTGCATTGGCCAATTTAAGTGCCATGTGGCCAAGACCACCGAGGCCAACTACTGCTACTTTATCTCCTTTTTTTACTTTCCAGTGGCGCAG
>JAKQJG010000067.1 GCA_029561305.1 Bacteroidota bacterium | reverse complement strand
ATCACCTGCACGTGCAGCATCTCCTTATTCATTACATCAAGGCTAACGTAAGGGCCTGTGCCTTTTAAAAGATCATTCTCTTCTCTCAGGTCACTCGCCACCACGTTGTTGTTACCATAAATTTTCCGGAGCGCCAGGGTGAGTTCCACTCCTATCTGGCCACTGGCGCCAATCACCAAAATTCTTTCTCTTATCATTTTTACAATCGTTTTGTCAACAAATGTAAGGTATGCAAATAATTATCTGGCAATGGCTAACTGGAATATGGGAATGACTCAATGTTAGTTCCAGGCCCTGTAAAATATCTATTTCTTTAACAAAAATACCAATATGGTCAAAATCATCTCAATATGTATGCTTCTAACAATCTTCAAAGCTGCATCAGCACAAACGTACAGCGAATGGATCACTGCAAGTAAGCATCAAACACTTAAAGTGCGCTGGGCCGTGAAAAAAGATGCTAATAACTACAGCTTCCTGTTGCTGCAGTTACAAAGTACTGTTGGCTGCAAATTTAAAGTAACTGGTTCTGTATGCAAGGCAGATGGCAGCACCCGCAATGGCTGGAAATATATAAAACTCCTTCCCAATAAACCTGCCGTGTTTTCATTTAAAATTTTAAACTCCTGCACCAATGGATTCTGGTGGTGGTATAAAGATTATACATCAACGGCGGTAAAGTTTGATGATCTGTAAAATAATATACCAATCAAATAAAAACTGAAAAATGAAAAAATTACTATTACTATGCCTGCTGGGCTGGTGCTGCGCAGCCAATGCACAGGAAGAGGGAAATAAAAAAAACGGGGTAGCCAAAGCAGTAGAAAAAACAAAAAAAATCAATCAAAAAACCAAAGAGATCAACGATGCCAGCAATGAAGCGGCGGGACAGGCAGCAGAAGCAGCGGAAAATGTTAAGACCACCGTATCGAACGTAAAAAAGATAGTCAAAATATTTGAGCCCATTATAAACTTCCATTTCAAAAAAAAGAAAAATAAAAATAACGGCACTTCAATACCGGCAAACGACAGCCCTGTGGATACAGATAATACAGCGGCTGCCAGCAACAATGAACCTCAAAGTACCGGTACCGACTATAACCAGCCAGGTACCAACAGTACAAATGAATACCCGGCTAACACTGCTACCTACCAACCAGAATATGGCATCCCTGAAAATGAAAACTATAACCCGGATGGCACCATGAACATGGGCCATCAAAATAACGGCCAATATGGCAACTGTCTTAACCTGCTCGAGGCAAAAGTAATGGGCATGGGTGAGGCAGAAGAAGTGCCCGGTAAAATAGACCTGATATTTTTATCCCAATACGGTGGTCTAGGCTACTCTTTTGCCTCGCCTTATGAAGCACCAACAATTAATGAAGGCGTTAGTGTAAAAAGCTGGAGGGAAAGAAACGAAACAGAGATTGCTGAAACAAAACTTACCATCGCTCAGTTTGAAAAGCTAACGAGCAATACATCACTCGTTAATGCTGTAAAAAATGCCCGGGGTTATGCAGCCTCATTTTTCACCCCTAATAAAATGGATGGCCGTGTGTTTGCCGTAAAAGTGCAGCAGGACAATAAGGAATTGTACGCACTACTTGCCGTTTATAAACAGTTTGGCACAGGTGGCAGCAATGGCTATTTGCAAATAAAAATAAAAGTGCAGGGCGTAGATAAAAACGGAGATGGCAATATTGATCTTAATGCTTATACAAGACAATAATTTAAAACCATAAAACATTTTACAATGAAAACAATACTAAGTTTAATTCTGTTCACTGTAATCACAAACAGTGTTACTGCACAAATAAAAAGGGAAAGTGCAGTAAAAAAAAGCATACCGGTTACGGTGCAAAAGCAAATACCGGTAGTAAAAACAACCGGTTCTGCCAGCAACAACGGCACAAGAACCAATGATTACAGCAAATCAGCCAACAGGCTGTACAATAATACTTACACAGTAAATCTTCGTGATGTAAATGGTAAAAACATAAAAGTAAACCTGAAGGCAGAAAACATATTTACCACTAACAAATCAAATGCTGCTGTTCCCAAACAATACAAAACAACTGAAACTGATCCTGGAATAGAAACCCCACAAGATTTAGGAAATGGTACTATCAAATGCAGGGTAACAAAAAACAGGCTGGATGTAAAATCTTCTGAATGGGATATTATATCCAGAAGCACCATGGATAATATTGCACCGGGATATGTTTATGATCTGAATGATCTGCAAAATACCGGGCAGTTCAGGCAAATTACTGATGAACGTGAAGATGCTTACTTAAGTATCAACGCTGAAACTGTTACCAACTCCGTAAAACAATTGTCTTCTCCTGATTTGCCAGCCATTATACAAGCGAGGCAAACCCTTCTGAATACACAAGCTACGGGTACTGTAAGAGCAAAAGAAAACACTTCCATTTCCGAAATTTATGATGCGTCAGATTTTAAACTGCATGCAGGTTTTGATGTGGCCTCCCCAACAGTTTCTGTGAGTGGCTTATTTGATTTCAGCAACAAAAAGGAAAGTATTAAATACCTGATAGACTATAAGGCGGAGTTGTTTACAATAGAATACGCTCCAAAAACAACGGGTAAATTTTTCAAGAACCTTTCCATAAACAATAAAACCAATCTGGTATATGTTGACAAAGTGGTGTATGGCACCAGGATAATGGTGGCTTTTGAATCTGAACTTACAGCGATGGATATTGGTGGTTCATTGGATGTAAACTACCGTGGGCCTGTAACTGTAAACGCAAATTTGTTACTTAAAAATTCATCTGTCTTTAAAAATACCAGTTTCCGGGTTTTTGGCTGGGGTATTGGGTTTGGAGAAACGGGGACAATCGTATCAGCAACTGGCGTGGATGACCTGAAGGCAAAACTCGGTCAAATGATGCTTAGATTGAACAACCAGTCAAAATACCCATCAGCATGGGGCTCACCTGTTTCTTACTCTTTAAGAAGCCTGGCTGGCAACGTAGTAGTGGCTAATGCAAAATTAGAAGAACTGCCACAACGCAACTGCATCATTGAAATGAAGCCGAAAAACATTTACAAATTTTCAATAGACCAGATTTTAACCGGCAAAGATTGCGAAGCTTACGGGCATATCACTGTGCTTTGCTTTGAAAATGGCAAAGAAGTAAAGCCAAGGTCAGGAATGACCAATGGCGATATGGCTACTTTTCAAAACAATAACCACCTGAGGGAATTTGGCACCTATACAAGGGAGACGGATCCAGGCATTTGCGGGCAAACCCGTTCTTATATTTTTAATAATCCACAAAACGTAACAGTAAGAATATGGACATGGATGATGGATTACGATGGTGGAAGCGGCGATGACCCTTTGCGGATCATTGGTGGAAAACAATTAGGTACCATTAATGGAGATTTTTACCAGGACTTTTATTTAAGGGATTTGATTGCGTTAGCAGACGCACAAACACAAGGAGATCTATGTTCACTTAAATCACCCATTGTAGTACAATTACAGGATGATGCCGGCGACAGCCCAATGAGTATTAAAATAAAAGTATGTAACGATTACAAATAAGTTACAGCCCTGGGCTTTATTTTAATCCCACAACCTGCCAAAATTGTAACTAACAAATCAACACCACGCACAATGAAAAATAAACCAATTCTCCTGCTGTTAAGTACATTATGCATATTACAGCTGTTTGTAAAAGCCAACTCTGTAAACATACGGATCATCAATAACAGCAATTGCAGTATTTATGGATACACATCAAAAATAAACAACGGATCATTTTTAATAAAAGACAACGGACAGGTATCGAAAGCAGAAGTAAAAAAAGGAAGTACGGCTGAATTTTCAACCGGGTATGCAGATGCCTTTTGTGGCACGGATGGATATGTATATTACAAAACAACTGTAAATGGCAGGGATTATTTTGTGTACGTACGTTTTGATGTACCCTATATTGGAGACAATGATTTCTATTACACATCAGATGCCCCGTTCAGGATGAAACATGTAGTGGGTGGCCCAGGCAGCAACGTTACCATTACTTTTGAACTTACCGGTGGAGCTATTGCTGTAGAGCCACCAGCCCCACCCTTTGATCTGCCCACCAGTGGTGCGTCGTGGCTAACAGGCTCTGTAACCTGGAATGAACAATCAGTTGGAATGCCCAATGGTAACCCTGCGAACGCTTTTGATTTTGAAGTAATTGCCCCCTCCAGGTTTCACCCAAACTATCCCGCAAGCAAAGGGCCCAGTTTTACTGAAGGCACTGTGTCACCTGAATCTGGAACGCTTACAGATTATAAAGCTTTGCCAGCAATTAAAGTAGAAATAAAAGAAGCAGATAAAACTGCAGTGAAATCAAATATGGCTGTTTCAATATATGCAAGGAAATATATTTTTACTATCAGCAACGTACCCTACGGCATTCCCCTTGAAATTCGTATCAAACCAAAAGCAGCTTTTTGGAACCCAGGAACTGCAACCCCTTTACAGCCTTCGGGTGCTTCTAAAAGCAAGTGGTGTGTATATCCCAAAAAAACAAGGGAAGACAGTCAAGGAGCTAATTTTTCAATACTTGGGATGTGGATGAACAATGATGGCACGGCTGCTGTAGGAAATGCTACTGCGTTAGAAAAAAAGTTACTAAGCAAAGTAACCTTTTCTGTAAAATCTGATGCACTGGTAACTGGCTCCAGCCTCAAAAGAATTGCTGCAATTGCAGGCAGCAGGCCTCCATTGAAAGCAACAAAAGTAACAGCACCTGCAATGAATAAAGCCAAAATTAAAATGACAAAACCGATGTAAATACACCGGATAAAACTGACATCACCTACAAAAAAACTTAACATGAAAAAAATATTATGCTTTATTACCCTGTTATTAATGGGTATAAAATATTCACCCGCACAAATCCGTAAACAACTGCCGGTAAAAAAGAACCAGCTGACAACCAGTATTCCATTCAATACACCCACGCCACAAAAACTGGTGTATGTGTTTCCTGTAGCAAACGATGGAGATACTAAATTAAAGTACATTGGCAAGCTTCTTTTTTCTTCACCCGATTCCTTAGTAATGAAAGACTTTTATGAGAGTTATGTATGGATGTTTAAAAAAGGACCGGATAATGGGTTAAATTTTAAAGGGCCGGATTATGCGTCTGCAATAAACAGGATTTATATTTGTGAGCCCCAGGGACCGATCACACAACCAAGCGATGAGAATTTGATAAACAGGGACTATGCAGCCATCTGTTTATCGGACGGTCATATTATTTATGCAAAAATCAGTGGCTTTTATTTCAACAAAAAAAACACTCCCGCTACCGGGCACGTTTACTTCCAGGAAGAATATGACAAAGGAAAATTTAACCAGGTAAAACTTATCTGGGATCCGGTATCTAAAAAATGGCTGGTGGAAGAAAACACTTATGCCCCCAATCAATGGTTAAAAAATGGCGCCACTGTAAAGGCAGTGTATAGCTATAGTCAGCACAGTGAAGAGTTTTTTAATCAAAATAGATAACGAAGCGGTTTCCTTGCTAATATCAGAGCCATACTATTTTATATGAATATATAAATAGTATAGCTGCCGGCAAACAGCCAGGCCAATTTTAACAGAGAATCTGACCTGCTAAAATGTATCATTCTTATTAGTACATTACAGGTAAAAATGATCAATTAATGAGGATACCTGCTTGTACAATATTTTTAGTATTCATTGTAATATTGCTGGTAAACTATACTGTCGTAGCACAAACATTATCCTTTCAATCTTACACTTCCGCACAAGGCCTTTCGCAAAACAGTGTGTACAGTATTGCGGAAACTGATGATGGTTTTATGTGGTTTGGTACACAAGATGGGTTAAACCGTTTTGATGGCAAAAACTTTATACAGGTAAGAGCCAGCAAACAGTACAGCAGCCATACCTCAGGCGAAGCAACAGGCTTCTCAAAAATGATAACAGCATTAGGTGCAGACAGCAATTGGCTATGGGTGGGCACTACATCTGAACTTATCATTTATGACCGGTTCACCAACCGCTTTTTTAACCCGAACGCGGTAGTGAAAGGGTTTAATATACCGGAAAACATATGGGTGTTAAAAGTAGTAAAAGACAAAGCTGATAATATATGGATCCTTACGAGGAACAAAGGTCTTTTTTGTTACAATAAAGTCTTACAAAAAATGTGTTCGCTCAAGTTTGAGGGTGAAAAACCCAATATAATATCGCTGTCCTGGGATAACAATGGTCAGCTATGGGCTTGCTCCGAAAAAGTGCTGTACAAACAAACGGCTGAAGGGATTTTTGACGCTTTTGCAGCAAAAGATTTTTTGCAGCAACCAAGTTCTTCCATTGCAGACATGAACATTGTGAACGGCATGCTTTGGGTGGTTTCAAACACAGGTCATATTCAGATACTTGAGGTATCAAAAAACAACAGCATAACAACGTCATCCTTTGAAAAAAAATTTTCAGGCCGTAAATATCTTGCCGATGCAAGACTGATGCACCAAAGTGACAACAACACGGTGTGGGTGGGAAGCAGAAGCGAAGGCTTGATAAAGGTGAGCCTGCAGTCTGCCACTTTTGAGCATGCCGCAGCCTACCAAAATGAATACGCTTTGCAGCGACAGTTTATACTCAGTTTTTTTACGAGCAGCCAAAGAATTACCTGGATTGGAACCAGTGGTGGAGGTATAGCAAAATACGATGCCGCCAAGCCTCAATTTGGTTTGTGGCGATCCAATTTTTTCAAACCGGATGGTACAGCAAATGACAATATGATTTTAAGTATATTTTCAGATAATGATAAAGACCTGTATATGGGTACAATGGTGAACGGGCTTATTCATTTTAATGAAGAAAAATCTACCTGGGAATACTTGCTTCCACAAAAATCGCAAACAAATCCTGCATCAAAAAACATTTACACCATTACCCACGGTGGCAATAATACATTATGGCTCGCTACCTGGGGAGGGTTATATAATTTCAATAAGCTAAGCCGGCAATTCACATTATATAACAATGCCCTGGATGAACAAACGATAGAACTTACAACAGTAACAAAATTAAAACTTACGGATAAATTGATTACCGGGGGATACCGGGGTGCAATCAGGCTTTTCAATTTACAAAGCAGGCAATTTGAACTGCCAAAAGATGTGCGGCATGTTTTAGATTCCGCAAAGCTAAGAGTGAGATACATGCAGGAAATGCAGCAAGGAGATATTTATATGGGCACCGAGGCCGAAGGGTTTATTAAATACAATTACCTTACCGGTTTATTTACTTTTTTTCCTCAATTCAATAAAGTATCACAGGATTGCCGGCATTTTTGTTTTAGCCAAAAAAATATCTGGATAGCCACTACTGACGGACTTATACAAGCAGACAGCAATACGATGCAGGTAAAAAAAATATGGACAACCGCGGACGGGCTGCCTAACAATTATATCTATGCGGTAGCAACAGATCATAACGGCCTGGTATGGACCAGTTCTAATGCAGGCATTTGCTCTATCAACCCTATTACAGGCGTATGCCAGAAATACAAGGAAGAAAACGGGCTGCAGGGAATGGAGTACAACACTGCAGCTACCTTTAAAACCAATGACAGTACTATATGGTTTGGTGGAATCAACGGACTGAACAGGATAAAAGTTTTACAGGCAGAAAACTTTGCTCCGCTGCCACTTCCTCCCCTTTTAACAAACATTAAAATAATGAATGCGGAATATCTGACTGATACAGCCACCCCTTACCTGCATTCTTTAATATTGCCACACAATAAAAACTTTATCAATTTCGAGTTCCAGGCACCGGTATTTTCTCAAACTGAAAATGTAGTATACGAGTACCAGCTTACAGGAGTGGATACAGGATGGGTAAATAGCGGCTCCAGGAATTTCGCCAACTATACCCAATTAAAGCCTGGAGAATACAGTTTTTATATACGCTGTGCCAATACAGGGATGCTATGGAGCAAAACAACCACAGCCATCACCGTTACAATTGTGCCGCCATGGTATGGTACCTGGTGGTTCAGGATATTGTTTTCTATAATGTTACTGTTGCTTACAGCTCTTGCAATCAGGCTTCGCATAAAGAACATTCAGTACAAAGCTGTATCAAAACAAAGAATTGCCGAAATTGAAATGGCGGCATTAAAGGCGCAAATGAATCCGCACTTCATGTTCAACTGCATCAACAGCATTGATGCTTTTATACAAAGCAATGACAAATACAATGCAACACTCTACCTAAACAAATTTGCCAAACTTATCAGGAATGTGCTTGACAGCAGCAAAGAAAACCTGGTACTTTTCTCTAAAGACATTGACACTTTAAAATTATACACAGAACTGGAACAACTCCGCAGCGACCATTCATTTAAAGTAATATATAACATTGATGAGGAGCTGTTGAACAGCGATTGTAAAGTACCGCCACTGATAGTACAGCCGTTTATTGAAAATGCCATTATACATGGATTGAGGAACAAAGAAACTAAAGACGGTCTTCTTGAAATTAAAATATCGCTTGCAGGAAGCCAGATAAAATACCTCATAACAGACAATGGTATTGGGAGGGCAGCCGCATCTGTATTAAATGCCCGGAAAGAGAAATCGTACGGTATGCAAATGAGCCACGACAGGGTTATGCTGTTCAACAAAGAAAAAGAGCCTTCGGTAGCTATCGCTGACCTTTTTTACAACGGCCAGCCCGCCGGCACAGAAGTATCTGTTTACTTAAACGCTATATAATGCACACCGCTGTAATCATCGACGACGAAACAAAAGGACGCCTGGCACTGAGCGAAAAAATTAAAGAGTACTGTCCTTTAGTGAAAGTAGTGGCTGAGGCTGCCAGTGCCAAAGAAGGCATTGCCGCCATTGAAAAACACAAACCCAAAATTGTGTTTCTTGATATTGAAATGCCGGGCATGAACGGTTTTGATATGCTTAATCAGCTGCCCGAAAAGAACTTTCATCTCATTTTTACAACTGCATATAACCAATATGCCATTAAGGCAATAAAATATGCGGCATTTGATTACCTGCTGAAACCAGTGGATATAGAAGAACTAAAGTCATCCATCAATAATATTACTGCCAAAGAACCTGCACAAACAAAGGAACAACTTGATCTGCTGCAGCATAATATTGCCCAACCCAAAAAAACGCTGAACAAACTGGCCATCCCTACTGCTGAAGGACTGTTGTTTTATAACCTTGAGGATATTGTTTACTTAGAAGCACAAAGTAATTATACCAACCTGCATTTTAATGGAAAACCCAAAATTATTGCCTCCAAAACACTAAAGGATTTTGAAGAGCTCCTGCCGACAGATATTTTTTTCAGGCCACACCATTCCTTTATAATTAATCTTAATTATATCAAGCGGTATATACGGGGAGATGGCGGACAGATAGAAATGCAAACAGGCGCTTTTATCGATGTATCAAGAAGAAAAAAAGATGAATTTTTACATTTGACAGGGCATTAGTGCTGATTCATCAACTGCAGCACTTTCAACACATCCCCCGGCTCGTCAATACAATGGCTTTCATATTTTGTAACCACACATTTGATCCGGAAGCCATTTTCCAGCCATCGCAATTGCTCCAATGATTCTGCCTTTTCCAATGCAGACACCGGTAACCCTGCAATCTGTTGTAAGATATCTGACCGGTAGGCGTA
Source organism: Bacteroidota bacterium (assembly GCA_029561305.1). GTDB lineage: Bacteria > Bacteroidota > Bacteroidia > Chitinophagales > Chitinophagaceae > Ferruginibacter. The sequence continues at coordinate 1,896 of JAKQJG010000067.1, read as the reverse complement.
CATACCCACATGACGATAGTAACGGTGATGTATATGCCATTCTTTTTCGTCCACCCCTTTTATAAAAGGTATTACCATCCGGCTGAAGAAAAGTGCCTCGTTGCTGGTATTGAGGACGACCTTTACTTCTCCTTTGTCAAACAGCAGTTCGTGACTGTCAACGGCAATCATCTGTGTTGCCAGTTCTGTTGTGCCGTCATTGAGTACAGCTGCCAGTTCATCTATTTGTTCCGGTTCTATAAATGGTTCATCACCCTGTATATTGATAACATACTGGTAAGGTTCTTTTAATTGCTGTAAAGCTTCCAGGCACCTGTCTGTTCCGCTTGGATGATGCGGTGCAGTCATCACCACTTCGCCACCAAATTGTGTAACGTGATCAACAATCCGTTCGTCATCTGTGGCTACCACTACTTTTGCAAGTGCTTTGCTTTTTGTTGCCTGCTCATATACCCGCTGTAACATTGTCTTTCCATCAATATCAATCAGGGGCTTTCCGGGAAAACGGGTACTGGCATAGCGGGCAGGTATAATTCCAACAATCATAGCATCAGCCGGGTATGATCCCGTTGTCTTTGGTGGTAAAAAATTGGGTTGCTATTTTATTTCTCAGGGTAATGTAATCTTTATAGGCGTCTGCATATTTCATACGCAATTCAAGTGCCACATCAAAATTGTTGCTCATACTCATTACTATCTCCGATATTTCTCTCACCCCATTTTCGTTGCCGCTGAATTTTGTGATGTAATCAACAAGCCTTCGTTCTGCTGCAAATTCAAGTAATAAAGGATTGGAGTTACGGCCGATCATAAACCGCACACCCGCCAGTTTTGCCACTGAAAAATCCAATACATCATCAAACACAAACAATACATCGGCGGGAGATATGCGGTGCTGTTCACACAAATGCATTAATGCGTGTTCTTTATTAGCAGCTTTGTAATATACCAGGTGCAGGTTTTCCCTTTTAGCAAATGAAAATGCCAACTGGTTATTTTCACCCGTGATAATTGCGGTAACAGGCAGTTGCTTATGCTGTAAAAAATAGCTAAACCGCATCATGTTCACACCCATCGAATCTGTTTCACTGAAGCCACTATGCCCCTCCATATTTTTCCTTCCATCATTAAAAACACCATCCCAGTCAAACACAAAGGCTTTTACCTGTTTAAGCTTTTGCTTTAGCGTAGGGGGACTTGAAATAAATTCACCCCTGAAATACTGCTCCGGTGATATGCTTGCTTTCATAAAAAACGATAATTAAGCTGCTGTATAATTTGCACTGGATAAAGCTAATGAATTTTATAAGAGTGTTTGAACAAAAAAGCCATCCCCAACGAGTTGGGGATGGCTTTAGATCTTTTTACAAATCAATTCGCTTCCAGGTCCTGTATATCCAGCATACCAATTGGTTTGCCGTTTTCGGTAACCATGATGGTGTCAACATTTGTTTTCTTAAATATTGCAGCTGCATCATTCAGCAGCATACTGCCTTCAATGCTCACCGGTGTTTTATACTCTAATGAACCCAGTTTTTTATCCAGGATGGCAGAACCATCGCTTTGCAAATGTCTTCTAAGATCCCCATCTGTAAATACACCCTTTACCTGCAAATCTTTATCCGCCACCACGATGGCACCAAAACCAAACTCCGTCATTTTTACAATGGCATCTTTTACATTGGTATCCCCATCCACTACCGGATTTACACCATTGATAGCTTCATTCACTTTTACCGTCATCAATTTAGTATCCCTTAAAAACTGTTCCGTACCCAACTGGGTCATATGGTTTTCAGTAAGGCCTTTCAGTATTTTCAGTGGAACTGTAATAGTATGTACACCGATATTGAGCGCATTACGAACATGCTCCGCATTGCGAACCGAGCTGAACAT
>JAKQJG010000049.1 GCA_029561305.1 Bacteroidota bacterium | reverse complement strand
TTGCGGTTGAAAATGGCAAAATACAGGTCTTTGGCTTTGTAAGCATTGGTAGGGTAGAGGAATTCGTTGAGTCCATCACCATTAGGGGTAAACGCTTTTGGAACAGCGATAAAGCAATTGCCAACGACCCTTATGGTGCCGGTGGCGGTATCCGAACAACCCAGATCATTCGTAACGATGAGCCTGGTTGGCAGATCACGGATACTGTTATCATTGTTTACATTATAAAACTGTGGCGGAGGAGATTGTAAAGTACTGGAAAGTCCTTCACCAAAACTCCAGTTCCAGGCAACTACCCGGTTATAACTTCTTTCTTTAAAAACGGCACCATCCTGCGGACAAACCACGGCTGTATTTTCAAAGACCGCTTTAAGTTCGTTATCTAAGAGGATTGAATTATTAGTGGTGCTATCACTACAAACGCCATTGCTAACGATCAGTGTGGCTGTTTTATTTCCAAAAACGGTGTAACTAACAGATGTATCTTTTTTTGTACTGTTGATACCATTGTCAAATGTCCAAAGCCATTTATTTACACCATTGCCACCTGGATGACTGTAGTTAACGACGTCAACTTTGCAACCCAGGTTGATGTTGAAATTGAAATCAGCATTTACGGTGTCTGTGGCAGTAAAATTAATGAAGGAGCCTGCCACAGTTTCCATGCTGCATTCGTTACTCACGGTATTTCCATCGGTACCTCTTTGCAGTGTAATTCTGTAAGTTCCGCCTGTTTGTATGGGGCCGGCCAGTTGTACCCTGATGATACTGCTCAGTCCATCCATGCAACTAAAACCTGCAGCACTAACTACCGTAACCGGTGAGGGCCCTGTTACAATAAAATCACTTCCATCGGCAGCCACGGTATTGCAGAGCATCGGTTTGCTGAATACCAGTTCGAGTTCATCCGGCGAACAGCCAATTTTTGTAAGGCTGTCCATGGGAGTTGGTATTTGAGGAAATACAGTTACTGAGAGATTTTGTCCTAATGGGATCGTACGGTCGCAATTATCCAGCAGGTTGATGCCATTTACATCATTTTTTACTGTGATGGTATAATTACCGGGTGGTACCGGGCTTGCCAGCGTAAGTATGATCGAATCCATATCAAAACCAGCATCACAGTTGACCCCTTCTGCCGAAATGATGGGTGCAAAGGCGGGTGTGACAGTGAAATCGCTGCCATCTGCATTAAGGCTGCTGCATTTCATTTTCTTATTCAGTTTCACGGTCATTTTAATACCGTCACAAATAGCCCTGGCACCCTGTAATGCCGGTTCTGTGGGATCAGTAATACTTGCTGTGCCGCCTCCAAAAGACAATGCGTAGCCGCTTTGAGAAGACACGGTAAAATGACTCACCAACAATATATATTCATGTCCCTGGATAAGCGTGGGCATAGAACTGAATAAAGGGCGGAATGCAGAACCATTGCTGGCACATACTATATTGGACGTGCCGGCATTGGAAGCCCCGGTAATGCCTGTTTCGCCACTCCAGTTGCAGGCAACAAAAATAGAAGGATCATTCTGATAAACGTCATTGGCATTCCTGCCGGTGATGTCAAATATCTGCCAGTCGTAGTCATCGGCAAGATCATTGGGTGTTATTTTAAAGCCAAGCGTACCAGGGCTAAAGCACGTGAACCGGTACCAGAAAGGGTTGATATCAGCAAGTGGTATGTCATCGCAACCAGGGGCAAACACCCTTGTGCCACCGCAGCCCGGTACGGTACTCTGGCTGAATGTATCGGTGCCACAGACAGGAAATGCAGTTGCGGGTGTTTGACCTAAAGTGGTGCATGGTTGGCTTAAAGCCCTGCAGCAAATAAATCCAAGCAATAAAATAAAACTATACTTCTTTATCATAAAAAACTCTTGCAAAACTAATTGTTTGATACATTTTGTACTAGAAGCGTTGCATGAACGGTAAATACTTTAACAGGGTATTAGCCCTTGTGTTCATCAATAATCGAATATAAACCACGGGGCGGCTATATTTGCAGCGAAATTTTATGCACACTATAACTGGAAATGATATTGAGGCCGCCAAAACCTGGTTGATGAACGGCGATGTAGTGGGTATTCCTACAGAAACGGTGTATGGTCTTGCTGCCAATGCTTTAAATGAAGATGCTGTGCTTAAAATATTTGAAGCTAAAAACCGGCCTTCTTTTAACCCATTGATAGTACATATTGCCAACTGGCGGCAGGCAAAAGAATATGTGGAGCATGTACCTGAAAAAGCCAAACGGCTGGCTGTTGCTTTTACACCTGGTCCGCTCACTTTTTTATTACAAAAAAGAAATACCATTCCCGACCTGGTGACTGCAGGCAGTGATAAAGTGGCGATACGTATTCCTAATCATCCATTAACACTGGCATTATTGGATGAACTTGATTTTCCTTTGGCAGCTCCCAGCGCCAACCCATTTGGATACATTAGCCCGGTTACTGCACAGCATGTGCTGGAAGGCCTCGATGGAAAGATCCCTTACATACTGGATGGCGGCGCTGCAACAGTTGGATTAGAATCCACCATTATTGGTTTTGACGAAAACGAAAATGTTTTGTTGTATCGTTCCGGTGGCATTAGTGCAGAACAGATAGAAGAACTGCTGAAAGAAAAAGTGACCGTTGCAAAATTAGCTTCTGAAGAACATCCTGAAACAGCAGGCCAGTTAAAAAGTCATTATGCACCCCACACGGCTTTATATGTGGGAGATATTGATGAACTAAAAAAACATTTTGAAGGGAAACGCATTGCAACCATCAGTTTTACAGAACAGTTTGAAGGCATTGATGAAGCCAGGCAATTTATTTTGTCGAATAATGCTGACCTGGATGAAGCCGCTAAAAATTTGTTTACAGTGTTAAGGTTAACGGATAAATTAAAAGTGGATGTGATCCTGGCAGAAAGATTTCCTGATGAAGGAATTGGGAGGGCAATTAATGACAGGCTGGGAAAGGCGCAGGCAGAGAATAAAAGTTAATTGTTAGTTATTACACCAGTATATCCGGTTTTTTTTACCCATTTTATAACCCCGGTTTTTTTTGCAAACCATATGGTATCATTACCCTTCAGTCCACTGATGTTATCGCTCACGGTAAGTACTGCACAATTGTCATATTTTTTATTATCTACTTCAATATTCTCCTTTCCAATGAAAGTAAAAGTTCTCTTACTATCTCCACGTTTATAAAAATAATTCACTCCAATTTTAATTCCTCTTGGGAATACATTGGGGAAGAACTCTTGCCAATATCTTTGATCTTTACTTCCCATGTTGCCCATGTATAATCTTCCTTCATAGAAACAACAAGAAAGCCCTGAGAACGAACGCTCCGTTATATAAGTGCTGTCTTCTAATGTATGATTGGGATGTTCATAATAGAAAAAATTGATTGGCTTAGTACCACCCTGAACCTGAGCATTGGGACTAAGTATTGCTATACCTTTTTTAATGCCTTCAGCATTTTTGAAAATTCCTGCTTTTCTTACCCGGCAAATTAATGTATCATGGTAGTTTGTATTATTATTTGCGGAGTCTCCTGAAAAGGAAAAGATGGTTTGTTTATCGGCGATTAGCGGATAGTATTTTTCAAACTTAATCGTGGAGCAGGATTGAAATAAAAAACATAACACAATTGAAAAGACTACTAAAGACTTCATTGATGATTTACTTAAAATATATTTTACTTCACTTTTCCCTTAATTTCCTGCAATTTCAGCAAAGCTTCCACCGGAGTTAAGCGGTTTATATCCACCGCATTCAGCAGATCCCTTATCTCTTCAAAAGTTGCCGAGTGAATATCAAAAATATTTAATTGCATTTTGGGAGTAGCGATCTTCTTCATGGTCTCGTCCAATGAACTGCTTTTACCATAAGTGCCTGTGTTGCGGCTTTCTTCCAGTTGCAGTAAAATTTCATTGGCCCTGTCAATCAGCGAAGGCGGCATGCCCGCCATTTTTGCCACATGAATACCAAAACTATGTACGCTTCCACCGGGAGCCAGTTTTCGCAGGAAGATCACTTTATTGCCGACTTCTTTATTGGTGATATGATAGTTCTTTACTCTTGGTAATTTATTTTCCAGCTCATTCAGTTCATGGTAGTGTGTGGCAAACAATGTTTTGGGCTGTGCGGCACTGTTATGCAGGTGCTCTACAATGCTCCAGGCAATGCTGATGCCATCATAAGTGGAAGTGCCTCTTCCAATTTCATCTAATAAGATGAGGCTGCGGCTGGTGATATTATTGATGATGCTGGCCGTTTCATTCATCTCCACCATAAAGGTACTTTCTCCGCCGCTCAGGTTATCGCTGGCGCCCACCCGGGTAAATATTTTATCCGTTAAGGGGATCTTTGCATCACTTGAAGGAACAAAGCTTCCGATATGCGCCATTAAAGTAATCAATGCCGTCTGCCGGAGGATCGCACTTTTACCACTCATGTTTGGCCCGGTGAGAATGATCACTTGTTGTGCATCGGGCTCGAGCAAAATATCATTGGAAATATAACTTTCGCCAACAGGTAAGTTTTTTTCAATCACCGGGTGGCGGCTTGCTTTTATATCCAGGATATTACTATCTGTTACAATTGGTTTCTTGTATTTTAGTTGAAGTGCATTGTTAGCAAAACAAGCCAGGCAATCCAGCACCGCCAGCACATGCCCATTGGTTTGCATCGGGGCAATATAGTCCTGCAATTCATTCAGCAGCTTTTCAAACAACTGTAATTCTATCTGGAATATTTTATCCTCTGCACCTAAAATTTTCTCTTCGTATTCTTTTAATTCCGGTGTGATATACCGTTCAGCATTACTCAATGTTTGTTTCCTGATCCAGCTGGCAGGTACTTTTGATTTATGAATATTGGTCACTTCTAAAAAATAACCAAACACATTATTGTACCCGATCTTCAAAGATGAAATGCCCGTGATGCCTGCTTCCTTCTGTTGCAGTTCTATTAAATAATCTTTTCCACCACTGGCAATTTTTCTTAGTTCATCCAGGTTGGCATCAATGCCATCAGCAATCATTCCTCCTTTGGACGCAAGGGCAGGAGGGTTCTCAATAATTTCTTTTACAATTTTGTCAACAATGTATTGGCAGGGATTAAGTGAATCTGCCAAACGTTTTAAATAGCTATTGTCCAGTCCTTCACAAATTTGTTTAATGGCTTCCACCTGCTGGAGGCCTTTGGCAATTTGTACAACTTCCCTTGGGTTGACTTTTTTCAGCGGCACTTTACTCACCAGTCTCTCAATATCGCCAGCCGCTTTGATGTGCTGTGTTATTTTATTCCTGGTGTCAGTTTCTTTGATGAAAAACTCCACCGTATCCAGCCGCTCATTGATCTTAACCAGGTCATTCAACGGCATCAGCATCCAGCGTTTTAACAACCTGGCGCCCATTGGAGATACGGTATTATCCAGCACTTTTAACAATGTGTGACTGCCTTCAGCCCCGCCCATCAATTCAAGGTTGCGGATGGTAAACCTGTCCATCCACAAATGTTCATTGCGGTCGATGCGTTGTATGGAAGTGATATGACCGAGATTGGGATGTTCGGTATCTTTTAAATAATGCAAGATGGCGCCGGCTGCAATGATGGCTGCATCCAGTCCTTCTATACCAAAACCTTTCAGGCTATGCGTGCCAAAATGTTTTAATAAACTTTCGGTGGAGTAGGCTGCATCAAATATCCATTCTTCCAAACCATAGGTGAAAAATTTGGTGCCAAAATATTCCTTAAAAGATTTCTGTTGTCTTCTTTGAAAGACCACTTCCGCCGGCTGTAAACTTTGCAATAATTTATCAGCATATTCCTTATCGCCTTCAGCAACAAAAAATTCACCGGTGCTGATATCTAAAAACGCAATACCTAATTTATTTTCTTCTGAAAAATGCAGCGCTGCTAAAAAATTATTGCTGTTGTGCTCCAGCAATTTGTCGCTGGTAGCCACACCGGGTGTAACCAATTCTGTTACTCCCCGTTTTACAATGCCCTTCGCCTGTTTGGGATCTTCCAGTTGATCGCAGATGGCAACCCGGTAACCAGCTTTAACCAGTTTATGCAAATAAGTATCCAGCGCATGATGAGGAAAACCGGCCAATTGAGAAGAGTTCTCGTCACCATTATTTCTTTTGGTAAGGGTGATACCCAATACCGAAGACGCATTCACCGCATCCTGGCCAAAGGTTTCATAAAAATCACCCACCCGAAAAAGCAAAATAGCATCAGGATAGCGTGCCTTGATGGCATTGTGCTGTTGCATTAAAGGTGTTTCGGTGGTTGCTTTAGCCATGGCCTCATCCCTCTTATCCCTTCTCCAAAAGAGAAGGGACGGTACTTTTAGTTATTTAATGATCATTTTATCTTCCACATCATCGTTGATTCTTTAATCAACAAGATCAGCTGCCTCCAGCTAATATAAAGGAAGTTTTTATTTCGCAGGTTCCAAAGCGCCTCTTTTGGAGGGGTTTGGGGAGGCTCGCAAAAATAAGGGCTTTCGTTTCTTAATAAGGAGTTTTATCCCCGCTGTTAATTACTTTTGCGGCGCATGAGAAAGTTAAGCATGGATGAACTGGGCCGTAAAACGGTGGAAGAGTTTAAGCAGAGTGAAAAGCTGCCCGTGATCGTGGTATTAGAAAATATCCGCAGTGCTTACAATGTGGGCAGTGTATTTCGTACTGCCGATGCATTTTTGCTGGAAGCGATCTATATCACCGGCTACACCTGCATTCCCCCGCATAAAGAAATAAAGAAAACAGCCTTGGGTGCAGAAGATACCGTTAGCTGGAAACATTTTGCCAACGCCACATTGGCCATTGAAGATTTAAAAGAAAAAGGCTACAATGTCTACGCCGTTGAACAGGCCGAAGGCAGTATTGCACTAAATGGATTGCCCTACCGGCCAGGAGAAAAGATAGCGATGGTGCTGGGCAATGAGGTAACAGGAGTGGAGCAAACCACCATTGAGCAATGCAGGGCCTGTATTGAAATTCCGCAACTGGGCATGAAGCATTCTTTGAACATTGCCACCGCGGCGGGTGTTGTATTGTGGGAAGTGGTAAGGACGATGATAGCTGATGGGGATTAAGATTTTTATGATGATTAGTATGAATGATATGATTTGTATGATTAAAGCAATTGCATGGCAACTACAATAAAGAATTACTTGTCGCTGGTTAAATTCAGCCACACCATTTTTGCAATGCCTTTTGCGTTGATTGGATTTTTTTTGGGAATCAATTCTCCCGCAGGATTGTACACCGGGCAATGGAATTTAAATAAAACAATCGGCTTGGGAAACGATATAACAAATTTTGTATTGCTTAAAACTGTTGCAATTAAGTTCATTCTTGTTCTTATCTGCATGATCACCGCCCGTTCTGCCGCCATGGCTTTCAACCGCTATCTCGACAGCCATTTTGATGCAAAGAATCCAAGAACGGCCATCCGGGAAATTCCTGCCGGTATTATTTCAAAAGAAAGTGCCTTGCGTTTTGTGATCATTAATTGTGTTGTATTTATCACGGCCACTTTCTTTATCAATCAAATTTGTTTTTTCTTATCACCCGTGGCATTGTTTGTTGTATTGTTTTATAGTTATACAAAACGATTCACAGCATTGTGTCACTTGGTATTGGGAGTTGGGTTAAGCCTTGCACCAATAGGAGCGTACCTTGCTGTAACTGGACAATTTGCCCTCTTGCCCATCTTGTTTTCATTTGCCGTCTTGTTCTGGGTAAGCGGTTTTGATATTATCTATGCATTGCAGGATGAAGATTTTGACCGTTCACAACAACTGCATTCCATACCGGCTGCTATTGGGAAAATAAAGGCATTGAGATTGTCAGAACTCCTCCATTTGTTATCATCAGGCTTTGTTTTATTTGCAGGTTACTATGGCCAATTTGGCTTTTGGTATTGGGCTGGAGCCGGCTTTTTTGTCTGCCTGCTCATCTATCAGCATTTGCTGGTAAAGCCAAATGATCTAAGCAAGGTAAATATGGCTTTCTTTACTACCAATGGCATTGCTTCCATTGTATTTTCGGTGTTTGTTTTACTGGATATCTTTTTAAACTAAACTCCTGAACTTCTAAACCACTAAACTTTTAAACCTCAACACTTGCCCAGGATCCTTGCTATAGACTACGGCGGAAAACGCACCGGCATTGCCGTTACCGATCCTTTACAGATCATTGCCACCGGACTTGATACCATCGAGTCACAGGAACTGATACCTTTTTTGAAAAAATATTTTGCTCTTGAACAAGTAGAGTTGATCATCATTGGCCTGCCAAAAAACTGGGATGACAGTGATACACATGGAACGCCTTTAGTGCAGGCGGCTATCAAAAAAATTCAAAGGGAATTTCCCAACATGCCCCTGAAAACGGTGGATGAACGCTATACTTCTAAAATGGCCAAAGATGCCATGCTGGAAATGGGCATGAAGAAAAAGGACCGGCGTATAAAGGGTAATGTGGATGTGATCGCGGCCACCATTATGTTGCAGGAGTATATGGGACGTAGCCTATAAAATAAATCTGTATTTTTGAAGAATGGAAAAGGCAAAGACAAAAAAAAGCTGTCTAAAAAGGAAGAAAAACTGTTTATTGAAAAAGAATGGCTGGCAACTTTTTTTGGAAAATTTAAAGGTGAATTTGGGGATGGCGTTGAGTACCAGAGAAAGTTAAGAGATACGTAAAGTATTTGTTTTTGATACCAATATCTTTACCGGCTTTTGGGATGATGTAGAAAATGCCGCTAAGTTTTTTTGACATACCCTTTACAAAATAATTTATGATTTTACCTATAGTAGCCTACGGGGCACCTGTATTACGAAAAGTAGCCGCTGATATAACAAAAGATTATCCCGGTTTAGAGAAACTGATCGCCGATATGTGGGGAACCATGTACAACAGCAATGGCGTGGGCCTGGCTGCCCCGCAGATCAATAAATCCATCCGACTGTTCACGGTGGACAGTACACAGATATTTGCCAATATGGACGAAGATGATGACCCGGATGAATTTCCGGATGCACCGGGTTTTAAAGGTGTTTTTATCAATGCACAGATCCTCGACATCACGGGCAAAGAATGGTCGTACAATGAAGGCTGTCTAAGTATTCCCAAAGTAAGGGAAGACATCAACCGGAATGAAACAGTGACCATCCAATTCCAGGATGAAGCATTTGAAACCCACACACAAACCTTCAATGGTATCACAGCAAGAGTGATATTGCACGAATATGATCATATTGAAGGGAAGCTGTTTATTGATTATATCAAACCCTTAAAAAAAGTAATGCTGAAGCGAAAACTGGAAGACATTACCAAGGGGAAAATTAAAACCGATTACCGGATGATGTTTGTGAAGTAGCAGGGTGGTTGTTAAGGTTGACAACCTTACAGCAGACTCTTAGATTTAAATGCACGCTTGCCGGTAACAGCTTTTTTTATTTTTATACACTAACAAGGTTGTCAACCTTTATGGAGAAACTTTGGACACCCACCATGATTGTGATAATTTGCAGGTATGATATTTAAGATCATGCCTTTTTTTATTGTAACCATGCTATTCAACTGTTATGGGCAGGATAGCCTGCAGCATGCAGCAGACAGCTCAGTGGAAGTAGGTAAGAAAACGATCATGTTGTCTGAAGTGGTGATCGACAATAAACTCAACGTACCCAGTTTTATCAACCGCATCAAAAACGACAGCACATTTTACAAAGCCTTCCGCAATTTGCGCATTCTCAATTATGCTGCCATCAACGATATCCGCATGAATGACAAAAAAGGCAATCCGCAGGCCACTTTATACAGTAAGACAAAACAACTGCGGGACAGCAACTGCCGCCGCATGGAAGTAACTGAAGAACAGGCTACCGGGGATTTTTATGATGAGCATAACCAGTACAATTACTACACTGCCAATATGTATGCTTCTTTGTTTTTTACCAATGGCAGAATTTGCGGAGAAGACAATATTGTAACCGGCAAGGAATTCAGTACCGAAGGAAAAAGCGGGATGGAAAAACACAAGGAACAATTGAAAATGTTATTCTTCAATCCCGGTAAAAGAATTAAAGGCCTGCCTTTTATGAGCAGCAAAACTGCCATTTATGATGATGAAATGGCGGAGTATTACGACATGAGTATCGACATGGATGATTACAACAGCACCAGTTGTTACATCTTTAAGCAAAAAGTAAAAGAAGGCAAGGAAGCTGATGTGGTGGTGGATGAAATGATCACCTGGTTCAATGATAAAACATATGAAGTGGTGGCCCGTACCTACACCATCAGCTACAGTGCCATGGTATATGATTTTAAAGTAAGCATGGAAGTACAGATGACGCATGCAGGAGAGCTGCTCGTGCCTTCGCTGATCCGCTACAATGGTAACTGGAAAGCGGTGTTTAAAAAACGGGAGAGGGGAGTGTTTACGGCAACGCTGTTTGATTTTAAATGAGGTCGTCAATGGTGAATAGTGAATGGTGAATGGAGTCTGAAATGTAGAGCTCTTTTCAAAATGTAATCCATGTTATAGGATAAGACATACATTGACTATTCACTATTGACCATTCACTATTCACCCCTACCTTTGCACCCTAAAACGATTATTCCAAATGAAAGAAGTCTATATTATCTCCGCTGTTCGTACACCGATTGGAAGTTTCGGTGGTTCCTTAAAAGGATTTACTGCCACCCAACTCGGCGCTATTGCGATAAAAGGCGCTGTTGAAAAAGCAGGTATTCAGCCAGCCCAGGTGCAGGATGTGTTGATGGGGTCTGTTATCCAGGCCAACCTCGGACAGGCACCGGCCAGGCAGGCAGCAAAATTTGCTGGTCTGCCAAACGAAGTAAATTGTACTACCGTAAATAAAGTTTGCGCCAGCGGCATGAAAGCCATTGCACAGGCAGCTCAGAGCATACTGCTGGGTGATGCCGACATTGTGGTGGCTGGTGGGATGGAAAGCATGAGCAATGTGCCTTTTTACAGTGACAGCATGCGCTGGGGAAATAAATATGGAAACGTGAGTTTGGTAGATGGTCTTGCAAAAGACGGTTTGACCGATGTATACGACGGTAAAGCGATGGGCAATGCAGCAGAAATGTGTGCAAGCACCTGCAATGTTACCCGGGAAGAACAGGATGCCTTTGCCATAGAAAGTTATAAGCGTTCACAGGCTGCCGTTAGTGGTGGAAAATTTGACAATGAAATCGTGCCGGTGGCCATTCCCCAAAAGAAAGGCGATCCCTTATTATTTGCAAAAGACGAAGAGCCTTTTAACGTGAAGTTTGAAAAGATACCTGAACTGAAAAGCGCTTTTCAAAAAGACGGCAGCGTAACGGCTGCCAACGCCAGCACGATGAATGATGGCGCCGCTGCCTTAGTATTGATGAGCAAAGAAAAAGCAGATGAACTTGGATTGAAACCCATTGCTAAAATAGTAAGTTATGCAGATGCAGAGCAGGCTCCTGAATGGTTCACCACTACACCGGCTGTTGCTGTGCCAAAGGCAGTAGCCAAGGCAGGATTAAAAATGGAAGACATCAGTTTCTGGGAATTGAATGAAGCCTTCTCCGTGGTGGGTATTGAAAACAGCCGCCGCATGAAACTGGATCCAGCTAAAGTAAATGTAAATGGTGGGGCCGTCTCTCTTGGTCACCCTTTAGGCTGCAGCGGTGCAAGGATCATTGTTACATTGATCAATGTATTGAAACAAAATAATGCAAAATACGGTGCGGCGGGTATTTGTAATGGTGGAGGTGGGGCCAGTGCGATGGTGATTGAGAATATTTGAGAATCTGCGTAAGACATCGGAAGTTTTTAAAACTTCCGATGTCTCTGGAACTTTTCAGAATGTTTAACCCTTCGGGAAACTAAAAATGCTATTACAAAGCTGAGATGTCCGGTAAGCTAAAATCAATATTTCAGGTTTTTGTTGCGGTTGCATTTATAATTTTTATTATTATAAGTATCAATAGGCATGAAAATGAGTATGTTGAGCTGCGTAAGAATGGTGTTTTATTACCGTGTAAGATTACTGACATTACTTTTAGTAAGAGATCGGATTATGCTTTTGAGTTCTATTATAACGGGAAAAAATTGTATGGGGAAAGTAAAAGTGCTGTCGGTAGTTCCACTTATTTCATCGGGCAGCATTTTCCGTTGATGTATTCACCAGAAAGTGGCCAGGTGCAAATACTTATAGCGCCCGGTGATTTTAATATGTTTCAACTTGAGTACCCGGATAGTCTTAGCTGGGTATTGGAGTATCAAAAGAACTGAAACTCTTAATTTAATTATAATTATGCAGCTATTAATAATTCAATACTAATGAAAAAAATCATCCTTCTCCTCGCCGCCTTCGCCAACATTCAATCAAACGCCCAAACCAAAAAGCCCTTTACCATCACCGGTAAAATCAATGACATCAAAACTGGTTTGATCTATTTAAACATTTACGAAAGTGGATCGGAAACAAAAGACTCCTGCGTAATAAAAGACGGAAGCTTTGTTTTTAAAGGAATAACTGAAAATGGCAGCAGGGCGATATTCGATATCAAAGACGATAAGCAGGATTACCTGAGGTTTTACATGGAAAGCTCCAATATGCAAATTTCTGGTAAAGGATACCCTTTAAGTGAATGGACAATCGGGGGATCTTCTATCAATACAGACAACCTGGCTTTGCAAAAGCATCTGAAACCGGTCAACGACAAGTTTAATGCACATTACCAATTGTATGAATTGGCCGACAGCATGAAAAATACGGTAATGATGGACAGCCTGGATGAAGCAGAATTTGCACTGACCAAAGAAAAGAAAAATGATGCCGCTGTATTTATAAAAGCCCATCCGGCGTCCCTCATCAGCGCTATTGCCATCAAAGAAAATTTTAGCTATTATTCAGAAGCAACGGAGGTTGCACCGTTGTATGCAGCCTTAGATGAATCCATCAAACAAACAAAAACAGGCCAGGAAGTCAAGACAATGCTGGATACCTATGAAAAGGTAGCCATTGGAAATATTGCGCCGGATATTACACAGGAAGATACATTGGGTAACAAGATCAGTCTTTCATCCCTCCGCGGTAAATATGTGCTGATAGATTTTTGGGCCAGTTGGTGCGGACCGTGCCGGAAAGAAAATCCCAATATTGTAAACGCACACAATGCCTACAAAGACAAAGGCTTCACCATCTTTGGTGTGTCCTATGATAAAACAAAAGCAAAGTGGACAAAGGCCATTGTAAAGGACGAGTTGCGCTGGACACAGGTGAGTGACCTGCAAGGCTGGCAAAATGCAACTGCCGCTGAATATTATATCAAGGCTATTCCAGCCAATATTTTACTGGATAAAGAAGGACGCATCATTGCTAAAAATCTGTTTGGCAAAAAGCTGCAGGCTAAGCTGGCCTCGCTAAACCTATAAGGTCTGCAATGCAGCATACCCGGGCGGCGGACCTTATAGGTTTGCAGCATTCATAAAATAAATATAAAGTGGGGTAGTTCTATTAAACCTTTCTGCATTTCATGGTCAACCATTTGACAAGATAAAGAGTCTTTCACTTTAACAACGTATTAAATTATTATTGGTACGCCAATTGTTTTACAAACACAAAACCTTTCACAATGAAGAAAATTATTACACTCGCCCTCATACCCGTTTTATTCCTGGTCTCGGGTTGCACGAAGAATGCGCTTACTGGAAAAAGTTATGTGAGCCTGGTTTCGGAAAGCCAGTTGCAGGAAATGGCTGTGACAGAATACCGCCAGTTTTTATCCCAGAGTAAAGTATTGTCAACATCATCTAATAAAGATGCTGAGATGGTAAAACGTGTAGGTACCAGGCTGGCTGCTGCTGCAAACCGCTACATGGATTCAATTGGCGCATCTGATAAACTCAAAGGATACCAATGGGAATTTAACCTGGTGGATAATAAAGAAGTGAATGCCTGGTGTATGCCTGGCGGAAAGGTAGTTGTGTATACCGGCTTACTGCCCATTGCACAAAATGAAGCTGCGCTGGCCATTGTGTTGGGGCATGAGATCATTCATGCTGTAGCAGAACACGGCGGCCAAAGAATGAACAACACTTTAATGGCCCAGGGGCTGGGTACCTTAGGTGATGCACTTACGTCCAGGAATCCAAAAGTAAACTCAATCTTTAATAGTGTTTATGCACCCGGTGTGCAAGTTGGTTTACTACTGCCCAATTCAAGAACCCACGAGCTGGAAGCAGATAAATTCGGTTTGTTTATAGCTGCAATGGCGGGCTATAACCCAAGAGAAGCTGTACCTTTCTGGCAGAGAATGTCGCAGGGCGGCGGGCAAAAGCCACCTGAGTTTTTAGCAACACACCCTTCAGACGAGAGAAGGATTGCACAACTTGAGTCATTTATGCCACAAGCTTTGAAAATGTACAGGCCTGTAAAGAAGTAAGAATTTAATTTAATAAGTAATCTGGAAGCCCGTTCGTTAAGGACGGGCTTTTATTTTGCTCTTGTTCCGGGATTCGGGATGATTCGTTTTAAAAATTTTATATCTTCTTCTGTTTAAAATCAAAAAACAATATCTTCATTGCCTAAAATTATAACGATTATGGATGCTGCTATTCAACAAAAGATTGACCAATGGCTTAATGGCAATTATGAACAGTCTGTAAAAGATGAGATAAAGAAATTACAAACAGAAAATCCGGATGAACTGGCGGATGCATTCTATAAAAATCTGGAGTTTGGCACCGGCGGACTTCGTGGTATTATGGGTATTGGAACCAACCGGATGAACAAATACACTATTGGAATGGCAACACAGGGATATGCCAATTATTTGAAACAATGTTTTGGCGAGGCCAAAGTGGCCATTGCACACGACAGCCGCAACAACAGCCGTTTTTTTGCAGAAACTACTGCCAATGTATTTGCAGCCAACGGTATCAAAGTGTATTTGTTTGAGGAGTTGAGGCCCACCCCTGAATTAAGTTTTGTCATCCGTTACCTGGGCTGCCAGGGCGGTGTAGTTTGCACGGCTTCCCACAATCCTAAAGAATACAATGGCTACAAGGCCTACTGGAATGATGGTTCGCAATTGGTGCCTCCTCATGATAAGAATGTGATCAGTGAAGTAGAAAAAATTGCCTCCGTTGACGACGTAAAATGGAGCGGTGGCGAAAGCAATATCACCCTGATAGGTAAAGACATTGATGAAGCCTATATGGAAATGGTGAAGGGGCTGAGCGTGTACCCTGATGTTTGTGCTGCACAAAGTGATCTAAAGATCGTGTACACGCCCATACATGGCAGTGGCATTACCCTGGTACCGGAAGTATTAAAACGATTTGGTTTCAATAGTGTGCACATCGTGGAAGAGCAGGCAGTTCCGGACGGAAATTTCCCTACGGTGGTATATCCCAATCCCGAAGAAAGGGATGCCATGAACATGGGACTTGCTAAGGCAAAAGCCATCGATGCCGATATATTGATGGGAACCGATCCTGATGCTGACCGGGTGGCTATAGGGGTGAAAAATGATAAAGGAGAATGGGTGCTGCTCAATGGCAACCAAACAGCCATGATCGCTTTTAATTACATGATAGAAGCCAGGAAGGCCAAAGGCATTGCACAGCCCAACGATATGGTGATCAAAACAATTGTTACTACACAAATGATCGATGCCATTGCAAAAGCGAATAATGTAGCCTGTTATAGTGTGCTCACAGGTTTTAAATGGATTGCAGAAAAGATAAGGGAACTGGAAGGAAAAGAGAACTATATCATAGGTGGCGAAGAAAGTTTTGGGCTGATGATCGGAGATAAGATAAGGGACAAGGACGGGGTAAGTGCAGTGGCGCTTTGTTGCGAAATGGCAGCGTATGAAAAAAGCAAGGGCAAAAGCCTGTACGATAAACTGATCGAACTTTACCTGCAGTATGGTTTTTACAAAGAAGCATTGGTAAATGTGGTAAAGAAAGGAATGAACGGCGCCAGGGAAATTGCTGAAATGATGGAAGGCTTTCGGGCCAATCCGCCAAAAACAATTGATGGCAAACCGGTTCAGCAGCTCCTCGATTATGAATTGCAGACAGGCAAGAACCTGGAAACAGGCGAGAGCTGGACGATCGATCTGCCAAAAAGTAATGTATTGCAGTTTTTGCTGGCAGATGGCACCTCTATTTCTGCAAGGCCAAGCGGTACAGAGCCAAAGATCAAATTCTATTTTAGCGTGAACACAAAACTGTCAGGCATAGATGGTTTTGATGCGGCTGAAAAAGAACTGAATGATAAGATCGAAAGGATCATTGAAGAAATGAAACTGAAATAATAATGTACAAAGGGGAGGATGAGCGCATTTTCCCCTTTGTCTTAATACCCTTAACGCAGCATGAAAAAAATCCTGCTTTTCATTGTTTTGTTCTCCGCATCTTTTACAGCTTCAGCGCAGCGTGCTGTGGTAACTCCATTGGCCGCAAAGGCAAGAACATTAAAAGTTTTCCTTGATAAAAATCATTACGCACCCTTGCGATGGAATGACACCGCTTCGCAACGGCTATGGCATCGCTGGATGGAAATGCTGGACGACGATAAGATGTATTTTTTGCAGGCTGAGGTAAATGAACTGGAAACCTGCAAAACAACACTGGATGAAGAGATCAATGGCAATGGCTGGGTATTTTTCGACAAAAGCATGCGGTTATTTAAAAAGGCTTTGCAACGTTCAGATAGTGTACAAAAAACTATTTTGTCAGTGCCTTCCGATTTCTCCAAACCGGCCACTCTGCATTTTCCATTTAAAACCTACCCGGCTACTGTTGCCGAGTTAACAGAGCGTCATCAGCAGATTACCAGGTGGCGTATTCTTAGAAATATTGCCAGCGCTATTGATACCGCCGATATACTTCCTGCCAGTTTCAATGTGGCGCCTGCTGATTTTGCAGCCAGGGAAAAGAAAGTGAAACTGCAATTGAAAAAGCAGCACGACATTATGCTAAAGGAAATGATGGCATACGATGCCGTATTTGAAAAAAATTACGGTGACGCCTACCTGCATTGTATCAGCTGGTGCTACGATCCTCATACCAGTTACATGAACCTGGCAGATAAAAAAGACTTTGAAACAGGATTGAGCGGTTTTGAATTCAGCATTGGTCTTGCATTGGACAAGGATGAGGATGGCAACCATAAAATTGCAAGACTTGAACCGGGGGGTAGTGCCTGGCGAAGTGGTGAATTGCATACGGGGGACTTTATTACAGCGATCAAAAAAGGTGCTGAACCGGAGAGGGATCTTTCGTTAATGGACGAGGGCGAAGTAGATGAGATGCTGAGCGGCACCAGCGATGAAAAAGTGGAACTAACGGTAAGGACTGCGGCAGGTTCAACAAAAAAGGTTACGCTCACTAAGGAAAAGATAACAGATGATGAAGGCATTGTGAAGAGTTATTTGATCACAGGAGCCAAAAAGATCGGCTACATTCAGTTACCGGGCTTTTACAGCAGGGAAGACGATGACGAGGAAGAAAAAATAGATGGCTGTGCAAACGATGTGTCAAAAGAGATCATCAAACTTACCCGTGACGGTATATCAGGATTGATACTCGACCTGCGGCAGAATGGTGGTGGCAGTATTTGGGAAGCCATGCAACTGGCTGGTATTTTTATTGACTATGGCCCGGTGGGTTCTATTAAAGACAAAACAGGCAAGGTTCGTTTTTTAAAGGATCCCAACAGGGGCTCAGTGTACGATGGTCCGCTGCTGGTAATGATCAATGGCGGCAGTGCTTCTGCTTCAGAATTGACGGGGGCCATGCTGCAGGATTATAAACGGGCATTGATCGTTGGCAGCACCAGTTACGGAAAAGGTACTGCACAATCCATTCAACCAATGGACACCACATTTAACGAGGAAGCAACAACGAAAAAAGACTACAGCAGTTTTACGGATTATGTAAAAGTAACCGGCGGCAAGTTTTACCGGGTTGATGGAACCACCACACAATGGAAAGGGGTGGAGCCTGATATCATAATACCTGATATGTATGCGGCTTCTCAAAAAAGAGAGCGTAATATTCCCAGCGCCCTGTTACCCGACAATGCAAAACAAGCCATGTACCAGCCACTCAAGGGATTGCCAGTTGAAAAATTAGCTGCGGAAAGCAGGAAGCGTATTGAAACAGATAGTATTTTTATCCAGGTAAAAAAAGTGGCCAGCTGGTTACAACAGATGAATGAAGGCCGGGATATTCCTTTACAATGGCCAGCCTACACGGCAATGTATAAAAAAAGCAAAGAGATGATGGCATTGGTGGAAATGGTAGAGGAGCAGAAAAGCAAGCTGCTCACCGTTACCAATAATAATTTTGACAGCGAGAAGATCAGGTTCGCCACCGAAAGCGGAAAGGAACTGAATGATGTGTACCTGCAGCAAGTAGCTTCCGACCCTTATATTCATGAGTCGTTCCGCATTTTGCAGGATTGGCTTTCAATACCTTAATCAATAAACAAGTAATATTTACGTATGAGAAAAACTTTCACCCTTTTGTTATTTGCGGGATCACTATTTTTTACAACCGAAACTGATGCACAGAATTTTGAAGATCCCGGTGCCTATATGCAGCACATCAGTACGCAGCACAGCAATATTTCCAAGCGGTTCCTTAGCTATAATAGTGCTGCGTCACATGGAAAAAGAGCAAAAAAAGTAGAAAAGCTAAGAGAGCAGTTATTGGATGAAGTGCAGGAGGCCAGGATGAATATCAGCGGCATGCCTAAATTTAAAGGGGATGCCGCATACAGGGATTCTTCTGTAAGCTTTATGAAGTTTTACTATAACATACTGAATGATGATTATTCCAAGATCGTGAACATGGAAGAAATTGCAGAACAGAGTTATGATGAAATGGAAGCTTATATCATGCTGCAGGAACAAGTGGATAAAAAAATGGAAGAGGCCAATGAAAGAATGCATACCGCACAAAAGCTATTTGCATCCCAGAACAATATCAACCTGGTGTCGTCCAACGACGAAATGAGTGAAAAGATGAAAACAGTGGGGGATGTAAATGCACATTATCACCAGGTGTACCTCGCTTTTTTTAAGCCTTACCTTCAGTCGCAAACGCTGGCTAAATCAATTGAAAAAGGAAATATCAGCGGCATTGAACAGGATAAAAACGCATTACAGAAATATGCACAGGAAGCCCTTACAAAGTTAGAAACGATTAAGCCTTATGAAGGTGATGCTGCGTTAAAAGGCGCTTGTAAGCAACTAATGCAATTCTACATAAAACAATCTACTGATTACATTAAGCCCATCACTGATTTTTTATTAGTGCAGGAAAGATTTGAAACGATCAAAAA
This sequence comes from Bacteroidota bacterium, assembly GCA_029561305.1. Taxonomy (GTDB): domain Bacteria; phylum Bacteroidota; class Bacteroidia; order Chitinophagales; family Chitinophagaceae; genus Ferruginibacter. The sequence goes on along the minus strand of JAKQJG010000049.1, from coordinate 1,235 downwards.
GGATTTTGAAAAGAAATCGGATCATGACCAGAAAGAAGTGGATGGCTACAACAAAGCTGTGAATGATATCAATGCCGCCAGTGGCAAATACAACCAGGCAAACAAAGACATCTTTGAAAGAGGAAAAGAAAACCTGGATAACTGGAATAAAACAGTGACCGGTTTTTTTGATGAACATATGCCGCGATAAAAAAACTTTGTAATTGGTAAAGTCCTGGTATAGCATACCGGGGCTTTTCTTTTTGTTTTATTGATGAAAAAGAATGTAATTCGTGCTGCTTATTATTCTTATGAGAAAATACGATGATACATACCGGCACAAAGGACTAAGAAAAAAATTAGTGGACATCATACGGGACAAAGGGATCAATGACGAAGCTGTACTGACTGCCATCAACAATATTCCCCGGCACTTTTTTTTAGACAGTGCTTTTGATGAGATTGCGTATGAAGACCGTGCTTTCCCTATTGCAGAAGGGCAAACCATTTCACAGCCTTATACGGTGGCCTACCAAACACAATTGCTGCAGGTAAAACCTTTTGAAAAAATACTGGAGATCGGTACCGGCAGCATTTACCAGGCAACGGTATTGGCAGAAATGAAAGCACAAGTGTTTACCATTGAAAGGCAAAAAGTATTGTTTGACCGCACAAAGCATTTTGTACTAAAAGGTAAATACCCCAACATGAAATTCTTTTACGGAGATGGCTATGAAGGACTGCCTACCTATGCGCCATTTGACAAAGTGATCATCACGGCTGCCGCACCTTTTATTCCGCCCAAGCTGGTAGCACAACTAAAAACAGGAGGGAAAATGGTGATACCCGTAGACGAAGGCGCACAACAACGTATGCTCCGCCTTACCAAAAACGCAGACGACAATACCAGCGAAGAGGCTTTTGAGAATTTTTCTTTTGTGCCAATGCTGGCGGGGAAGAACGGGTGATAGCGCAGGGTTGAATTGATTAATTGTTTTATTGTTGAATTGTTTTATTGTTGAATTGTTGAAGAGTGCATAAGACAGCAGAGAACCACCCTAAACTCTAAACTCTAAACCTTAAACCTTAGACTTTAAACCCTAAACCCTAAACCCTAAACCCTAAACCCTAAACCTTAAACTTTAAACTATCATCCATTGCGTTTCTTTTCTAAAATAACATTCCTCTGCAACCTTTGTTTTCTTGTTTTTGTTGTGATGAACGAGCTGGAGAAAAATCCGGAAACACTGGGGAGC
>JAKQJG010000045.1 GCA_029561305.1 Bacteroidota bacterium | reverse complement strand
TTGTTGGTGAAGTATTGCATTTTTTGATAACTCAAATTACGCAATGTTTTGTTCCGTTCATGTCTTATGTTCAGCGGAACAACTGGTTTGATTTCGAGTGCATGTGTATTTGCTCTTTCAGAATAGGTGAACACATGCAGGTAACTGATATCCAGTGCATGTAAAAAATCAAATGTCTCTTTAAAGTCCTCATCCGATTCACCCGGGAAACCAACGATCACATCCACACCTACGCAGCAATGCGGCATCATGGTTTTAATAAGACCCACTCTTTCTGCATACAATTCTTTTTTATACCGCCTCCGCATCATACCCAGTATCTTGTTACTGCCACTCTGCAACGGAATGTGAAAATGCGGCATGAATTTATTGCTGTTACTCACAAATTCGATGATGTCATTGGTAAGCAGGTTAGGTTCGATAGAAGAAATTCTGAACCGTTCAATACCTGCTGTTTTATCAAGCTCTTGTATAAGCGAGAAGAAATTTTCTTTTTTAAGCGGTTGCTTTAAATACCCCTTTTGCGGCGCTTGTCCCGGTTGTTCGGGAGTAGGGGGCGCAAAATCTCCCAAATTAATTCCCGTAAGCACAATTTCTTTGGCACCTTTTTCAGCAATATCATTTACCAGTTTCAGCACATTTTCAATACTGTCGCTCCGGCTTTTGCCACGGGCCATTGGTATGGTGCAAAAAGAACAATTGTAATCACAACCGTCTTGTACTTTTAAAAATATACGGGTGCGGTCGTTGATAGAATGCGAGGCAGTAAAAATATTGACGTCTTCAATATCACAACTGCATATTTTGGCACTGTCGCCCTTGGTGATTTCTTTTAGGTGTTCTGCGATATTAAACTTTTCCGCAGCACCCAGCACAAGGTCTACTCCCGGTATGCCAGCAATTTCTTTTGGCTTCAGCTGTGCATAGCAGCCTGTTATCACCACCATAGCCTCAGGTGCTTTTCGTTGTATCCTTCTTACCAGTTGCCTGCATTCTTTATCGGCATTTTCAGTAACTGAACAGGTATTAATAACATACACATCTGCCACTTCATCAAAATCCCTTTTTTCAAAACCATCATTTTCCAGCAACCTGCCTATCGTGGAGGTTTCGGAAAAGTTGAGCTTGCAACCCAAAGTATGTAATGCCACGGTCTTTTTCATCGGGGCAAAGATAGTGCGATAGCGTTAAATGCAGCCCTGTTGGGGATGTTGACTTATTTGCAGGAAAATAAAGCCGTTTTGTAAATAAACCTTATATGTAGGTCATTTTATTTTTTTATTTGCCATTCTTGATACTATAAATGGTGGATGCGCTTTCATTGTAAGTGAAAAAATCTTTTACTCACCATGTAAAATAAGCTGTTCGAAAAACATTTACTTTCGCAAACAAAAAATTGATGTTGAAGAGATATGCTCCCTATATTGTACTGCTGGCCGCCGGTTTGCTTTGTTATTTTGTATTTAAAAACCAACGGGGCAGTACAACCAAGGCGGAAACTGAGATTAGCACCGATGCTGTCCGTGTAAATGAAGGATTCACCCGGACACCAGACAGTATCATTTATACAAAGCATGCCCGTTGCCGCATGGCCTGCCGTTATATCACAGAACCGGAAGTAAAAGAAATTTTAGAAACAGGAAAAGTAAACGAGAGAAAGATTGAAGAAGATGACAGGGGCAAAACATATCCACTGGAAGGAAGGACTAAAGAAGATAAAATGTTACGGGTAGTAGTGGCCCCTAAAAGAAATAATATCGTGGTGGTAACTGTCATTGATCTTGATAAAAACTGGCCTTGCGGCGACTGTAAATAGCCCGCTACAAGGTGCACCGCAGGCTTCATTAAAACCTCATTAAATCCATCAATGGTATTGTAACGGTGATTTCACTTACTTACCTTTACTTTTGTAAAGTAATTTGACGAAGAAAGGAAGCACGAGCCGTGATATTGATCATTCTTTGCGGAGGTTGTTAGTATGAAAATAAAATCTTTCCTGGCAAAACCATTTGCCAACTATATATACAAACAGATCAGGAAGGGAATGGAAACGGCCGTAGCTGACCAGCAATCCATTTTCAACAACCTGGTAAAAAGTGCAGCAAAAACAGAGTTTGGTAAAGAGCATGGCTTCGCCTCCATTAAAACTTACGAAGATTTTGTAAAGCTGGTACCTATACGGGATTACGAAGCTTTTAAACCCTATATCGAAAGGATAAAGGAAGGCAAGCACAATGTGTTATGGAAAGGGCAACCCATCTATTTTGCAAAAACAAGCGGTACCACCAGCGGGGTAAAGTACATTCCCATTTCAAAGGATTCAATCGACAATCATATCAACACTGCACGTAATGCCCTGTTGTGTTATATGGCAGAAACAGGCAATACAAAGTTTGCTGATGGAAAGTTAATTTTTTTAAGTGGCTCTCCCGAACTGGAAAGAATTGGTGGTGTACCAACGGGCAGGCTTAGTGGTATTGTGAATCATCATGTGCCCAAATATTTGCGCAGCAACCAGTTGCCCAGTTATGAAACCAACTGTATTGAAGAGTGGGAGGAAAAACTGGATAAGATTGTTGCGGAAACCTTGCAGCAGAATATGACACTCATCAGCGGCATACCACCCTGGATGCAGATGTATTTTGACAGGCTGGAGGAAAAGAGCGGCAAAAAAATTGGTGAGCTGTTTCCAGAATTCAGTGTAATGGTACAAGGTGGTGTAAATTTTGAACCATACAAAGCAAAATTGTTTGAGAGCATTGGGAGAAAGGTTGATACAATCGAACTGTTTCCTGCCAGCGAAGGTTTTTTTGCTTTCCAGGATTCTCAAAAAGCAGAAGGTTTGTTGTTGAATACGGACAGTGGAATATTTTTTGAATTTGTACCGGCTGCTGAAATATTTAATGAGAAGCCAACCCGTCTTCAGTTGAAAGATGTAAAAGCAGGAGAGAACTACGCACTTATCATCAGCAACAATGCAGGACTGTGGGCGTATAATATTGGCGATACGGTAAAGTTTGTGAGCACCAGTCCGTACAGGCTCATTGTAAGTGGCCGCACCAAACATTATATCTCTGCTTTTGGCGAACATGTGATCGGCGAAGAAGTGGAAGCTTCTTTATTAAAGGCTGCAGCAGAAGAAAAAGTACATATTACTGAATTTACGGTAGCGCCCATGATCGCTATGAATGATGGAAAGAGTTACCATGAATGGTTCATCGAATTTGAGAATACACCAACAGATATGGCAGCCTTTGCCAAAAAGATAGATGATAACCTGCGCCTCAAAAATGTGTACTACGATGACCTCATCGGAGGCAATATCTTAGACCAGCTGCACATCTCTCCCGTGAAAAAAAATGGTTTTATAGATTACATGAAAAGCATTGGTAAACTGGGTGGACAAAACAAAGTGCCCAGGCTGAGTAATGACAGGAAGATTGCGGATGAGTTGGGGAAATGGGTGCAGTAGCAGGTTGGGTTGATTTAGTTTTTCCTATTCATTTTTTTGAAAGAACAGATGTTGCCTGAATCTGGTACTGTCAACCAGCAAGAAATTTAATTTCCTGGGGCACAGTGTACAACCCAAAGTACTGCCATTCCGACGAAGGAGGAAACTCAATGAAATACCAGGCTATTACTTTACGGTTAAACATTAAACCGAATGGATAAATTTATTTAATTGAAATCTTAATCAACAACTTCGTTGTCTTTTTTTAAAATGACACACTAATTGAATCTAAAACATTTTCTTTTCTCACCATCCCAATTTCCCTTCCATTCAACAGCTCCTTCCACAATAAACGTTAACTTTATCCGGTCGGTCAAAACCCCCGTTCAAAATTGAGAAGGATACCAATATTCTTTCTGTGCCTTTTTTTTGTGCAGGTATCCCTGTCTCAAACAGCCCCGTCGCCATTAAGTAACCTGCGTACCAAGACCATCAGTACTAAAACCACTGTGACGGTGCTGGATACCCTAAGCCTTTTGCCCAATACCGTTTCTATTGTGGGTGTACCACCGGAGCATTACCTCCTCGATCATGTGAACGCAACGCTTACCTGGCTTAACAGGCCTTCCACTGAAACCGTAATGGTACAGTACCGGGTGTTTCCTTATAAACTCAATGCCGTATCTCAAAGACTGAACTTCGACAGTGTGAAAAATAATTTTTTGCTGGAGAAAGCATACAAGTATAAGTTCAATAAAAAAAGCGATGCAGTATTTGATTTTGGCGGCATCAACTACAACGGCAGCATTGGCCGCGGTATTTCTTTTGGTAATGCGCAGGACGCTGTATTAAACAGCAGCCTTAACCTTCAGCTGAATGGTTTTATTGGCGACAGCCTGGAATTGACGGCGGCAGTAACGGACAATAATATCCCAATACAGCCGGATGGTAATACGCAGGATCTGCGTGATTTTGACAGGATCTTTTTACAAGTTAAAAAACGGACCTGGCAAATCAGCTTTGGCGATATCGACATCCGCCAGAGCAAAAATTATTTTCTCAATTTTTACAAACGGTTGCAAGGAGCTTCTTTTAGTACCGAAAACCAGATTGCAAAAGGTATTCAAAATTCGTTGCTGGTAAGTGGGTCGGTAGCCAAAGGTAAATTCAACAGGCAGGTGCTGATACCGGTAGAGGGCAACCAGGGGCCGTACCGCTTACAAGGGGCCAACAATGAACTGTTCTTTACGGTACTGGCCGGAACGGAAAGAGTTTGGATAGATGGCGTGTTATTACAAAGAGGGGAAGACCAGGATTACGTGATCAACTACAATACCGCCGAATTAACTTTTACACCAAGGCAAATGGTGACAAAGGATAAAAGGATACAGGTGGAATTTGAGTATGCCGACAGGAATTATCTCAACAGTAATATTTATGTAAACAACGAAGTAAGCTTTAAGAATAAACTGCTGTTGAGCATCGCTGCTTTCACTAACCAGGATGCAAAGAACTCTGCCATCAATCAAACGCTGGATGACAACCAAAAGCAATTTTTAGCAGATGTGGGAGATGGTATCGATACTGCCTTTTACACCGGCGCCACAGTGGATACATTTGCCACAGGTAAGATCATTTATAAAAAGATCGATACGCTGTACAACAATATCAACGATTCGATATTTGTGTACGACACCAGCAACACGAATACATTGTACAATGTTTCATTTACCTACCTGGGTACCGGCAGGGGTGATTATGTGCAGCTGCTGAATGGCGCCAATGCAAGAGTATTCCAGTGGGTGGCTCCTGTAAATGGTGTAAAACAGGGCGACTGGATGCCGGTGATCTTATTGGTATCTCCTAAAAAACTGCAGATGGCCACCATTGCTGCTGAATATGCTTTTAATGACAACACAAGGATGAAAGCTGAAGTAGCGGTGAGTAAATATGACATCAATTTGTTTTCCTCAAGAGATAAGGGCAATGATAATGGCGCTGCGGCCAAGCTGCAGTTTACAAAAGAGCGGATACCAGTACGTTTTTTTAAAAAGCCTGTTGAACTATTAACCACTACCGGTGTGGAGTACGTGCAAAAAAGTTTTAAGCCGTTGGAAAGATTAAGAAATGTGGAGTTTAACCGGGACTGGAGCCTGCCCTATATTGTTGCACCGGCTGATGAGCGCCTGCTGAATGCAGGTATCGGGTTGAATGATAAAACGGGCAACAGTTTTAAATATTCCATTGTCAATTACAACCGGAGCGACAGTTTTAACGGCATCAAACAGCAACTGGACCTGGATATGGATGTAAAAGGCTGGAAGATCGTACAGCGTGTAAGCCTGAGCAATATCAGCAACAGTCTTCAAACAGGCATGTACCTGCGGCCAACCATCGACGTTAGTAAAAAGCTTAGCCATTTGAAAAATATGATGGTCGGCGCTGGTTACCTGGGTGAACACAATAAGTTAAGAGCTAAGATAACCGATACACTTACGCCCTTTAGTTTTGCATTTAACACCTGGCAGGTATATATAAAGTCTGATATCAGCAAACCAAACAAATGGGGCATCACTTATTTTACCCGCAGTGATTTTTATCCGGTTGCTAAAAACCTGCAGCAGGCAGACAGAAGTGACAACATTACTTTTACGACAGAGTTATTAAAAAGCGAAAAACACCAGTTTAAGTTCAGCGGCACTTACCGGAAACTTCATATCATTAATCCTGCACTCACCGTGCAAAAAGCCGATGAAAGTTTATTGGGCAGGGCAGAATATTATGTAAATGAATGGAACGGTTTTTTGATTGGCAATGTGTTGTACGAAGTAGGGGCGGGGCAGGAGCAGCGGAGGGAATTCAGTTTCATTGAAGTGCCTGCAGGACAAGGTGAA
>JAKQJG010000024.1 GCA_029561305.1 Bacteroidota bacterium | reverse complement strand
GGCTTTATATTTTAGTGCGGCATCAATGGCTTCATCGATGTCCGTATATTTTTCATCGAGGTATTTTGTTTCCAGGCGTTTGTCAATCCTCCATTCTTCCACTTCAGCGATCAATGCCACGCCTTCGTTCATGGTGATGGCAAGTGGCTGGGCGCCACCCATTCCACCCAGACCGGCAGTTACATTCAGTGTGCCTTTCAATGTACCCCCAAAATGTTTATCTGCAGCAGCGGCATAGGTTTCATACGTACCTTGTACAATTCCTTGTGAGCCGATGTATATCCAGCTGCCGGCTGTCATTTGTCCATACATCATCAGGCCTTTCTTTTCCAGTTCTTCAAAATGTTGCCAGTTGGCCCAGTTGGGTACCAGTTGAGAATTGCTGATCAACACCCGGGGCGCATCTTTATGTGTTTTGAGAATGCCTACCGGCTTGCCGCTTTGTATCAACAGGCTTTCATCGTTCTCTAATATTTTTAAAGAAGCAATGATATTATCCAATGCTTCAAAATTTCGTGCTGCTTTGCCACGGCCACCGTACACGATCAAATCATCGGGACGTTCGGCTACTTCGGGATCGAGGTTGTTGAGGAGCATGCGGAGGGCTGCTTCCTGTATCCAGCCTTTGCAGGTTCTTTCACTGCCCGTGGGGGTTTTGTATTTGATGGGGTCGTATTTTTTTGCAATCGTTGTCATGTTTTCTGGTTTTATAGCTCTTTTAAATTAACTGGTTTCACCTCCACTGCCGGTGGGGCAGCGTAACCGGAGCGCCGCTGCTTTTTCACCTATGAAAAAAATTCGCTGCGCATTTTTTTCATTCCCCAACAAAGTTGGGGACCGGAGAAAAAGAGGCGGCTAACCCGGTTACTGGTGGAAACTAAGACCGTACATCAAGCAGTCTATTTTTCGGCAATCGTTATGCAAATGTAAGAGAGTTGGGAATTTTTAGTGCTGCCATGCTTAGAAAAGGGAAAAGAGACCGAAAGTCAGCAGGGTCTACTTCAGGGAACTGAATTTGAGTTTATAGTAACACAGTGTTACATCAGGGTACCATCCCGAAATCGGGATTCGGGGCCCTTTTTGGTTATTCCGATGTATATCGGAAGGCAAGCAAAAAGTAACAACTTAAACCAGCAAAAGCTTAGCAAAACTTAAGATGCTTACAACAAAACACATATCTTAGCCGCCCTAAAAAGAGATATTATGAGTGTACACATCAGCGCCAAGCCGGGAGAAATTGCTAAAGTAGTTTTGTTGCCCGGCGACCCGTTAAGAGCCAAATACGTAGCAGATAATTTTTTACAGGATGTGAAACTGGTGAGCAGCACCCGGAATATTTATTATTTCACCGGCACCTATAAAGGAAAGGAAGTTACGGTTGGTGCAAGCGGTATGGGCTGCCCGTCTATCGGCATTTATAGCTATGAGTTGTACACTGAATATGCCGTAGACTGCATCATGCGTATTGGTACCTGCGGCGCTTATTCCACCGAACTGAAATTATTTGACCTGATCAATGTGGATGTGGCAGCCAGCGAAAGCACTTTCGCCAAATATGCCTGGGGTATTGAGGGCTCAGCGATCCCCCACCAGGGTAATGCTTTTGATATCATTAAACAAACGGCAGTTGAAAAAGGACTGACTATAAAAAATGAAAACATACACAGCAGCGATATTTTTTACCGTGCAGCACCCGGCACTCCCGAAGTAGCCAAAGAACACCATTGCAATGCGGTAGAGATGGAAGCGTTTTCCCTGTTTGCCAATGCCAAACACCTGGGAAAAAATGCTGCCACACTGCTTACCGTGAGTGATATTATTCCAACACACGAATTTATCAGCGCCGACCAACGGGAAAAAGCGCTGCTTCCCATGATGGAACTGGCATTGGAAAGTGCTATCAAAATTGTTTGAACATAATTTTATAAAATGCCCCTAAAAGCGATTCAAGCATTTGAATCGCTTTTTTATTCCAGCTATACAGCAGTTTTATAAAATTAAATGGTGCAAAGTCCCCCTTTAGGGGCGGAGGGGTTTACCTTTGCCACATGACAACGCTTTCAGTAAACATCAACAAAATTGCCACCCTGCGCAACAGCCGTGGGGGCAACAACCCTGATCTCATTAAAACAGCGCTGGATATCGAGCGCTTTGGTGCTGATGGCATCACGGTGCATCCAAGACCGGATGAAAGACATATCCGTTACCGTGATGTACAGGAATTAAAAAAGATAATTTCTACAGAACTCAACATCGAAGGCAACTGCACAGAAGAAAAATTTGTGCAGCTGGTGCTGGAAACAAAACCGGCGCAGGTAACCCTGGTGCCCGATGCGTTGGGACAATTAACCAGTAACCATGGATGGAATACGGTGGAGCATAGAGACTATTTAGTCAGGATGATTGCAGTGTTTAAAAAAGCAGGCATCCGTACTTCTATTTTTGTAGATCCCGTGATTGAAATGGTTGAAGGGGCTGCAGCTACCGGCACCGACAGGATAGAATTATACACGGAAGAATATGCCAGGGAATTTGCCACCGGAAACAAAGACGCTGTACAAATGTATGTGGCCGCTGCACACAAAGCAAAAGAATTAAACCTGGGCATCAATGCAGGGCATGATCTTGACCTGCACAACC
>JAKQJG010000003.1 GCA_029561305.1 Bacteroidota bacterium | reverse complement strand
CTGAAACGATATAGATTTCATATTGCTCATTCAGCCTGCGCAATGATTCCACAGCATCGGGCATTAAAGGAGCATTTCTGAAAAACCCTTTTGAGTTGACGTGTTTGCGGCCATTCGGGAATGCCTTATATTCTTCTTTGCCCTTTAAATCCTGGATATTGATCTTGCTGCCGCTTTCTTTTTCTTCCATTGCAATGAATTGCTGGTACACATCGGCTATTACGCCGTCCATGTCAATGATCAATCTTTTCTTATTGTCCATAATTCATTTCTCTTATTATAAAAAAGGTACAGCTTCTGAAAACAATCATACAAATCATAACAATCAACTAGTAATCATCATTAAAAATTGTCATTATCAGTGTATCCTATCCCCCCGCACCTCCATCTCCTTCATCAACTCCCTCTCAAAATCCAGCCATTCTTTCCAGCGCTTTCTCACTTTTTCTTTTGGCAAATAGTGTTCCGATAAATTAATGAACAAAGTATAATGTCCTGCTTCGCTTTCCATAAATTTCCGGTAGAAGTTCCGCATATATTCATCATCGAGCCCTTCGCTTAATCTTTTAAAACGTTCACAGCTTCTTGCTTCTATCAGGGCCATGGTAAGCAGGCGGTCCAGGAATCGGTCTTCCACGCTGCCATCTTTTTTTTGAAACTCCAGCAAACGGTTCACGTATTCGTCTTTACGTTGCTTGCCGAGTTGTAAATTTCTTTTTTTCAACTCTCCCAGCACCATTCTGAAATGGCCCCATTCTTCGGTAACGATGGGTGCCAGTTCTTCCACCATTTCTACCCTGTCCGGGTAACGTTGTATTAAGGAGATACAGGTGGTGGCTGCCTTTTGCTCACAATAGGCATGATCGGTTAAAATTTCTTCCAGCTCCATTTCAGCCAGGTTTACCCAGCGTGGGTCGGTGGGCAATTGCAGGCCAAGGATATTTTTTACATCAATGTTTTCGGTGTGCATGCCGCAAAAATAATCTTTCATTTGTTTTGTGCCGGGGGTTTTGCTTACTTTAGTCCTTTAAATTTTCTTATGAGAATCTTGCCGCTTTTAATTACTGCTGCTGTTACCATCACGCTGGTAATGCTTTTAAATACAAGTTTCAATATTGGTGGTAAACCTGCCCCGGCTTTTGGGAAATTCCTGAGTCCACAGCATGGTTTTTGGCAAAATGCCGAAAGTGCAGATGCTGATTTTGGAGGCGAATTATCTTTTCCCAACCTCAAAGGCAAAGTGGATGTATATTTTGACGAACGGTTGGTGCCGCATGTCTTTGCAGAACAGGAGAACGACCTCTATTTTGTACAGGGATTTCTGCATGCAAAATTCAGGCTCTGGCAAATGGAATTGCAAGTATTCAAAGCATCGGGCAGACTGAGCGAAATTGTTGGGAAAAGAGCCTTGGGTATCGACCGGGAATTCAGAAGACTGGGTATGACATACGCAGCAGAACTGGCGTTAAAAGAAATGGAAGCAGATACGGCAACCAAAACAATGTGTGACAATTATACAGCCGGGGTAAATGCTTACCTCAGCTCCTTACCGGAAAGTAAATACCCCATTGAGTACAAACTGCTGGGCTATCAACCCGAACCCTGGAGCAATCTAAAAACTGCCTTGTTCTTAAAGCTGATGAGCTGGGACCTTGCGGGTCATGACAATGATTTTGAAATGACCAATGCCAAGAATTTTTTTAGCAAGGAAGATTTTGACCTGTTGTTTCCACAGCAACAGGATTCACTCGATCCCATCATCCCCAGGGGCGCAGGGTATGCGGCACCGAAAGTACCTGTAAAAGCACCTGCCAATGTTGATTCGTTATACAATAGTAATAAAGATCTACTCGCTGTAAGTGCGGAGCAACCTGACCGTGATAATGGCAGCAATAACTGGGCGGTTAGCGGTTCCAAAACACAAAGCGGCGCCCCGGTGTTGTGTAACGATCCGCATTTGATGCTGAACCTGCCTTCGCTTTGGTACGAGATACAACTGAGCTGTCCTGCATTCAACGCCTATGGGGTTAGTTTCCCGGGTGCACCAGCAGTTATCATTGGGTACAATGATTCCTGTGCTTTTGGATTTACCAATGGCGGAAGAGATGTAAAAGATTATTATAAAATACAATTTAAAGATGCTTCACGAAAAGAGTACTTCTTCAACAACGAATGGAAGCAAACCGAGTGGCGGGTGGAAAGAATAAAAATAAAAGACAGCACCGAGTATGTTGACAGTGTGGCCTACACGCTTTTTGGCCCGGTGATGTATGATAAAACTTTCAGTGGTAATGAAAATACCAACCAGCATGACTATGCTTTACGCTGGACGGCACATGACCCCGGCAATGAATTGAAACTTTTTTACTTACTTGACAGGGCAAAAAACTATGCTGATTATACCGAAGCAGCCCAGTATCTAAGAACACCGGGACAAAACTGTTTATTTGCTGCCAAGAATGGAGACATTGCTTTGCGTGCACAGGGCAACTGGCCAGCCAAATGGAAAGGGCAGGGAGATTTTATCATGCCCGGAACAGACAGCAGTTTTATGTGGCAGGGTTTTATCCCGCAGGATGAAGTGCCTTTACAATATAACCCCGAGAGAGGATTTGTCAGCAGTGCCAACCAGCATCCTGCCGACAGTACCTATCCTTATTATCTCGGCAATGATTATCCCATTTACCGTGGCCTGATCATCAACAAGCGGCTAAGTGCCATGCAGAACATCACGGCTGATGATATGAAGGCATTACAGACGGATAACTACAATATTGTTGCAGAGGAAGTGGCGCCCATTATTGTGGAGAATATTAATACAGAAAGTTTTAGCGAAGAGCAGGTGAAGCTATTTGATATCCTGCGCAACTGGAATTTTAAAAACGATGCTGGAGAAAAGGGTGCTACGGTATTTGAAGTGCTGCTCGATTCTTTGTACACAACCATTTTTGATGATGAGTTTAAAAGTGCACCGCCCTTTACCAAACGCCCTTTTGAGAGTACGCTGTTTCATGCTTTGCTGAAGGATTCTGCATATAAATTCATAGACAATGTTGAAACCGCAGAAAAAGAAAGACTAACGGATGCGGTTACCTTAGCGTTTAAAAAAGCAACCGATACCTTAAAAAAAGCTGATGCCGCCGGCAATTTAGAATGGGCCAAATTTAAAGCCACCAGGGTAGGGCATTTAGCCATGCTGGATGCTTTTAGCCGGTTGAACCTGCCTGTTGGCGGAGGTGTTCATATCATCAATGCCACCAAACAAAACCATGGGCCAAGCTGGCGGATGGTTATACATCTTACAGAGGCAACAGAGGCTTATGGTGTTTATCCCGGGGGGCAAAATGGAAATCCCGGAAGCAAGTACTATGATTCGTCGGTTGATCAATGGGCAGCAGGAAAATACTATACTTTGTGGATGATGAAGAAAGAAGAGGCAGGGGATAAAAGGGTGAAGTGGAAGATGAGTTTTAAGAAGTAATTTGATAATTTGAAGATGTGAAAATGGGAAAATGTGCTGATTTGATGATGTGCTGATTTGCTGATTTGCTAATGTTCAATGCAAGAGTAGGTGTTAATAGACCAGTATCATAATTTAATTGTTGTAACATGAAATTTTTTGTTTCTATAGTATTGATCGCTTTGCTTAGTATGGCAGCTTGTTTGTACCTGCCCTGGTGGAGTATTGCCATTGCAGCTTTTGCTGTAGCGGCCATCATACCCCAAAAACCATGGTGGTCTTTTTTATCAGGTTTTATAGCCTTATTGTTGTTGTGGGGCGGACTGAGTTTTTTTATCAGTAGTAACAACGACCACCTGATGGCAAAGAAAATTTCGATCCTGCTGTTGCAGTCAGACAGCCCCTTTACGCTTGTTGCTGCCACGGCTTTAATTGGTGCGCTGGTGGCAGGGCTGGCGGCTTTGTCGGGCAGTTTTGTGCGGAGGGCGGCTGATTAATCTGCAATACCTTCTGCAATAACCTGGCATATTTTTGTTGCGAACTTTATAGACTGGCGGCAGAAAAATACCTTTTAATGAAACGGCTTAAGACTCTTAAAATCCTTTCAATTATTTGTTACCTCCTGATCATTCTAATGGGAAGTATGATTGGACTTCCATTTTTTGGGTGGTTATTATTTACTTTATTTGACTTTGGAAATGTTGATCAGCTTTTTGCAATCCTGGCTGTATTAGGTTTATGTATAAGTTTTGCAACATTTAATTCACCCAGAACTTTAAAGGTTTTACTATCCGATATCATTTGTTTTATCCTTTTGGCCTCACCACTCATCAGGCGAATGACCGCTGTTCCAATTGAACTGTTCAATTATTCAGCTTTTATCATTCCTGCATCGATGTTTTGTTTATTTTATATACTTTCCCTTTGCTTTTCTTTTGAACAATATCTACAGAATAAGAAAGCATATTGATACTGGCGCAAAAACGCAATTAACGATGCGTAAACTCACTGCCCCGGTTAACCTAAAATATCTTCTCTTCTCTTGTAAGCACCCCATTCTCATTAATACCTTCCACGATCACCCTTAATTTTTTACAATTATCACTATTGTAAAAAGGCAATGTTATTCTTCTCAGGTTCTTATCAAAATAAATACTGGGGTTCCAGTACAAAGTAACCCGGTAATCTTTTTCGGCTGGCGCAGCATTTTTGTCACTGTAGTCAGGAGAATAAAACTGCCGGATGGAAGAGTAGCCATAAACAGTAACGGAAGGCAAACCGGTGAAATTTGAATTAATGACTTCACCCTTTTTTGTATAGATGGCAATGGCACCACCTGCACCACCGCTGGCACCCATAAAGGGCGGCCTGAATACTTTGATCATCGCCACATCCCTCATGTTTACTGATTGCAGCATGCTTACATCAGCCTGCATTTCATTTAAAAAGAAACTGGTGTTACTGCCCCGCCAGGTGGCGCTTTGGCCGCCGGAGGTGCTTATTTGAAGACCTGCTACTTTGCCCTGCAGGTATTGCAACACTCCCGGAGAAGTCATTGATGTGGGGTCTTCTTCCAGTATGAATGTGTACGCATCGCCGCCGCTAAAAAAACCGGATGTATATTCTTCGTCTATTTTTTCTTTAAGTGATTTTTTTTGTGTGATGATCTTTACCTCATCCAGCACTTTAGTTTTTGACAAAACAGATTCTTCAGTGCGCCGTAATGCAGCTATAGTAATGTTCTTCGTTACTGCACCTGTATCGTTTTTTTCCGGTTGGTAAAATGAAGCGATCTTTTCTTTACTAAGTAAAGGTGCTTTTACAAAACTGTTGCTGAATGAAAACGCCCCTGTAGAAGTAATCGTTTTGTCTTTATCATTTGACAGCTGGTAATATAATTTGGCGGTGTCAAAAAATGAAAATCCAGATTGAAAAAATTCGCCTTTCTCATTCACCGGGATACTCAAATAATCGGGTTGTCCACTCTTTGTTTTAAGTATAGCTGTAATGGGTCTGTTATACAGCATGGTCCTCGACAGCCCGGCAACTTTACCTTGTATCGAAAGCCGGTCGTCTGGCTGGTATTTGGTAACAGGCCAGTTACCTGCTATCATTTGTTGCCAGGTAAATCTCCTCCAGCCATTTGTCATCATCACCAGGTCAAGCCGTTGTTTTACAGAGTCTGCATCGCTGCTGAAATAATAAGCCGGGTTGTATACACTACCCCTGAGATCGCTGGTAAGCAACAAGCTTGAAAAGATATTTTCTTCATTTTTTCCTGCAGGATTCATATCGGCATCTGTAACGGAAACGGATACATTTGAAAGCAGTTTTCCACCCACGTCTATCTGCAATACACTACGTGCCCGTTTGTTCATATTTTGTTCAGCCATGTGCAGGTCAGTGATAAATGAGTAGTTATTGTTGTTTACAAACACCAGTCTTTCTGCTACTGGCTGCATCAGCCCGTTAAAAACAGTAATCTGCATTATTCCGTCGGCAAGACTATCTGTTTCTAACGGTGCCGTCACAGTTATTTTTTGACTAAGGTTGATGGATGCAGCATACATCATCCGTTGCTGCATTTGCGCCACTACGGTATACTTTAAAAAGGACTCATCGGCTGTCTCGCTGCGGAACAGGGTATAATGCAGCTTGTTATCAATCAAACTTGTATGTAAGGTCACACCCTGTTTTTTTGCAGCAGGCAAAGCTGTTTCATGCAGCTTTCCGGCCTTGTCTTTCCATACTGCTTTATAGGTTTCACCAGGTACAGGTTTCAAATAAAAGCTGCCCATACCATCGTGTACCGAATTAAAGGCAACTACTTTTTTGCCCAGGTTATTAACCACGTCACCTTTTACAGTTACTGGTATTCCATCCTGGTCAACTGATTTGAATGCCACAATCGATTCTATATTTTCTACGAGGTCGCCACCTTCGGGAAAAAGCGTAAGAGCATACACCGCTACAATATTTTTTTTGGCTGCGGCTTTTTTGGGAACCACATAAATTGGTTTTACACACAACTGCGAAGAATCAAAATTGAGCATCCATTGTGTATAGGCCCGGATATAGAGCCGGGTATCGTAGAGCGAATCTGGCAGGATGAAATCTGAAGCTGCACCGGATAATACAATGGGCAGTGTTCTTCTCTGCAACACATTCCCTTTGTCATTGATCAATTCAGCATACAGGGTTTTACAAAGCGGTGCCGTTAAATGATCTGCAGTGATATAGGCTTTGAACCAAACAGTTTCCCCGCCTGCATATACTGATTTGTCGGTTTGTAAATACACTTTTTCCCGGGGGAAATTTGTTTCAGCAATGGCCAAAACAGAATCCAGCTGTTGTGCCTGGGCCTGTTGGTCAATACCTGCCATCAAAAGGAGGATGAGTACCAGGGTGCGATAATTATATTGTATGGTCAAATGTATCTTTTTTAATAAAGAACGATAGGTAAACAGTTTCATTGGTAATTGTGAATAACAGATTTTATTTATTGGATAAAGATAAATGGTTTGCCTTGTTTTGGAATAAGTTGTACCCGATATTCTGCACAATAAATGAGTGGGGTTCAAGTGCCTGCACTGAGCGGGATTTTGCTTACTTTGCAGGCGTCGTAACCAGCGCCGGTTTCACAAGTTTATAACAAACCAACACTTATTTTCGCCTCTATTACCAAACTATATGAGAAATCTCTTATTCTTTTTCTTCATTGTCCTTTCCTTTCATTCATCAGCGCAGAAAATACTGGGTGTGGTGTATAACGGCCAGGGCGACCTGCTTCCGTATTCCTCTATTACGATAAAGGGCACCACCCTTGGGGCCAGTGCCAATAACAGGGCAAAATACCTGGTGAATGTAAAGCCGGGTACCTATACCCTGGTATGCCAGCACATTGGCTATACGGCGTTGGAAAAAACGGTTACGGTGGGTAATAATGACGAGGAAGTGAATTTTGTATTAGAAGAGCAAAAACTGCAATTGAAAGAGGTGGTGGTAAAACAAGGAGAAGACCCTGCTTATGCCATCATGAGAGAGGCCATCAAAAAAAGACCCGGCTACCAGAAAGAAGTGAATGCTTTTACCTGTGATCTCTATACCAAAGACATGATCAAACTCCGCAGGCTGCCTAAGAAAATACTAGGACAGAAGATACCGGATGAAGACAGGAATGATATGCGGCTGGACACCACCGGTGCCGGCATCATTTATTTATCCGAATCCATTGCCTCTGTGGCGATGCAGAAACCGGATGATTTTAAAATGCAGGTAAAGAGCAGCCGGGTGAGTGGCAGTAATGGTTTTGGGTTTTCGTTCCCGACTTTTATCAATATGTATGACAACAACGTCATTCTCTTTACACAAAAATTGAATCCCCGGGGTTTTATTTCTCCTGTGGCTGATGGGGCATTGTTTTATTACAAATACAAATTCCTCGGCAGTTTTTGGGAAGACGGTAAAGAGATCAACTCTATAAAGGTGACGGCTAAACGAAGTTATGAGCCGCTTTTTTCCGGTATCATCAACATTACAGAAGGCGACTGGCGTATCCACAGCCTGGACCTGGTACTTACAAAAAAATCACAACTTGAAATTGTTGATACATTAAAACTTACGCAATTTCACACACCTGTTAACAGCGAAACCTGGCGGGTGAAAAACCAATTGATACATTTTGATTTCAGCCAGTTTGGAATAGATGCGGCCGGCAATTTTGTGAATGTATATTCTAACTATAACCTGCAGCCAGTTTTCGAGAAGAACTTTTTCAACAATGTCATCATAAAGTATGATACGGGAGTGGACAAAAAGCCCAAGGCCTGGTGGGATACGATAAGACCCATGCCGCTGGAACGGGAAGAAGCAAGGGACTACGTGGTAAAAGACAGCCTGTTTGAAGTGAACAAGGATTCTATAAAAAGCCAGATGTCGGCTGATGTGCTGAATGCGAAGCAGGCCAAAATAAAACCCACCGATCTTTTCTGGGGCGGTATTCACCGTACACGATATACAAAAATGGGGTCTCACAGCTGGTCTATTGAGCCATTGATAAAAAACCTTGAGTATAACCCTGCTGAGGGGCTTGTTGTTAACCTCGAAGGCTCTTACGATAAATACTTACGGCAGGCAAAAACAAATTTATCCATACTGCCGCACCTGCGCTATGGTTTTAGTAATAAACATTTTAACGGGTGGCTTGAAGTAAGACTAAGGTCGAGGGATTATGAAGGAATGGGTAAAATAAAGCAGAGCAGCTGGAGTTTTGCAGGAGGCAGCCGGGTTACGCAGTTCAACAGGGAAAGCCCCATTCTGCCGTTGATCAATACCATCAGTACCCTGGTGTATGGTGATAATTTTATGAAGACCTATGAAAATACTTTTGGGAGTGTTGGATACAGCAGAAAATTTGAGAACGGCCTCCAGTTAAAACTAAATGCTTTGTATGAAGACAGGAGGCCACTGGATAATACAACAAAGTTTACCCTCTTTAAAAAGGACAGTTCGGATATCACTCCCAATTACCCTTTTGAAAAGCTTAACGGCCAGTTTACACCACACCAGGCTTTAATTGCCGGCGTTGAGATCAGTTTTAAGCCAGGGCAGAAGTATATCCAGTTTCCTTACAGCAAAATGCCGGTTGGTTCAAAATACCCAACCTTTACCGTTAGTTATGCAAAAGGTATCAGCAGTCTGCTGGGCAGCGATGTTGATTTTGACAAATGGAAATTCAGTATACACGATGATGTTAATTTCAGGATTGGAGGGTTGATGAAATACCGTATTGGCGTGGGAGGCTTTATCAACAGTAAATCAGTTTACATACAGGACTTTCAGCATTTTAATGGAAACCTTACCGCTGCAGCCAGCGATTATGTAAACAGTTTCCAGCTGGTAAGTTATTATACGTTCAGTAATACCAACCCACTGTATGTTCAGGCGCACCTGGAACACCACTTTAATGGTATGCTCACCAATAAAATCCCCTATTTCAGGCGGCTCAACTGGCATTTGGTTGCCGGCACCAATACTTTTTATGTGGATAAAGACAATCATCACGTGGAAGTTTTTGCAGGGATAGAAAACATACTCAAATTGTTCAGGGTGGATTTTGTAGCAGGGTTTGACAAGCAAACACCAACAAGAACCGCTATACGCATTGGATTTGGCGGGCTGATAGGCGGTAACATGAGCATTAACCAAAAAGATGGAAGCGTGTCCTTTGGATTTTAAACTGTAGCCGGAGCATTAACCGGTACAATTTTTTCAAATTAAGATCAAGTATTTGCAATACGATTATACCACTGATGTACTGATAGCCGGGGCTGGTCCTGCTGGAGCCAGTACGTCAATTTTTCTTTCAAAAGAAAAGATACAGCACATCATTATTGATAAAGCTGTTTTTCCACGGGACAAAACCTGCGGTGATGCCATGAGTGGGAAAACAGTTGGCATGCTGAACCGGCTGGATGAGCAATGGAAGCAACATTTTCTTGCGGCTGATAATGCCATTATAAGTAATGGGATACAGTTTACCGGTAGTAATAACGTTAGTCTGGATATTCCATTTCGCTTACAGCAGCCAGCCGTAAATGAGCCGTTGGGTTTTGTAAGTAAACGCATCGATTTTGACCATAACCTTTTCAAGCTTGTTAAAAGCAGTTATGCCAGTTGTTTGTTGAACACGGCCATTGAAGATATTGACAATACCAATGATGGGCTGGTAATAAAAATTAAGCAGGAAGGGAAGGTTAAAACCATTTTTACCAGGATGATCGTTGGGGCAGAGGGGAGAAGCAGTGTGGTGGCTAAAAAGCTGGCGCATCATTCTGTGGAACCTGAACACTATAGCGCAGGTATCAGGGCTTACTATAGCAATGTGTCAGGTCTTCATAAAGAAAATTATATTGAGTTGCATTTTTATAAAGAAATGCAGCCGGGTTATTTCTGGATATTTCCTTTGGCCAACGGCATGGCTAATGTAGGTATGGGTATGCTCAGCAGTGCCGTATCTTCTCAAAAAGCCAACCTTAAACAAATGATGCAG
Source organism: Bacteroidota bacterium (assembly GCA_029561305.1). Lineage (GTDB taxonomy): Bacteria > Bacteroidota > Bacteroidia > Chitinophagales > Chitinophagaceae > Ferruginibacter. The sequence goes on along the minus strand of JAKQJG010000003.1, from coordinate 15,028 downwards.
GAGATCATTGATACTCATCCTGTGATAAAGGAGCGTTTTAAAAATGCCACCTTACACGGAAAAGTGGAAGGCTGGGGTTTGCCTTTGGGGTCAAAAAAACGAAACCTGAGCGGCGAACGATTTTTGCTGACTGGCGATGCCGGCTCGCTGATAGACCCTTTTACCGGCGAAGGAATTGGGAATGCCATGGTGAGCGGGTTGGTGGCATCCCGGCAAATAAAAGCTGCCCTGGAAGCCAATGATTTCTCTGCTGAATTTTTGAGATCCTATGATGCAGCCTTGTACAAAAAATTATGGGCAGAGTTAAAGCTCAGCCATTACCTCCAAATATTGTCTGCAAGGCCCTGGCTGTTTAACTTTGTGATCCGCAAAGCCAGCCGCAGCAAAGAACTGAGAGAAACGATCAGCTGCATGTTTGAAAATGTAGATATCCGTAAAAAATTCATGAGTCCGTTGTTTTACTTCAGGATATTGTTCAATTTATAAGGCAGGCAATCAAAGGCCGGCCAATTGTCAGGTACCGCTGCAGGTGGATCGTTGTATGATTGTTGTCAGTCTGCTTTCGGCACAACAGAAAATATTTATCTTTGCCGCATTACAATTTGGTTTGCCCTGCAAGCATCCAATCTAAACACCGGTCGGTACCGAAGGTCAGACCGGCATCAAAGATTTCTTTAACTGGTCGGCACTGAAAGTCAGACCGGGTTACAGATCAAATTAAAAACTATGGCAGTACTTCACAACCGGGTTTCCCAGGCGGAACTCAAACAGCGTTTATTAGAAGAAACAGAGAAACGCATTACGATTTCCTTTTACCAGTATTTTCCCATTGCTGAGCCACAACAGTTCCGTGACGAATTGTACAAAGCCCTGAATGCATTACATGTATTCGGAAGAATTTATGTGGCGCAGGAAGGCATTAATGCACAGATCAGTGTGCCGGAGAGTAACCTGGAGGCGTTTAAAAATTATCTTTGGTCAATACAACCATTAAATGGCCTGCGGCTGAATATAGCAGTAGATGATGATGGTAAATCTTTCTGGGTACTGAAAATAAAAGTGAGGGATAAAGTGGTGGCAGACGGTATCTCCGACCCAACGTTCAGTATGGAAAATAAAGGCAGGTATGTGAATGCTAAAGAGATGAATGAATTATTGAAAGATGAATCAACCGTGGTGATAGATATGCGTAATCACTACGAATATGAAGTAGGTCATTTTACATCCGCCATAGAGATACCCAGTGATACTTTTCGTGAGCAATTGCCCATGGCGGTTGATATGATGAAGGAGCACAAGGATAAAAATATCATCATGTATTGCACCGGCGGTATACGCTGTGAAAAAGCGAGTGCGTATATGCTGCATAGTGGCTTCAAAAATGTGTATCACCTGGAAGGCGGAATCATCAATTATGCCAGGCAAGCTAAAGAAGCCGGGTTAGAAAGTAAATTCATCGGGAAAAATTTTGTGTTTGACGACCGGCTGGGTGAGCGCATTACAGAAGATGTGATTGCCAAATGCCATCAATGCGGACAGCCTGCCGATACACATACCAATTGTAAGAATGATGGCTGTCACTTGCTTTTTATACAGTGTGAGGCATGCGCCGGAAAATATGATGGCTGCTGCAGTGCAGATTGTAAAACAGTTTATAACCTGCCGCCAGAAGAACAGGCTGAATTAAGAAAAGGAATTGATAAGGGAAGGATGGTATTTAATAAAAGCAAACAAAGGCTCAGGCCAAGATTAAACGCTTAATTTAAAACAATTCACTACAGGCCTGTACTGGCGATATCATTGGAAATACGTTCATTATTTTAAGGAGGTTCCTGAAGATTTTATTTTGTCTTCTTCTGTAGCTGCTTCAGCTGTTTTAGCTAAATTCAATTGTGAAGCAGTGATCACATCAAACTGGTATTTACCAGTGAAACTTTGAAAGTCATCATTGATAGCATGAGAAGTAACAGAAAGCAAATCCCCGGTTCGCTGCACGCTTAAATAGTGGAAAGGTGGTTTATATCCTGTAGCAACATCAGTAAAGCTTTTGCCATCTTTTTTTAAGGGCTGATTTAATCCGCCGCCTCCGCCGATCACCACAAAATCTTTCCCTTTGACTTTAAAATGCTCAAAAGCATGTGCATGACCCGTTATGAACAGCTGTGCTTTTTTAGAACTGATATAATCCTCCACAAAATAGTCCTGCACTTTATGAGAACACCCAACAATTTTGCTATTGGTGAATGGAGCATGATGACAGCATACGATCACTGCACGGATGGAATCGGCAGCATCCAGCGAAGTCATGGTTTGCTTGTACCACTCTTTTTGTGCGGCAACATCAGCTGCTGATAATTTTCTAAAATTGGAATTGAGTAAAACCACGGCAACTGAATCGGTTACCGACACATATCCGGTTCTAACGTTCATGGGGAAACGCTTTTGAAAATTGGCCTCACCCTTCTTTTTTCTTCTTCCCATTACTTCATGGTTGCCCAGTACACCGCATACACCTGTACCACTTTTGCGGCAACTGTCAAGGAACATATCCACGTTTTTCCATTTCCGTCTGGAGGAACCAAGACCTACCACATCGCCCAGCATATACAAGTGTGCGGGCTTTTCTTTTAATATATTGGCAAAAATACCGGCAGTCGCTTTCAGGTTATTGTTCGATTTAAGCCATAGCTTTTCCACCAGCATAGGTTGCTGTGTATCGCTTACGAAATACAACTTTTTTGAAGGTGATTCTACAGGCACCTGGGCAAACGAAAAGGCGCAGGCAAAAAAGGCAGTACAAAAAAGAAATTGTTTTTGTTTCATATGATATTCATTAATCCCATTGAAAAACCTTCCACACAAAATGCAGTTGCAAGGTTAATGCAGCATCTTTTGTTTCAAATGCATTCATCAACTTAATTTCTGCAGCGGCACTCACCCGCCTGTTAATGGGCTGGGTGTAGCTCACTGCAACATTCGAGCCTAAAACCACGTCTGTTGAGCGTACTTTACCACGATAGTCGAGCCAGCTGGTTAAAAAATAAGAGCCAAATCCTGCGTAAATGTTCCACCGGGGCCGCACCTGCATGTTCCATACGACCAATACCGGAACAGCCTGCAATGTCACCTTGCCCTCCCCATCAGGATCTCTGACGTTGTACCGGTAAAAATTGGCAATGCCGCTCTCAATACCCAGCCGCAGCCGGTAACGTGGATACCACATCAGCCTGAGCGTGGCTGCAGGGCTCCATTTGTTGAGCGTTCCGGGAATAGCCACACTGGTTTGACTAATACCTGCAGTATAATAACTCATGCCGCCGCCTGCATGCAGTACAAAGGAAGGTTTGCGCCTGGGCAGCCGCTCTTTCTTAACTTTTTGTTGTGCTGTTGAAATGTTAAAACTCACCAGCATCACAACACATAATAATAATTTACTGCTGTACATAATAGTTATAAGCTACACAAGATGGAAAATTGGAGAGTATGCCGTCGAATTGCCCGTCCCGGATAAATTGTTCTATAAATTCAGGTACATCCAGTGTCCATACAAAAGCTTTTTTGCCCTGTGCCTGGATGGCTGCAACATTTTCGTTTTGGGTTCCTTCTGTAAACCTGGGTGCCCAGATCATCGAATTCGTACGTTCTACATCGGCTAAACTTAGTTCACATAAGGAGGGAGTAATGTTATAATCAGGCAATTCTAAAAACATATTTACCTGTGCTTCGGCAGGCAATCCAATTACAATCTGAAGTGGCCGGCCAAGACCAGTTGCCAGTTCCATAAATTCAAATTGCAGTGCCTGCACTCTTTCAAGCGAACCGATATATTTGGTGTCGAGCCAGATAAAGGTTAAAGGTGTTTTGTACAATGCTGCCGACAATGCCTGGCGCAATGTTGGTATGCGTTCTCCATTGATCAGTCTTACAAAAGCGTTTAACTGTGCGTAGGTATAGTTCTCTATCGGTCCCACCAACCCGCTTTTTTGTGTTAGCCGCAGGTTAATATCATTGTCGTGGTAGAGAATCGGGATGCCATCTTTGGTAAACCTAACGTCGATCTCTATACCGGTAGAACCCAATTCTGCCGTCTTCAGGATCATTTCCACCGAGTTTTCAGAAACAGGCAACAGGTCAGAGTTTCTGCCGCCGCCGCGGTGTGCCAGAATATTAAATGGTGCAGCACCATTATGGAGCGGACGGTTATGAGAAAGTGTAATGCTATTTTTCGGCTCATCCTGACCGTTACCAAACAAACCATCGAGTATAATGGCAGTTGGTAAAACAGGAGAGGGGTTCAGTAAGACAGTGGCACCGTTAGCCGGATCAATCGTAAAACGTATGATCCCTGTTTCGGTACTCACCATTTTACGCCAGTATCCGCTTAAGAGAATTTGGCCATTCAATTGTTTTCCTTCGCATATAAAATGAGCAATGTCTTTTCCGAAAAAGCCGGATATATGATAAGTAGTGTCGTTGTTACCGTTTACTACATAGCTCCATTTTAAGGCGGCCAAACTGCCGAAATTATCATTGCCGGCAATATCATACACCCCTTCCATTGCCTGCCGGGTTGCGTAGGGTAATGGTGCGGCAGCGCCATCCCTGAAGAGAGCCCACTGGCTGCTGTCTGGCATGGCAACCTGTGTTTTTTTACAACCGAGAAAAAACAGGCTCATCATTAATATGGCAGAAATTTTTTTCATAGAATAAAACCGACGGTTATTTGTGGATAGAAAACCCTGCGGTTTGTTTTATAAAACAGTGACCATGTTTGCCAGTAAAATTTATTGCTGATGGCACTGAATGCCAGGAGCAGGTGTTTACGCTGGTAGAATGGTTGCTCAATTGACAAGGTAAATGCTTCGCCGTTATAATATTTTTGAGTGGAAACGAATTTATTTTCACCGTTCTCAGATTGATAGTACAGGTTAAAGGAAGCCTGTGCTTTTAAAGTGATCAACAGGTCTTTTCTGGTCATCCACCCAAAAGATACAGACGGGTAGGTGAGCCAGCCCGATGCCTTACTGTTGAATCCTTCAACTATTTTCAACAGGCCAAACCAATAGCCGATATCATTGCCTGCGCTCCAGTAAAATTTTTTATTGATGGGTTTTACGTAGTGCACACCTGCCGTAATATGGTTTTGCAAAAACTGGAAGCTGACCCTTCCCTGCGCCTGTACTTTTTCACTGATCTTTCTTAGTACAGTAAATTCACCACAGGGAATACGCAGCCTTATTTCTTCGGTAATATCTTCCGGCGTGGTCAAAAAACTAAAGCCAAGGGATGTACGCCATTTTTCCTTATACATGGGGTACGGAAAAAAGATAGCCCTGTGTTTGGCAACAAAATTTGAATCTTGTGAGTAAGCAGCAGGTGACAATATTAATAAGAGGATAGTATAAAAAGTGATACGAATCATCAGGTATTCAAATTGAATGGTAAGGTAGGAATTAATGAAATAAAATTATTGGGAATTTTAATACGGATTGTCATACTGCCGGGAATCTTTCCTGGACTTTGGAGTTTAGTTTGAACTTAGCCTTCATACCCTTCATCCTCCAGCAAGTTGCCTCCATCAGCAGCGGCGGTGGCCAGTTCATCGCACCGGTTGTTGTAGGGGTTGTTGGCATGACCTTTAACCCATACCATTTTTATTTTAAAGTCCTTAGCCAGTTCATAGTAGGCTCTCCACAGATCCGGGTTTTTTTTACCACCTTTAAAATTGGTTCGTATCCATGTTGTAAGCCATCCTTTTTCAACTGCATTTACCACGTATTGGCTGTCGGAATAAACGGTTACGGGTATCTCCTTTTTTTTAATTGTTTTAAGCCCTTCTATTACTGCCAGTAATTCCATCCGGTTGTTAGTGGTGCGTTTGTATCCCTGTGATAACTCTTTCCTGTGCTGGCCCCAAAGCAGCACTACGCCATAGCCACCAGGCCCGGGGTTTCCACGTGAAGCACCATCTGTATATAATGAAATATTGTTCACTGTTGGTAGGTTATCCTGATGATCTCTTTACAAAATGGATTGAGGTAAAGATTGTCTAAACTAACGTATTCATATTTTTTCAAAAAGACGTTCTTGTATTTATAACCCAGTATTTTGGGTTGGAAATTCCTGAGCGTTGTGGTGGGTAAAATTATCCGTTCGTTGGTGGAAATTTTCAGGCCTTTATAAATCATTTCAGAACAGTAGAGGCTGTCATCGGTCCTTAAACTGAATGTTACATCGAAAGGAATTTTTTTGCTGATATTCTCTTGCAATACAGCATGAAATTTATCCTTCTCCATATCAGAAAACTGGTAACGGAAAATGCCGAATCCTGTTTTCCTGGCAGGACTAACAAATGAATCAAAAGGATCTTTACGCACCAAACCTGAGGGGTTTTCAGAACCGGTCATAGAATGATATACTACAAACTGCCCATCTTCTCTATAAGCAATGCCAGCGTGTGAATAGGTTCTGTCGGAGTCGGAAAAATTCTGCAGGGTAAGACTTTCAAAATCATTGTCGCTTCTCATCACCAGGTCGCCATCCTGCAACTGATCCCTGCCATTTTTTATCAATGCAGCTGTTGCAGCATCCAGGGTATTTTTATTGTTACTGCTGGCAGCATTGGCTGAAGTATTTTCATTGCAACTGAATAAAAAAGCAGTTGCAATAAACAAACAGGTATGTAACAGGTACAATTTCATTCACTCAAAAAAAAGACTGCCCTTGATAAGGCAGCCTTATTATTAAAAACAATGATTATTATCTTGATCTAAAAGAAAATTTATCAATACCGATACCAATACTGTTACTTCCCTGTGGACCGCCGTCTTCTACAAAATAGCGGAAAGCGATCCTTGATTTTTTAGCAGTACTTCCGGGCATACCCGATACAACAACTTCATAAGGTGTCCAGTCTCCCGGATAAGAGTCATCACCTTCTAAAGCATAGCCAGGATTCAAATCAAGCAATACTTCAGAAAAATTACCAACGCTGGTAGCCTCTCTGCCCACATCTGCAGAACTGTTTACTGTATTAATGCGCACCTGCAGCCTGTCTGCGCCGTCAGCAGGATTAGAAGCTGTACGGGTGTAAAAAGTGATGATATCACCATTTTTCACTTCTACTACAGGCGATATAAGCCAGTTGCTGATGGTAGCACGGCCGTGGCCGCTATTGGCAGTAGCCATTGCAAACTCATTTCCCGATTCAGAAACATACCCTTCAAAGCCTTCAAAATTATAAGGATTGGATGGTCCAATCTTTCCATCGTACATATGGTTTTGAGAAAGGTAGTAAAAGCCATCAACCCAGCCAGCAGTGCCAATGGGTTTTGAATTGTTGGCAACCACCCAGCCTTTGCTTACAGATTTACTGATCGCATCAAAGTCTTCTTTAAATGACGGGTCGTTTTTATCAGCCACAGCAGTTTCTGTTTTGCCGCATGAAACCAGGCCGCTAAAAGCCACCGCAATGCCAAGTGAAAAAAGTAATAATTTATTTTTCATAATAAGTTAGTTTAAAATTACTGTGCACTTTGAAAAGACACTTCGTCGATACCGATAATAGTTCTGTGAACCTGAGTGAAAATCGTGTCAAGGTCGTTGGGATCAGCCGTGGAAAACCTGAATGCAGGTTGGTTTTGACGAAGGTACCTAAAGCCAAATCTTCCGTTTACCGGTGCACCAAGACCGGTTACAGTTGCTTCAAATTTTGTCCATTCTCTTGGATATACTGCATGTGGATTCGTAGCCTTGTTTGGAATTGTAACCAGGCTCTGGCTTATAAAGTCGCCTGAATTGGCAACATCTCCATCGCCCACATTGGTTGTGCCTTTAGGGTTAATGTACAACTCCAAAGAAGCATCGCCATTTGAATAAGTATAAAAAGAAATTTTATCTCCGTTTTTAATATTTAGCTGTGGTGAAACCAACCAGGAATTTACCGTGTGACCAGAAGACCAAACAAGGGAATTGGCCTGGCTGGTGGCTGCATAACCGTTAGCCGCTGTAAAAGATTGATAAGCTTCTTTCCAGATACGGTTTGGATAAGGTGCTGTCGGAAATTGAGCAGGGTCAAGCGTTAATTGTGCCTGCTCCCATTTTGGATAATAAATGGATACATAATTGGGCGAACCAAAATTGGGTGCCTCTGCCACATCATACAATATTGGGCCTAAAGGAAAGCTCTTGTTTATATTTACCCAGCCTTTTTCCAGGGCCTGGCCAAAATCGTCGAAACTTTCAGAAAAGGAAGCATCAGCAGGGGGTACGGGAACAGTTAATTTGCTGTCATCTTTACAGGATTGGAATAAAACAGCAGACAATCCTAAACACGCCAGTAAGTTGCGTAGAATTTTATTACTCATAAATGTTTTGTTCTGGTTATATGCTTACCGCATAATTATAAGGGCGTGAAATTAGGATTTTTTTGATAAAGATGCTCTTTTAGCGGGGCTTTCAAAATATTTTTGAAATTATCACACCTGGAACACCCCGGTTTTGAAATCGTCCATTATTTTGTTGTGGTTGCTTGCGGCAATTCCCTCCGATATTAATTTTCTTGTATCAGCCGGATCTATGATAGCATCTACCCACAAACGTGCGGCAGCGTAGTAAGCTGTAGTTTGACTGCTGTAGCGGTCATTGATCGTTTTCAACAATTTTTCCTCTTCTTCTGTAGTGATCACCTGGCCTTTGGCTTTTAAAGATGCCACTTGAATTTGCAACAGGGTTTTAGCGGCCTGTTCACCGCCCATTACTGCAATTTTTGCAGATGGCCATGCATAGATAAAGCGGGGGTCGTAAGCCTTACCGCACATGGCATAATTGCCCGCCCCAAAACTGTTACCAACTATGATGGTTATTTTAGGCACCACAGAGTTGGCCACCGCATTTACCAATTTGGCTCCATCCTTAATAATACCACTGTGTTCGCTGCGGCTACCCACCATAAACCCGGTGACATCCTGCAAAAACACCAGGGGAATTTTCTTTTGGTTGCAGTTCATGATAAAACGGGCGGCTTTATCGGCACTGTCATTGTAGATCACGCCGCCCAACTGCATTTCACCTTTTTTACTTTTTACGATCAGGCGCTGGTTGGCAACGATACCCACTGCCCATCCATCTACCCGGCCATAACCGCACACGATGGTCTTACCATATTCTTCTTTAAATTCATCAAAACTGTCTTTGTCTACGATGCACTTGATAATATCCAGCATATCATAGGGCCTGGAATTGCCTTCTGTTTGAATGGTATAAATTTCTTCTGTTGGTTTTTCAGGTGCTTTGCTTTCGATTCTATCGAATCCTGCCTTTTCCTTCCTGCCCAATTTACTCATGATCCTTTTTACCTGGTCGAGACAATCCTTTTCATTGTCAAATTTGTAATCCGCAATACCGCTGATGGCATTGTGTGTTTCTGCCCCGCCGAGTGTTTCGCTATCCACATCCTCACCAATGGCCGCTTTTACCAGATAGGGTCCGGCTAAATAGATAGAGCCATTGCCTTCCACCATTAAGGTTTCATCGCTCATGATGGGCAGGTAAGCACCGCCCGCCACACAGGCACCCATCACCGCTGCAATTTGTGAAATGCCCATGGCGCTCATTTTGGCGTTGTTTCTGAAGATGCGGCCAAAATGTTCCTTGTCGGGAAATATCTCATCCTGCATAGGAAGATAAACACCTGCACTATCGACGAGGTAAATAATGGGCAGGTGATTTTCCATGGCGATCTCCTGCATCCTCAGGTTCTTTTTACCAGTGATGGGAAACCAGGCACCAGCCTTTACAGTTTGATCATTGGCAACAATTACACATTGCCTGCCACTTATATACCCGATGCCACTAACCGTGCCGCCTGCCGGACAACCGCCTTCTGCCGCATACATTTCATAGCCGGCAAAAGCACCGATCTCGGTAAACGCAGTGCCTTTATCGCATAAGTATTCAATCCGCTCTCTTGCGGTGAGTTTGTTTCTTTCTCTTTGTTTTTCGATTGATTTTTTTCCGCCGCCTTCATAGATCTTTTCCAGCCGCTGGCGTACCTGGCTCCAGGCCAATTTCATAGCGTCTTCGTTTTTATTTTTTTCGATGTTCATATATGGCAGTTATGATGTGTTACAAATGTATGGGAAAGGGAGGAATAGGAGGACATAAGAAAGTGGGCTGTGTACCTGGGAAAAAGAAGCACAAATTAGGCGATTGTTATACAATCTTTATCAATTGCTAATCAGCGAAAACCGCTAATTGGATTACAGACATAACAGCTTTTGCCAATACTTTGGATAGTATACGTTTATCACTTGTATATCAGGATGATTTTTTCGTCTAGGCCAATTTGCTTAATAATTTTAGCACATACTTCCCTTAGAGCCGATGCAGGTTTGTCGCTGCAGTTTAAAAGACTAACGTAGTTATACTTGCCTCCAATATTTGCCTCAAGAACAAAAGATATTCCATCAGTGTCAATGTATTCGCAGGGATCTTCAATCGAAGTCTGCCAATACCTTGCTTCTATTAATGACTGAGTAAGCAGGTTGAAATCCTTTGCCGAGTTTTCTTGAACGGTTGAACGATAGGTAAATTCATTGTTGTCTGAATTTACGGTTGCCCTGGCTAACAAAAATTCATATATCTCAGTTTCTTTCCAATGAGAATGAAGTTTTAGAAGCGAATCGATTACTTTGTATTTACCCACAGTGTACCTTGGATCACTAAGCTTATTGCCCCTTTCTAAAAAATCTATTGCATTTCGCCAGTCTTCTTCAAGAAGTTCTTTGTCAATATTGATCCATTGGTTTTGTGAACCTTCCTTAATAAAGATATATTCTGGTGTGATAGATATTATGTAAGGAAGACCTCTCCACGCAGTTGTCGTTATTCTGTAAATGGGTAATTTTTCTGGTTTTTCACTTAAACTACTTTCGTTGAAAGCAGTGTAAAGTCTGCTGATGTAATAATATTCATAGAGAAACAACATTTGAGTTTGTTTGTCTTGGATAAGGCGATACGGATATACTGGAGCAATACTATCCTGGCTATTCTTTATTTCATATCCGCCAGTAATATTCTCGAACACTTTCTCAGAATGCATACATCCTTTAATAGTCACAGACAAAACAATCAGAAGGAATAATTTCAAGAGAAAGTTTTTAAATCTTAGTTAACCATTACATTTCTTTCCGCACTTATCGCATATTGAAAATATTAACAACTTTTGTATCACACTTACACGCTCAACACCTGAATGCCAAAAACCAAATAACTAATACCAAATCCCTACTTCCTCTCCGGCAAAGTCTCCCCCAACCATTTAAAAAATTCTCTTTGCCATACCAACGCATTTTGCGGTGAGAGTACCCAATGGTTTTCATCAGGCAAATACAGCAGCTTACTCTTAATGCCTCTTAACTGCGCCGCCTGGAATGCCTGCAAACCCTGCTCAATAGGAACCCGGTAATCCTTACCACCTTGTACGATCATGATCGGCGTATTCCATTTTGCAATATGTGTAATGGGGTTTTGCAAATTGTACTTGCTTTGAGGTGCCGAATTTTTGGGTGTCCAGTAAGCACCATCCCAATCCCAATCCACAAAAAATAATTCTTCCGTAGTACCATACATGCTGCGTTTGTCAAACACCCCATCATGCGCAAAAAATGTTTTAAAACGATTGTTGTGCATACCCGCCAGCATAAACACACTGTAGCCACCATAACTTGGGCCCACGCATCCCCGCCTGTTCTTATCAACAAATGTTTCTTTGCTCACGGCATCAATGGCACTTAAATAATCTTTCATCGGTTGTCCACCGTGGTCTTTGCTGATGGCATCGTTCCATTGTGTGCCATAGCCAGGCATACCTCTTCTGTTGGGTGCCACCACAATATATCCCTGCGAAGCGATCAACTGGAAATTCCAGCGGAAAGAATACATCTGGGTTAACGGCGATTGCGGACCGCCCTGGCAATATAAGAGTGTGGGATATTTCTTCGATGCATCAAAATTGGGCGGGTAGATCACCCATACCAGCATTTTTTTATTGTCGGTGGTGGTAACCCAGCGGCGTTCTGTTTTACAAAGACCGATGCTGTTGTATACATCGTCGTTTACATGTGTCAGTTGTTTCATATCACCACTGCTGATATCCACCGAATATAATTCTGTTGCATGATTCATGTCAACTCTTGATACAATTAAAATATTACCAGTTTGCCCTGTAATTCCGTTCACATCAAAATCACCTTTTGTTATTTGTCGTATAGACGGTAATTTCTTTGTAGCGCCGGTATAATCCACTTCAAATAATTGAATAGTGCCATTAATGGGTGCCCAGAAATAAATGTGTTTTCCATCATTGCTCCATTTAAAACCCATTACATGTATCCGGTCATCGTGGCCGGTGAGGTTTACGGTACCAAGACCAGTGGATGCAACAATATCTTGCTTATCACTTTCAAAGCCATCTCTTTTCATCCGCAGCCATGCCAGTGTGCCGTTGCTGCTGATGGCAGGGGATACATCATATCCCTTATTGGTTTCCGTTAGGTTACTGGTGATGCCGGTTTCGATATTGTATTCAAACAGATCGGTGTTGGTGCTTACGGCATAGTCTTTACCATATTTCTTTTTGGTAACATAGATAATGCTCTTGCTGTCGGGGCGCCACAGGTAGTCGCCATCGCCGCCAAATGGTTTGGTCGGACAATCATAAGCCTCACCCGGCATAATATCTTTTGCTTCTTCTTTTTTATCCACCGGAGATACAAATACATGATCAAAGGCACCGTCTTCCCATTTATCCCAATGGCGGTTGTTGAGGTTGTCAAAAACATAAGCATTGCTTTTCGGCAGATCAGGATGAAGATCGGTACCAAGGATATTTTTGATCTTTACTTCTTTATGGGTAAGTAAATATTTTCTATCGGGAGAAATATTTTTATTGCCCAGCAGGCTTTCCTTATCAGTTACTTCCACTGGCGTACCACCTTCTACAGGTATCATGTAGGTTTTGCTGCTGCTTTTGTTTTCATCCGCATTGGGTGTGCTCACGGAATACACAATGTATTTTCCGTCTGTTGAAATACCCTGCCCGCTAATACGGCCAAGTTTCCAAAGGAGTTCGGGTGTCATTACATTTTGTGCAGCAGCAAATAAAGGTGCCAGCAGCAGCAGGCAGAAAATTCTTTTAAACATGATAATGGTTTTTGAGCATGGCGAATGTAAGAATTATGTAGTTTATATTTACGGGATGAAAATTTTAGTTACTGGTGCAAATGGCCTGTTGGGACAACATTTAACAAAAATGCTGCTGGAAACAACGGATCATGTTATTGTAGCCACGGGAAGAGGTAACAACCGGCTTTCGTATGCAGCAAATGAACGGTACAATTATTATTCACTGGATATTACAGATGGCATGGCTGTAAATGAATTTTTATTGCATCACCAACCGGGTATCATTATTCATGCAGCCGCTATGACGCAACCAGATCCATGCGAATTGAACCCTGTGGAATGCTGGAATATAAATGTGACAGCCACCCGGTTTTTAGTGAGTGCTGCAGAAATGATCCAGGCAAAATTTATTTATGTGTCAACCGATTTTGTTTTTGATGGTACAGCTGGACCTTATAAAGAAACTGATACACCCAACCCGGTAAACTATTATGGCAGCAGCAAATTAGCGGCAGAAAAATCTGTGATGGAAAGTACATTGTCATGGGCGATCGTACGAACAGTGCTGGTATATGGAAATATCCTGGTGGGCAACCGCAGCAATATGGTAAGCTGGGCGAAAGAGAACCTGGAGCAGCATAAACCCATTAAAGTTGTGAGCGATCAATGGCGTACCCCAACTTATGTGGAAGATCTGGCGAAAGGGATTTTATTGGTAGTGGAAAAAAATGCAACAGGCATCTATCATATTTCGGGTGAGGAGGGCATGAGTCCTTTTGATATGGCCACCGCAGTGGCCGACTATCTGCACCTGGACAAATCACTGATGACCGAGGTGAATGCTGATACGTTTACACAACCAGCGCAGCGGCCGCTAAAAACTGGTTTTGTTATTGATAAAGCAAAACAGGATTTAGGTTATCAACCAATTTCATTTAAAGAAGCATTGCAGAAAATGCTGTAATAAATTATTCTACCCAACCAAAAGTTCTTCTGCGGCAGTTAATGATCATACCGGGTATTCCGGTATTCATCATTAAACGAAAAGTATATGACTGCCCAAAAACAAAGACGCTTCAAACAACATTCCTTCTCTATTTTTTATCGTATCCCATGTATCGCAATGGCTTTGATACTGCTTACCAGTTTTCATTCGCACGCCGGGCGGTTGACATCTGCTCATCACAATACAACACCAGTTGATACGATCATTTCCGGTATTGTGAAAGATATCAATGGCAAGCCCATTGCCAATGCAAAAATAACTTCGTCTGTTGCATCCGATGTATATACCAACAGCGATGGTTTGTTTTCTATCACCTTACAAACGGCTGCCCTCATTCCACACAGTTTGTTTTTTAGTTATGATACCCTGATGCCCGTGGTAAGAAGTTATCACCCTGTGATGGATAATGCGATTTATGAGATTGTACTGGCGCCGAAGAAATGTTGTTTGAGAGAACTTTGGGGGTTATTGTGTGATCATAAACCGAACCTGTTGCTGCCCTCAGTAAATTTCAAAAATAATTCAGTGTCGCTTTCAAAGGATACAAAGGCACTGCTGGATTCTATTGCAAGTAAGTTAAAAGATAACCCGGAATTAAAATTAACGGTGACTGCATACCCTGCACAAAACGATCCAAAGCAAAGGGTTTCTGATAAGCGCCTGCTCACCATTACTGAATACCTGATTGAGCAAAGCGGTATTTCTACGGACAGGATCACTACTGAGAAAAAGCCAGGAGAAGGGGAGGGTAACAGTATTGATTTTAAAGCAGAGTAAGTACCATTGGTGGGTCGCCCCCTCAGGGCGGCTCACCCCCTAAAAACTCTATGCGTCACG
>JAKQJG010000441.1 GCA_029561305.1 Bacteroidota bacterium | reverse complement strand
CATCAACGATAACGCTGCTGCATTAGCCGGAAGAAAAGTAGCTTACTACCGTGTAAAAACAATCAACGCTGATGGCACAGTTTCTTACAGCAACACTACAGTGGTAAATTTAAACAACAATGAAATAGCTGCTGCTGTTACTGCAACTGTAAACTTCAACGCTGCTAACAATGGTAACGCAGTGATCACCGTAAAAAATGCAGCTGGTAAAACAATTGCCGTTAAAAACACGATTGCTTCTAAAGGTGCAAACACAGTAGAAATAAACAACAGTTTGGCAAAAGGTTTTTATACTGCTACTGTAAGTGTAAACGGTGTAACAGTCGCAACTGAAAAAGTAATTGCTGAGTAATTTAAAATAGAATTAGATAATAAGAAGCAACCTGTACAGGGTTGCTTTTTGTTTTATAGAACAAAAACTAGCCTATTTTTATCGGATACTTGAAAACGACATGAAAATCATTTATACAATATTCCTTCTGTGCTCAACAACCTTCATCGTAACTGCTCAGAAAGCGCTGGTGCCTTACCGTGTTGGAAAACTATTCGGCCTGAGTGATGAAAAAGGCAAAATAGTATTGACTCCGGCATTCGATCATGTTTACTGGATGTCGGAAGCCTGGTTCAGGGCCGGGAAAAAAGTTGAGTTAAAGGATACACTTGAAACTGCACCGGGAAAATTTCACATCCGGAATAATACGGTTACGGTCACAAGCCTCCTGCATAATGGTAAGATAGTACTGAATGACGAACCCTTCGATGATTTTGAGATCATCGCCGGTAAATGTATTGCTGCAAAATATGAGGGGAGAGGAACGGAGCTCACAAAAGAAAATTTTAAGAAATATGGCAATGCCAGGAAGTTCTACAGCCTTTTTAACCTGGAGGGTAAAAATTTATACCCAGAAAATTTTAAAAGTATCCGCAAAATGGATACTACCGGGGTAAGCAGTAAAAATAAACATGCCAGCCGGTATATTTTATTTTGGGTCGTTAGCCAAAC
>JAKQJG010000440.1 GCA_029561305.1 Bacteroidota bacterium | reverse complement strand
TATAGTAACTGCCCTGGTCCATAAAAATAACCGATCCGAAAAGCCCCCCCAACATGAACAAATTGTTACGAATGGTAAAAAAACTGGATGGAAACTTTGGCAACGAAAAAAGTTTCCATAGTTTTGCAGCCGAAATTGATGAACATGGAAACAGCAGACAGAATAAAACTAAAAGCGCACGACCTGGTGATGCAGTACGGCATCCGCAGTGTAAGCATGGATGATATAGCCGGGGCACTGGGCATGAGCAAAAAGACCATTTACCAGTATTTTTCTGATAAAGATGAACTGGTGGAAGCCGTGATTAAAGATAAGATACACGAAAACCAATGTATTTGTCTTAAAGACAAGGCAACGGCCAAAGATGCCATCCATGAAGTATTTCTTGCCATAGAAATGATGCAGGAAATGTTTGCTGATATGAACCCATCCATTATCAGTGATATGGAAAAATTCCATCCAAAAACCTATGCCATTTTTCACCAGCACAAGTACAATTTTTTGTTCAAAGTGTTTAGCGAAAATATAGAAAGGGGCATACAGGAAGAACTGTACCGGCCCGACATCGAAACAGAAATACTGATCAAAGCAAGGCTCGAAACGATGATGTTGCCATTTAACCAGCTTGTATATCCCAAGAATAAATACAGGCTGATTGATGTGGAAATAGCCTTGACAGAACATTTTTTGTTTGGCCTGGCATCTGCTAAAGGACATAAAATCATTTCAAAATACCAACAGGAAAGAATAAAAAAACAAGGGCATGATAAAAAATAAAAGAGCGCTGCCTGCCATCATTGTATCACTATTGATACTGGCACAATCTGTGGCAGCACAGGATACGGCAAAAACAACCCGGCATGCATTCAGCCTGCAGCAAACTGTAGACTATGGCATGAAAAACGCCACACAGGTGAAGAATGCACTGCTTGACATTGCCATTCAACAACAAACCAACAGGGAAATTACTGCTGCAGCTTTGCCACAACTGAACGGCAACGTTACGGGCACACACTACTTCAATATTCCTGTTACTTCACTGCCCAACTTTATTGGCCCTGCCACTTACCAGGTGCTGGTGGATGAAGCAGTAAAGAACGGTAACGGTCAAACGATCACTTTTCCGCAGGGCGGCTTTGGAAATATTGCGGCACAGTTTGGTGTACCCTGGACGGTAGGTGCAGGTGTGGACTTTTCACAAATATTATTTGACGGACAGGTATTTGTTGGGCTGCAGGCAAGGAGTACTGCAATGGACCTGGCCAGCAAAACCGCCGCCCTTACATCTGAACAAATAAAGGCCAACATTCAAAAAGTGTACTACCAGTTAGTAGTAGGCGAAAAACAACTGGGCAGCATACAGGCCAATATTGACCGCTTTGATAAGTTACTGCACGACACCAAAGAAATTTATAAAAATGGTTTTGCAGAAAAGCTCGATGTTGATAAAGTGCAGGTGCAGCTTAATAACCTGAATACAGAAAAACAAAAAGTACTCAACCAGCTAAGTGCCGGCAATGCAGGATTAAAATTCCTGATCAATATGCCTCAGCGTGACACACTGTTGCTGACTGATTCTCTTACAGAGGAGGAAATAAAAAAAGACCTGCTTGATGGCACTTACAGTTACGCCGACAGGAAAGATATACAGGTGCTAACGGCTGCGGCTAAGCTAAATAGTTATAATGTAAAGCGCTACCAGCTCAGCAGGATACCAACGATTGCAGCTTTTGCTTCTTACTCAAAAAATGCACAGCGGCAAACATTTGACTTTTTTGGTAAAGGCGACTGGTTTACCACTTCATTGATCGGTGTAAAATTGTCCGTTCCCATTTTTGATGGTTTTGCAAGGAGGGCAAAGATCCAGAATGCCAAACTGACCCTGGAAAAATCAAACAACAATGTGGAGCAGGCCAAACAAAACATGGATTATGAAGTAACGACGATCCGTGACAGGATGAAAACATCGATACTCACATTGGATAACCAAAAACAGAACATACAACTTGCAGAAGATGTGTATAATAACACCAAGAAAAAGTACGAACAGGGTCTTGGCAGCAACCAGGAAATATATACTGCACAAACAGAACTGAAGGTGGCACAAAACAATTATTACGGCGCACTATTCGATGCCATCTCTGCAAAAATTGATTACTTAAAAGCAACGGGGAAACTTTAAACAGGTACATACAAAATCAACTTAACTATACATCATGAGACAATATTTAGTAACGGCAATGGCAGCAGCCATACTCTTTTCTTCCTGCGGCAGCAGCAAAAAAGAAGACAATGCCGCATTGACGGAGAAAAAAGCAGCACTTGAAAAATTGAAAGCTGACAAAGAAAAATTAGATGGACAGATTGGAAACCTTGAAAAAGAAATAGCTAAACTTGACACCAGTGCGGCCAATGCACCCAAAACAAAGCTGGTGGCTGTACAAACACTTGCCCTTACAGATTTTGCTCATTATATCGAGTTACAGGGAAAAGTAGATGGAGAGAATATCTCCTACATCGCTCCAAGAGGCGGTGGCGGATTGGTGAAAGCGGTATTGGTAAAACAGGGTGACCAGGTAAAGAAAGGCCAGTTGCTTTTAAAGCTGGATGATGCCATACAAAAACAACAGGTTACCGCTGCCCGGCAACAAATGGAAGGAGTAAAAACACAGCTTACACTGGCAAGAAGCCTTTACCAGCGTCAAAATAA
>JAKQJG010000140.1 GCA_029561305.1 Bacteroidota bacterium | reverse complement strand
GCTTTTCGATCACCGGGAAGCACTGCATACCATGGAGCAAAATCATTTTGTGCAGGAGAAAGCGATCCTCCATGATATTGCAGAACTCAACACCCTTATTTCATCTTCTGCCAATACGTTTGTAGTGGTGATGACCGTTGGTTACCGCACCGATGCTGAAACTTTAAAAGCGCTTGCGGGAAAAAACTTTGCCTATCTCGGCGTGCTGGGAAGCAAGAGCAAGATCGATAAAATGTTTGCCCAATTGGCAGCAGAAGGAATTGATGAACGCTGGTTGAATACCCTTTATGCACCCATTGGTTTGCCGATTAAAAGCCAGACACCGGAAGAAATTGCGGTGAGTATTGCGGGAGAGATGATAAGGGCGAAAAATGCAGCGATGTAACGCTTTTGAAAAATTATATTCATTGAGTCTTTCCTTATAGTTAAACCTTCCTTCATTGTAAATCCCGGTTATTTTAAGTTTTGATGATGGGTATGCTTTATGTTGAAGTTTTTCCATTCAATTATACTAATGCTTAAAATTAGCCATAGGAATCCAAGTATGTAACCTGCAATAACATCACTGAAATAATGAACGCAAAGGTAGAGGCGGCTTATACCAATTAGAATCCAAAAGACAAACGCGATAGCTGCTGATATGCCCCACGTTTTAAAAGAGTAATTATTCCTAATTAAAAAATAGAATAATAGTCCGTAAAAGGCAACGGATATTGTTGCATGTCCGCTGGGAAATGAAAAGTAATTTTCTTGGTAATAGGCATATTCATGAGGGCGGTCTATTTCAAATATGTTTTTACCTAAATAAATACTTAGCCCACTCCCCAAAAGGGAAGTAATAATTCCGATTGCATAGTAATATTTCTTTTTTATTAGAAATAAAATACTCAAAGAAGTACCTATAATAGAAACTGCTGGTATATCACATAACTTAGATAGTAAATAAAAAACTTTGGCCAAAGATTCAGAGCGGATGCTAAAAAACAGTTTTGTAATAAAGGTATCAATTTCGATAAACTCTTTTGAGTTAATTGTGTCCTCTGTGAAATCAAATAACAAAAGCATATTTGAAAAAATGGCAATGCTGAGAATCGTAAGAGGCAGTCCTGAAAATCTAGTTAAAGAAATTCTGTTAGCAATAAATTGGAAGGTTTTGGGATTTTTTTGTTTTACACCTATAACAGTTTTTGTGCCCATTAACTTATTAGCTAAAGTGGATACATATTTCATATAACTTTTGTGTGTCATTTAATCCCGGCGGGCTTTCGCAGCAAGGCGCATTTGTTCCGGCGGGGTTTTCGCAACAGACTCTTAAAAAATGAATTTCTCTTCGTGAAACCCCGACGAATAAATGCGCCGAAACATTCAGTAACCCACACTGGCAATCTAAAAACTGTTAGTATTAAACTTAAGACTTTAGGTCTAAGTTACGGCAGCGTCGGGGGTTACGACTCAATTTCTTTTGTAGATAAAGTCTTCACTGTCGAAAACCACCGCCGGTACAGTGTATAATATTTGTCATTTTGATAAAAGCTCAATAAAGATTTTTCGTGCAAGCGAGCCTCAATGACGCATTCAATATAAAACATCCGAAGTTTCAAAAACTTCGGATGTTTATTTAACGTACTACTCCACCACCACCTCATGCTTGCTATATGCCTCACTCAATTTCCTTTGTACCTCCATCGCCACCGGGGTGTATGAATCAAAATACATATTGAACCTTGCCCTGCCCTGTGTTAAACTGCGGAGAGAAGAAGAGTACTGGTGCATTTGTGCCAGCGGTACCTTGGCGATGATCTTTTCAAAATGTCCCTCTGCTTCCATGCCTTCCACCACACCCATACGGGTTTGCAGGTCGCCCATAACGGCCCCCACTGATTCATCCGGGCAAAGCACTTCCACGGTGTATACTGGTTCCAGCAATTGCGGCCCGGCTTCCATAAAGGCCTGCCGGAAAGCCTGCAGACCGGCGATCCTGAAAGAAATGTCATTGCTGTCCACATCATGCATTTTGCCATCATACACGGAAACTCTTATGTCTCGTGCATGGCTGCCCGTTAGTGGTCCGTTCTGCATCTTTTCCATCACCCCCTTTAAAATAGAGGGAAGAAAACGGGCATCAATGGCACCACCTACAATGCAGTTGCAGAAAACCAATTTGCCGCCCCAGTCGAGGTTGATATCTTCCTGTGCCCGCAGGTTAAGCCCTTCAGGGTTGGGAATGCCTTCGTACCAGGGTTCAATACGCATATACACCTCTGCAAACTGTCCGGCGCCACCGCTTTGTTTTTTGTGACGGTAACTGCTTTCTGCACGCCGGCTGATGGTTTCCCTGTAGGGGATCTTTGCTTTTTCAAATTTCACTGCCAGCTTATGTACATGATCTATTTTCCATTGCTGCACTTTTAGATGTAATTCACCCTGGCAATGTAATAGTGTTTGCTTCAACTCCGGAGACACTTCAATGCTAACGGTGGCATCTTCTTCCTGCAGCGTATGCAGTGCATGCGACAATTTTTCTTCATCGCCTTTGTTGATGGCTGTAATGGCTATGCTCACATTTGGCTTTGGAAAATTGATCGGCCACAGTTCAAGGTTAGCTCCTTTGTCGTGCAGCGTATTGTTTACATGGGTGCTTTTTAATTTCATGGTGGCACCAATGTCGCCGGCGGTTAATTCATGCACCGGTACCCGGTTATGTCCTTCCAGTAAAAACAGCTGGTTAAGCTTTTCTGTAACACCCGTGTTTTCATTCACCAGTTCGCAACCTCCTTTTACAGTACCGCTATATACTTTAAACAAACTCAGTTCTCCGATATGCGGTTCAATGATAGTTTTAAAAACAAATATGCAGGCAGGACCTTTTGGGTCGCAAGACAGTTCTTTATTGGCTTTGGTTTTTTGCGGCGGCATTTCATTGGCAGCCGGGCATACATAGTCTATAAAACTCATGATACGGCCGCTGCCCATGTTTTTTTCTGCTGATGCACAAAACAAGGGGAAGATATCATGTTTGATCATGGATGCATGCAGGCCTGCTTTCATTTCTTCCTCTGTGAGTTCGCCCTGGTCAAAATATTTTTCCATCAGGCCCTCATCATTGCTGGCTATGGTTTCAATCAGTTCTTTATGCAGTTGATCTGCTTTTTCTTTTTCATTATCGGGTATGGGCAGTTTTTGCGGCTTTCCACCTTGTGGTGGATATTGATACATCTGCATATTCAAAACATCTATGATGCTGTTGAAATCTGCACCTGTTTGCACGGGGTATTGCACCGCCACCACGTTACCACCAAAATGCGTTTTGGCTTCTCTGAGTGTTTTATCGAAATCCGCTTCTTCCTTGTCAAGCTGGTTTACCACAAACAGGGTGGGGGTTTTAAAATTGTCGGTGTATTCCCAAATAATATCAGTGCCCACTTCCACACCGGCCGCTGCATTCAGCACCATCACACCAGTGTCGGCTACACGCAATGCGCTGATCACTTCTCCCACAAAATCATCATAGCCTGGCGTATCGATGATATTAATTTTAAAGTCTTTCCATTGGGTGTGCAGCAGGGAAGCAAATACGCTGCTTTGTCTTTCTGTTTCCAGTTCGTGGTAGTCGCTCACTGTATTCCTTTGTTCAATACTGCCGCGGCGTTTGGTAATGCCTGCTTCAAACAGCATGCATTCGGCCAGCGTGGTTTTACCGGCACCTGCATGCCCAAGCAGGGCGATGTTTTTTACATGGTTACTGTCGTAGGTTGACATAGTAGTTAATTTAAAAAAATGAACAATGTCCTAAAGCAGGCAGCCAACCCGTATGGATTGGCTGCCTGAATATGGAATTATGATTTTACAAATTGGTGAAATTCTTCTTCCAGTTTGTCGAGATCTGCAATCAGCATATCTGTCTTTTCTTTTATAAAATGATGTGGAATGCGATGGCCGAAAGCAGGGTGGTGATTGGCATCTTTGATGTGGTGCTTTATCTCATGTTTCAGGTCGTGGATGTTGATGAGCTGGATGTGGAATTGATTGTGAAAATGTTCTATTCCTATTCTTGTTTCCTCATCCATTTTCCCCGGTGCGAAGTAATAAAGTTCGTTCTTCAGATTATTGATCTTTTCCCTGTAGGATACTAAACGGTCATACCATTCCTTACACTCTTCTATGAGCGTCATGTGTTGTGTTTCTGTAACCATAGCTGATTATATTTAGTGGTGAGTAATGCATGCATGTTATCAATGGTTGATGAAAGCTTACAGGATACAGCTTTATTTCATTTTCAAAAAGTAGCGGGTCGGCGGAGCAGCGTGCAGTATTTCGTGTTGACAGGAGAAAGCCGTGGTCGTTATTATCCAGTCTGGTAGTATAAAGTTAGGACTAAGGTTGGGAATGGCAAAGGGATTTTTTTGCTAAGCCCGAAGGGCTGTAATGATTATAGCAAAAGTCGAAATGGCAACGAGATTTAACCCCGAAGGGTTGGCATATTGGGTAAACAAGCGCTTGTTAGTCTGTTTTGTGTCTACATTTTCCAATGCCACTCCTACGGGGTTTTCTATCGAACGGTAGAATTTGTTGACACTATAATAATGGCATCCCTTCGGGATTTTACCATAATGCATTGTATTTATGTTTCATATCAGTTTGATAATTTTAATGCTCATTTATGCCGGGTACATTTTCACAGGTTTATATCCAAATGGTATTTGCTGTAAGGGGAAGAGAAAATTTGATTAACCGTAAGTGGGGTACAGAACTGCACAAGTATATCTCAGGCATTATTAAGGGTAAGAATCAGAAACCCATTATTGTAAATGGTATGCCTGATCACATTCATGCTTTTGTTGGTTTGCGTCCTGCAATGTCGATTGCTGATTTGATAAGGGATGTAAAAAATAATTCCACCAACTTTATAAACAAAAGCAAATTTGTAAAAGGAAAATTTGAATGGCAGGAAGGCTATGGGGCCTTTTCTTATTCTCATTCACACATCAGCAACGTATATGATTATATTTTAAACCAGGAGAAACATCATGCTAAAAAAACATTCAAAGAGGAATATCTTGAGTTCATGAAAAAATTTGAAATAGAATATGATGATAAATATCTTTTCGAATGGTATGATTGATCTAATTACATTCCTGCCACTCACAGGACGATTTTTCGTTCACAAGCATAACTTGTAACAAAAAATCCGGCAATAGTTTTCTTTGTTTGGAGATAATAAAAAATCCCCCAGGGGCTGGGGGATTAAATTTATAATGGCTTTTTTACATTAAGTTTTACTTTCAATTCTTCCCAACTTTCTCCCAAATACCACAAAATGCACAACAGCAAAAACCAATGAGATGTACATCAGCGTTCTGTCTGTTTCAAACCCCACCGTATATTGATGTAACAAACCGGCTACCACTAATAAAAGGCTGAGTACAATACCGGTAATCCTGGCAATTTTCATTCCTTTCCTGTTGTCTGTTCCATTTCCAAGATGGCTGTGTTTAGCGCCATATACCAGGTATATGTCCATACCGATAAGCATCCAAACAAGTAAACGTATCCATGTATCCATTGGTAAAAAAACCATCATAAATAAACAAACCCCGATACCTAAGATGGGCACTAATGGAACCAAAGGTGTTTTAAAGGACCTTGGGATCTCAGGCATTTTTACCCTCATTACCCACACTCCAATACATACCAGTATAAAGGCAAACAATGTTCCGATACTTGTCATTTCACCAACAACCCTTGCAGGTACAAAAGCTGCAAAAAGGCTAACAAAGAGCATGAATAGCAAGTTGCTTTTGGCTGGTGTTTGCGTGGCTGGGTTAATAGACGAGAATACTTTGGGTATAAGCCCATCTTTGCTCATGCTGAAGAAAACCCTGCTTTGGCCCATGAGCATTACCAATATAACAGACGCATACCCGGCAAGTATTGCCACAATAATAGCCCTGTTAAGCCACGGGTAATGTGGTTGTATCACACCGTTTGCGTCTGCTTCACCCATGTGATCAATAGCAACGGCTACAGGAGCGATCCCATCCTTTCCTGCAAAGGTGGAGTAATTGGTAACGCCCGTCATAACATGTGCAAACAAAATATACAGCACCGTACAAATAGCAAGTGAGCCTAATATTCCCCATGGCATATCACGCTTGGGATTTTTTGCTTCCTGGGCAGCCGTGCTTACGGCATCAAAACCTATATAAGCGAAGAATACAATGGCTGCTGCCCGGATGATACCACTAAATCCAAAGTTGCCAAATTCGCCTGTATTGTCAGGAATATAAGGATGGTAGTTGTCGTTGTTTATATACTTCCATCCAAGGAAAATAAAAACAATTACAACAGCTATTTTAAGTGCTACAATAACCGCATTTACTGTAGCACTTTCCTTGGTGCCCTTTATCAGCAATAAGCTCATCAAAACAATTATAAAAACAGCAGGAAGGTTGATAACCCCGCCATCCCATGGGCCTACAGTAAGGCTGTGTGGAAGTTCAATTCCGAATCCTTCCAGGAATTTTACCAGGTAACGGCTCCAGCTAATGCCCACAGTGGCGGCACCCACAGCATATTCCAGTACAAGGTCCCAGCCAATGATCCATGCAATGAATTCACCCATTGTGGCATACGAGTACGTGTATGCGCTGCCTGCAACAGGTATCATAGAAGCAAATTCGGCGTAACACAATCCTGCAAAAAGGCAGCCTAATGCGGCTACAATAAATGAAATGGTAATGGCAGGCCCGGCATGATTGGCGGCTGCCATACCTGTAATGGAAAACAAGCCGGCGCCAATGATGGCTCCAATGCCCAATGCAATCAGCCCGCCTGCGCCCAATGTTCTTTTTAATGTATGAGTGCCGGTTTCGCCAGCCTCATTCAATAATGCTGCCATAGGCTTTCTTACAAATAAACTCATAGTAAGTAGTGGTTTTGATAATTGATGTTACAGTAACAATCGAAATGGAAAAATAAGCAATAAATCCAAACCGCCCAATCCGTATTGTTTTTTTGTGAGCAGCGGCGGCAAACAGCCATTAAACATTATATTGCAAAATTAATTCCCTCCCCATGGCGGGTTGCATTTACGTATGGATTCACACAAAGGCAAAAAAAACAGGCTTACATTATACATTGGTATTGCCATGGTGCTGGGTATTGCCCTGGGTTTTGTGTTTAACCAAACTTATGTTGGTAACGAAAATAATCACATTGCCAATGCTGAGCTGCAAATACAACACATGCAGCAGCTGATGAGGCCTTTTGAAATTGCAAAAGACAGTGTTGCATTCAAAGCTTTAAAAGAGCATCATAAAAAATTAACCGATCAGAAAAAAGAAGCAGAACAGCATTTATTAGACACCCCTGATGAAATGCAGCCGCTGGGCCAGATAAAATTGCTGGAAGATTCTTTAAAAACGATCAGCGGCCTGCTGGCTGCCCAGGTGGATACATCCAACACGGTTTACAAAGCTCTACAAAAGCAAAGAGCACTCATTGGCTTACAAAAGAACGAAACGATCAAGGCCCGGGATAAAAAATTAGACTGGTTCACCATTTTAGCAGATGTATTTATACGGCTGGTAAAAATGATCGTGGCGCCATTGGTGTTTACCACACTGGTGGTGGGAGTGGCTAAACTGGGTGATATAAAATCTGTGGGGCGTATCGGCGGTAAAACATTGTTGTGGTTTTTATGTGCATCACTCCTTAGTTTGCTGTTGGGTATGGTGCTCGTAAATTTATTTGAACCGGGCAAGCACATGAATTTGCCTTTGCCCGACAGTTCAGTCAGTACAGGTATTGATAAGGCAGCGATGTCAGTAAAGGATTTCTTTTATCATGTTTTCCCTGCCAGCGTTATAGATGCCATGGCCAAAAATGAGATACTGCAGATAGTGGTGTTCTCCCTGTTCTTTGGCGTGGCTGCGGCAGCGTTAGGTGATGTGGCCCAACCGGTAGTAAAAGCACTGGATGCCGTGGCGCATATTGTATTAAAGATCACGTCGTATGTAATGAGTGGTTTTGCCCCGCTGGCAGTGTTTGGCGCTATGACGGCCATCATCGCCAAACAGGGTCTTGGCATTTTAAAAACTTATTCCATCTTTATTGGAGAATTTTATTTTGGTTTATTCCTGTTATGGATATTACTGGCTTTGGCAGGTTTTGTGTTTATAAAGAAAAGGGTATTCAATTTGATCCGAAGGATGAAAGAACCCATTATGCTGGCCTTTAGCACAGCAAGCAGTGAAGCGGCTTTTCCTAAAACAATGCTTGAACTGGAGCGTTTTGGTTGCAAGGATAAGATCGTGAGTTTTGTATTACCATTGGGCTATTCATTTAACCTGGATGGCAGTATGATGTACATGACATACGCTTCTTTGTTTATTGCACAGAGTTATGGAATGCATATTCCTTTGGGAACACAGCTCACCATGCTGCTGGTATTAATGCTAACGAGTAAAGGTATTGCAGGAGTGCCGAGGGCTTCGCTGGTGGTGATAGCAGGAACACTGGCTACCTTTGATATTCCGGAAGCAGGCCTCGCCCTGTTGCTTGGTATTGATCCCTTGCTTGACATGGGCAGGAGTGCCACCAATGTGGTAGGTAACAGTATTGCTACTGCCGTAGTAAGTAAGTGGGAAGGAGAACTGACACACGGTCACCACCATGAACATTCACACCATCATGACCAGCATCACGGTCATGAACATACATGATAAAATGATTTGTCGTAACATAATGAAAAAGAAATTTGTGTTGTGCTGTATGCTTACAGCCATTATGGTGCAGTGCATTCAGGCTGCACCGGAACCCATATCATTTACTGTGCAAAGCCAGTATGAAACAGCGTTGAAAGAAGATACTATCACGGTTGTTTCCACGGGCGAGAAATTTGTAACCGATGCAAAGGGACATGTAACAGTAAATGCCACAAAGGATGATTTTATAAAACTGGGCAAAGATAATTTTGACACAACTGCCATATCTCTTCAAACGATTGACCGCAACAATGTGCTGAAAGTAAAAAAGAACTTTAGCTGGGTAGACCTGGTAACCCCGATGTTCTATATAGTAAACGGTGGGCTTTGGCTGATCATGTTTATTATTTTTGCAGAAACAGGTTTATTTGCAGGGTTCTTCTTACCCGGAGACAGTCTGCTTTTCGTGGCCGGTATTTACAATGCAGAACTGGTGGAATCTGTTTTTCCATTTATACACAATGAGTATGTGCAGTTGATAATTCTATGGCTGCTGATTTCTGTTGCAGGTATCATTGGCAACAGCGTTGGATATTGGTTTGGCCGTAAAGTGGGACCAGCCATGTATTCGTGGAAAGACAATTTAGTATTCAAACAACACTACTTACACGAGGCACAGGAATTCTATAAAAAACATGGTGGCGGTGCCATTGTGTTTGCCAGGTTCCTGCCTATTGTGAGAACATTTGCACCCATTGTTGCAGGCATAGTACACATGGACAAAAAGAAATTCATGTACTATAATGTACTGGGAAGTTTCATGTGGGTATTGAGTATGCTGGTGGCGGGTCATTTTTTACAAAAGTGGATTTATGCCCAGTTTAATTTTGATCTGAAAGAACACCTGGAGATCATCGTAATAGGTATCATACTGGTTACTACTGCACCAGTATTCATCAAATTATTCTTTAGCAAAAAGAAGAAACAGTAAAACGGTTATTTGCCCGTATGAATAAAAAGCCGGCTTCCATTTTTAATGTGGCAGTGATAGTAGCTGCATTGGGGTATTTTGTGGATATATATGATCTGCTGTTGTTTACCATTGTAAGAGAACCAAGTTTAAAAGATCTTGGTGTGAACTTGCAGGATGGTAAAGCGGTACTGGCAGCCAGTACAAAGATTATTAACTGGCAAATGGTGGGGCTCCTGATCGGTGGTATCGTGTGGGGAATCATGGGCGATAAAAAAGGCAGGCTCTCTGTTTTGTTTGGCTCCATTATCTTATACTCGGTTGCTAATTTTATCACTGGTTTTGTACAGGATACAGATCAGTATGCTTATGCAAGATTTTTTGCCGGTATCGGGCTGGCTGGTGAACTTGGTGCCGGAATTACCCTGGTTAGTGAATTACTTCCTAAAAATAAAAGAGGTATCGGGACATCCCTGGTAGCTGGCATCGGTTTGTTTGGTGCTGTGTTTGCCTATTTTACTTTTAAGTTTACCGACGACTGGCGCCTGTGTTATAAAATTGGTGGAGGTCTTGGTGTATCCCTCCTGTTTTTGCGTATAACGGTAGCCGAGAGTGGTATGTTTAAAGATGTAAAGCAACAGGGTGTATCACGTGGAAACCTGCTTGCTTTTTTTAACGATGCAAAGCGTTTTAAAAAATACATACTGGCCATCCTGATCGGGCTGCCAACCTGGTATGTGATCGGCATTTTGGTAAACTATAGCAACAGGTTTGCAAATGCATTTTATGGAGACAACGCTATTGAATCAGGCAAAGCGATCATGTATGCCTACGCTGCTATTGCCGTTGGCGATATACTGGTAGGTTTTGTAAGCCAGTATTTTAAAAGCAGGAAAAAAGCACTTTATTTATTTTATGCATTTACAATCATTTCCGGGACCTTCTTTTTTAGTGGAATGATACAGAATGATGCCATGATGTATGTCGCCTGTACCTTCCTGGGCTTCAGCACGGGCTTTTGGGCCATTTTCGTTACGATGGGGGCAGAACAGTTTGGTACCAACCTCAGAGCCACCGCTGCCACCACTATCCCCAATATGGTTCGTGGAGCCCTTCCTTTGATCAATATGCTGTTCCTAGATCTGTTTCAGCAAAAATGGGGATTAACAATTATTGAAAGTGGCATTATCACCGGCGTTTTGGTAATGGCTATTACCCTGGTGGCTGTATATTTTACAGAAGAAACTTTTCATAAAGACCTTAACTACACAGAAGAGTAGCCTGTTAATTTATTTCTAAACTGTTTTTAAATAAAACTGCAAAGGCTTTTATTTGTTTGTTTTGTATGCATATGAAGCAAACCATTTCTTTGATCTTGTTTTTGATAGCCAGTTTTGCAGTGTCAGCACAAAAAATTGAAACCCGTATAACCTGGTTGGCCACTAACCCTGGTACTACTGATATCATCATTTACAATCCTCAACAACAATTAACCATCGCCGATTTTAAAGGCCAGCCCGATGCCTCTACTGACGCAGTGGCTATTACTTCCTCTGGCTTTATGTTCAAGGCAGGTTATCAATCTGAAAATGAAAAAGGTATTTTGTCCTTACAAGTGTATTGCAGTTTTAATAAAAACGATTCATGGATGAAGGAGCGGGGCAAGACTGCTTATATACTGGCACATGAGCAACGCCATTTTGATATCAGTTATTTGAGCACACTGTTGTTTATAAAAAAGGTACGGCAAACAAATTTTCAGCAGCCGGATTTTATGGCGCAACTACGAAATATCTATAAAGAAATTGTACAGCAAATGAGTGAGCGGCAGCAGCAATATGACAGTGAAACCAACAATGGCATCAATACAACAAAGCAGGAAGAGTGGAATAAGCGTATTGAAAAAGATATCGCTGGTTTGTCTAAAGACGTCAAACTATAGTTTTCTTTTTGTTTGTTGACCCACCAGGAAATTTTCAAAGGCCGGCAGAGAAAAACTACTCAGGTTATTTTCTTTTGTTACCATGGCTTTTTGCGCCACCAGTACACCATAACGTATATCTTCAAAGCCTTCAATAAAATGTGCATCCGGGTCAATGGAGATCAATACATTTTTTTCCAGCGCATAGTCAATGTAACGCCAGTCCATATCAAGCCGGTTGGGGTGTGCATTCAGTTCTATCACCACATTATTAGCGGCGC
Organism: Bacteroidota bacterium; assembly: GCA_029561305.1. Taxonomy (GTDB): domain Bacteria; phylum Bacteroidota; class Bacteroidia; order Chitinophagales; family Chitinophagaceae; genus Ferruginibacter. The sequence continues at coordinate 79,543 of JAKQJG010000140.1, read as the reverse complement.
AGGCATCAATTATTTTTTTATGATCAACAGGGTAGCCCTTGCGGCTGAGTAATAGCCTGCCGGTCATATGTCCTAAAATGGTTGTGTACGGATTTTCAATAGCCTTTAGTAAACGCATCATTGCTTTTTCTTCGGGCATCTTCAAATTAGAATGTACAGAAGCGATCACCAGGTCGAAAGTGGATAAGATACTGTCGCTGTAATCAAGACTGCCATCGTTTAAAATATCGCTTTCAATACTTTTAAAAATTTTGAATGGCGCCAGTTGGCTGTTTAATTCATCCACATACCTGTGCTGCTCTTTTATCTTTTCCTCGCTCAGGCCACTGGCATAAAATGCACTCTTACTATGATCGCTTATCACGAGGTATTCAAATCCTTTGGCAATAGATGCTTTGGCCATCTCTTCAATCGTATTGCTGCCATCGCTCCAGTTGCTGTGGCTATGTATTATCGCTTTTATATCGCCGGGCTGTATTAATGCAGGGAATGGTTTGGTGGCTGTTTGTAAAATGCTGGCTTTTTCTCTCACAAATGGCGGAATATAATTGAGGCCCACACTTTCAAAAAGCTGCTGGTCATCATTTCCCATCCTTTTATTGAGATCAGCCGTTGGAAACTGCTCCATAAATGCAGCAATAAATGTTTCGTTGGCTGAAAAACGGAACAGGTGGCTGTTAAATTCTTCTGTGCCTGTATATAGACGAAGCCTTAAACCATTAGTTAGTTTATATAGCAAAGAGTTGGATGATTCTTCCAGCAGTTGGGGTGGGTTGGCGCTGATGAATTTCGGTTTTACATTTTCATTGCTGTCATTCACCACGTATTCCAGTTCATCAATAACTTCCAGTTGTCTTAAAAAAGAACCGGTGACAAAAACATTGCCGGGAGAAAATAATTTTTCAAGATAACCGGTAATTTGTTTTTCAATCACCTCCACTTGTGCGTATAAAAAACTTCCCTTGTTCTTGAAATAATATTCAATGGCTTCTTTTACGTTCTGCTGCGTTTTTTCTCCAAAGCCTTTATACAATTTTAAACGGTTCTCTTCACATGCATACAACAGTTCACCTACTGTTTCAATTTCCATTTCTTTCCATATCGTTGCAATTTTTTTTGGACCAATACCTTTTATGTTCATCATCTCCAGGATCCCTTCGGGTGTTTTTGAAATGATGTCAGTCAATGCTTTTAATTCTCCTGTTTCTAATAATTCAATTACTTTTTTGCCGGTGGATTCGCCGATGCCTTTTATAAAAAATATTTTCTCTTTTGGGGTTTCGCTGAGCTTTTCGGGCAAATTATCGATGGTGAAGGCGGCGATGGAATAACTCTTCGCCCTAAAACTATTCTCTCCATGAACGTCCATTAGTTTTGATAAAAGAGAAAAATTTTCTGCAATCAGTGCATTTTCCATAAATAAAAAATTAGCAGCAACATACATTTTTTTTGTTGCAGACCCTAAAGTTAATGGTTGAAAAATAGTGAAGAAGCAGGAGAGAAGGAAAATATTGAATCGGCTGAAACCCGCGCCCAACAAAAAGTCCCGGCGATTCGCCAGGACTTAATGCTATTAATTTTTTCTTTTGAAAAAAATTATTTTTTCTTAGCAGCTTTCTTAGCGGCTTTTTTTGGAGCAGCTTTTTTAGCAGCTTTTTTAGGAGCAGCTTTTTTTACAGCTTTTTTTGGAGCAGCTTTTTTAGCGGCTTTTTTTGCAGTTGCCATGTTTTTTAAAATTTAATGGTTAGTAAATAATGCACTAAAAATAAAAACATTTTTTAATCTGCCAAAAAAAACTTTTATTTTTTTAAGCTGTAGCCTCCAATGCTGATACAGAAACTGTGCTTTTATCACCTTTACCTTTTCTGAATTCAACCACACCATCCGTTAATGCGAAGAGTGTAAAATCTCTGCCAACACCAACATTTTTTCCAGGATGATAAACTGTACCACGCTGACGAACGATGATGTTACCTGCAACAGCAGACTGACCACCGAAAATTTTCACACCTAATCTTTTGCTTTGTGAATCACGGCCATTCTTAACCGAGCCTTCACCTTTCTTATGTGCCATTTTATTTTAGTTTAGAGTTTAAAGTTTAAAGTTGAAAGTCTAAAGTTTTTTCAACTTATAACTTATCACTTGTTACTTACAACTTTTAATTATGCAATTTCAGTTACTTTGATCTGTGTGTATTGGGTACGGTGACCATGCTTTTTACGAAAGCCTTTTCTCCTTTTCATTTTAAAAGCGATCACTTTGTCACCTTTTACAAGTTCGCTCAGTATTTCTGCTTTTACAACAGCTTTTACTGCGCTGCCTGCGGCAACATTTCCGCCGTCACCTGTAAGTAACACTTCGGAGAACTCTACTTTATCACCGGTTTTACCAGCGATATGCGGAACATACAGGCTATCACCTGCTTTTACAGTAAATTGCTGTCCGGCTATTTTTACAACTGCTAACATATATCCCAAATTTTAGGACGGCGAAGGTATAGGTTTTCTTCTAAAATCTATATTTTTTTAGGCATGTTTTTCAGTAAAAGTGGATATTTTGCCCAAGTTACAGTCAATTTGCACTTTAGCAACACTAAAATCACCCATTAACCGGCCCCGGAAAGGTCTCAAAAGCAGTCAAAACTTACCTTGGAATGAAAAAACTCCTGAAGCCGTTACAATATATATATACCATTTATGCAGTCCTGGTTTTTGTTGGATACTTATTAGTAGTGTTTCCGCTGGTGGTATTGGCCTCGTTTTTTGGTAAAATAAGGGGTGGCAACTTTTTAAACAGGATTTGCTGGCTTTGGGCTGATATACTGTTCCCTTTGTTGGGTATGCACCACAGAAATATCTATAAAGCTCCACATGACAATTCTAAACAATATGTATTTGTATTTAATCATATTTCTTATTGGGATATTCCGGTTATCATGAAAACGGTACGCCGCCAGCATTTTCGTGTGTTAGGAAAAGCGGAGATGGGTAAGATACCCGTGTTTGGTTTTATGTACCGGCAGGCTGCAGTAACGGTGGACAGGAGCAGCCCGGAAAACCGGGCAAAAAGTGTATACCAGCTAAAATCTGTTATCAGTAAAGGCATTTCTGTTGTAATTGCCCCGGAAGGAACTTTTAATATGTCCCATCAGCCGTTAAAAGATTTTTATGATGGTGCTTTTCGCATTGCTATTGAAACACAAACACCTATTAAGCCCTTGTTGTTTTTGGATGCGTATGACAGGATGGGTTATGAAAGTATTTTCTCGTTCACGCCCGGCAGATCAAGATCCGTTTTTTTAGAAGAAGTGCCGGTGGAAGGATTAACCATGGAGGATATGCCCGCATTAAAAGAAAAAGTGTATAAAATGATGGAAGAAAATTTGATTGACTATAAAGCATCCTGGATTAAGCCTTAATTATGTTTTACTTTTGACATCTTTTTGTAACCAACATTTGTTTTTCATGTCATCAGCGTTGTGCCTGCCCGCCGTACAACTTTGGCCGGCGGGTCACTCACTTGTACTTATTGTTTCATGGCATCGGAAAGTATTTGTTTAACCCAGGTTCTTTTTCCAAATGAAGGACACCGCTAACATATTTCAAACAGCGCTTTTAGCAGAAAAAGTGATCGCTTATGCTGAAGTGATCCTCCCGTTAGCCTTACCCAATACCTATACTTACAGCATCACTGAAAAATACCAGGATAAAATACAACCTGGCTGCAGGGTGGAAGTGGCGCTGAAGAACAAGCGCTATGCAGGAGTGGTAAAAAAGATCAGCACACAGCAACCGGCTTACGAAACCAAGCCCATTTTAAATGTACTGGATGAAGAACCCTTATTGTATCCACAGCAACTTCAATTGTGGAACTGGATAGCCGGTTACTATATGTGCAGTGAAGGCGAAGTGATGGCGGCTGCATTACCTGCTCATTTTAAACTTAGCAGCGAAACCATTTTGCAATTCAATGATGAATACGGCGATGATTTTTCAGACCTGAGCAACGATGAATACCTGGTGGCCGAAGCACTGCTTATAAAAAAGCAACTCAACCTGAACGAGGTGCAGCAGATACTGGATATCACCCATGTATATCCTGTAATAAAAAAATTAATTGAAAAGAAGGTTTGTACTGTATGGGAGGCATTGAGCGAACGGTATAAAAGTAAGAAGGAAAATTATGTAGTGCTTAATCCACAATATAACGGCGATGCAGCTTTAAGTGAGCTGCTGAACAATTCACCTGCCGGACAGGCAGGCTGGAGCAAAGCACCCAAGCAAATGGAATTGCTATTAGCCTATTTGCATCTTTTAAAAACCGAAGGCGAAGTAACACAACCTGAACTATTAAAAAAATCAGGCGCCACCGTTGCACAGCTAAAAGGACTTGTTGATAAAGCTGTTTTATTTATTGAGAAACGAAGTATCGACAGGATCAAATCCGTGCCCAAGGCAATGCAGGTTGAATTTGAATTGAGTCCTGCACAACAAAAAGCTTTTGAGGAGGTACAACAAAGCTTTACCAATAGAAATATTTGCCTGTTGCATGGTGTTACCGGCAGTGGCAAAACACAACTCTATATTAAACTGATTGAACAGTATTACAACTTAGGAAAACAGGTATTGTACCTGCTGCCGGAAATTGCATTGACGGCACAAATGATCCGCCGGTTGCAAACACATTTTGGCGGCAATATTGCGATCTATCATTCTAAATTTAATAATAACGAAAGGGTAGAGTTGTGGAATAAAATTAAAACAGGTGAAACAAGAATTGTGCTTGGGGCAAGAAGTGCGTTGTTTCTTCCTTTTAAAGAATTGGGATTGATCGTTGTGGACGAAGAGCATGACAGTTCATTCAAACAATATGATCCGGCACCCAGGTATAATGCGAGGGATGCGGCTGTTTATTATGCTTCTTTGTTTCCGGTTGGCACACCGGTCGGTACCGCAGGTCAGACCGGCATCATCGCCACACCGGTCGGCACCAAAGGTCAGAACGGCTTCACTTCAGCAAAAGTTTTACTAGGCAGCGCCACACCATCCATAGAAACCTATTTCAATGCACAAAAAGGTAAGTATGGTTTGGTTGAATTAAATGAAAGGTTTGGTGGTATCACACTCCCGGCCATTGAAATAATTGACACAAGAAAAGTAGTTCAAAAAGGCAAAGTCATGCTGTCTCCGCAATTGAAAGAGGCCGTTGAAAAAACAGTGGCTGCGGGCAGGCAGGTTATTTTGTTTCAAAACAGGAGGGGATATTCACCCTACATTATTTGCGGCACTTGCGGTTATTTACCCCAATGCAAAAACTGTGATGTTACGCTGACCTTACATAAATTTTCGAATAAAATGCATTGCCACTATTGCGGCACTACTTATCCAAAGTTAGTTGAGTGTCCTGCCTGTGGCACGGTAAACTGGATGGAGAAAAATTTTGGTACAGAAAAAATTGAGGAAACCATCGAAGCAGATTTTCCAAATATTCGGGTGGCCAGGATGGATGTTGATTCGGTGAGAGGAAAAACAGCACACGACAGCCTGATCAAATTATTTGAACAGCAGCGTATAGATGTGTTGGTAGGCACACAGATGGTGGTAAAAGGGCTCGACTTTGAAAAGGTTAGCCTGGTAGGTATTTTGGATGCTGACGGTTTAATGAGCTTTGCTGACTTCCGGGTGAATGAGCGTGCATTTCAATTGATGGAGCAGGTGAGTGGCCGTGCCGGACGAAAAGAGGAGCAGGGGAAAGTGATGATCCAGGCCACGCAGGTGAATCACCCGGTGCTGCAATTTGTGCAGCAGCATGATTATAAAAAAATGTATGCCTTTGAGCTGGAGAACAGGAAAGAGTTTTTTTATCCCCCGTTCAGCCGGATCATTAAAATAACGTTGAAGCATAAGTCAAAAGATACGGTGGACGATATTGCTGAAAAGTTAGGGCAGGCATTGATGAGGGATCTCAATAATTTTGTGATTGGTCCGGCAGCACCGGTCGTTGGCAGGATAAGAAACCAGTACCTGATGGAATTGTTTATCAAACTACCGTTGGATATGAAAAAGATAGAGCGGTATAAACAGGTGATCAGGAATCATTTTAATTTGCTGCAGACGGAACAGCGTTTTAAGAGTGTAGTGATGATTGCGGATGTGGATGCTCAGTAGGAAAATTTGACAATGTGACAATTTGTTGATTTGGTAATTTGATGATTTGAAAATTTGATGATGTGAAAATAGCAGCGCAGGGGAAATTGATTTTATGTTGAATGATATTTTTTAATGGTAAAAAATTGAAGGATGCAGGTACTTGAAAACATATCGCTTAAAAAATACAATAGCTTTGGCATCGAAGCCTTTGCGGCCTGCTTCAGTAATTTCAAAACTGTGGACGAGGCACGTGAACTGATTGCATTAAATAGAACGAGCAACCAAAAACGGGAAACACTGATCTTAGGCGGTGGCAGCAATATCCTGTTTACAAAAAATGTGGACGGGTTGGTATTGAAAAATGAAATCACTGGTATTGAAAAAGTAGAGGAAAATGATGAGCATGTGTATATCAAAGCAGGCGCTGGTGTTAACTGGCATAGCCTTGTATTGTATTGCATCGAAAATAATTTTGCAGGCATAGAAAATCTGTCGCTTATACCCGGCAATGTGGGGGCTTCTCCTATGCAGAATATTGGTGCGTATGGGGTGGAGATAAAGGATGTGTTTTATCAACTGGAAGCACTTCATGTTGAAGATGGAAATTTGGTTACATTCAATTTAGCTGATTGTGCTTTTGGCTACAGGGAAAGTATATTTAAAAGAAGATATAAAAATCAATTCATCATTACTTCGGTTACATACAAGCTGAATAAAAAACCATTCTTTAATACTTCTTATGGCGCTATTGAACAGGAACTGGAGAAGATGCAGGTAAAGGAATTAAGCATTCGTGCTATATCCGACGCCGTTATAAATATCCGCAGCAGTAAATTACCCAACCCTGCTGAGATAGGTAACGCCGGCAGTTTCTTTAAAAATCCTGAAGTACCAAAAGACCAGTTTGATAATTTGAAAAATGCTTTTCCAAATCTGGTTGGATATGTTTTGGAAAACGGGCATGTGAAGCTTGCAGCTGGCTGGCTGATTGAGCAATGTGGCCCGCAGGATACTGTGTCATGGAAAGGCTATCGTGCGGGAGATGCTGGTTGTCATGCAAAACAAGCGTTGGTATTGGTAAATTATGGTAATGCCACAGGTGCTGAAATCTATTCTCTAAGCTCAGCAATCATTCAAAGTGTAAAAGAGAAATTTGGAGTGCTGCTGGAGAGAGAGGTTAATATAATATAAAGTATAACAGTAAGCTTTTACCTTTGTTTCAACTAAAACAATCAAAATGAAATCACTTCTTTCTACAGTTAGCTTTCTGCTGCTTGCTTTTTGTAATAACGTGCATGCACAGGCAAAATCGGTGTTTGTTGAATTGGGTGGGCCTGGGCTTGCTTCAGTTAACTATGATATGCGTTTTCAAAAAACTGAAGGTGGCTTTGGTGGCCGCATTGGTATTGGTGGATTTAGTATCAGCGAAGACGGTACCAGTGCATCTGCTATATTTCTGCCAATAGGGGTGAACTATCTTTTGGGCAAGGACGAAAGAAATTATTTTGAAATTGGCGGCGGGATAACTCCTGTTTTTATCAATGACAATTCAAGCGATGGAAGTTTTACCAGCACATTTGGACACTTGAATTTTGGATACCGGCTTCAGCCTAAAAACGGCGGATTTCTTTTTAGAGCAGGCATCGTTCCGATTTTTAATAAAAACGGATTTATCCCTTATTATTTTGGATTGTCTTTTGGATATAAGTTTTAAAGAATGTTCACAATACAAAAAAGGCAAATGATCTTTTCATTTGCCTTTTTTTATCTTATGTCTTTTTATTAATACCGGTTTCTCGGTTTGTCAAAATCTGGCCGGCTATTGTAACCGCCACCGCCACCTGGTCTGGGACCGCTTCCTCCTGGTCTTGGTCCACCACCGCCACCACCTGGCCTGTCTTCTGCAGCTTTTACCACCAATGGTTTTTTACCAAGTGAAATGTCATTCAAACTTTCAATCGCATCTTTTGCTTCTTCTGATACGGGCATCTCTACAAAGCCAAAGCCCTTGCTTTTTCCTGTTTCCCTGTCCATCGCAACCTTGGCAGACATTACAGTTCCAAATTTTTCAAAGATTTCCTCTAATTCCGCATCGTCCAGGTCATAGGGTAATCCGGCAACAAAGATTTTCATTTCAATTAGTTTTTTGTAAAAATAAGAACTTTATCAATCAACCCGGTTAAGAAATTATTTTTGATTTACGGAAAAATAAATACCCGCTAACCTGCTAAAAAAGAAGCGGCACTGGAATTGTCCGGCACCGCTCTTACCATACAAAGAAAACTTATTGGTTAACCCTCAAATTACCGCCTGTAGCCACGGTGATACTTGCTCCGGGCTGTACCGTAATACTTTTACAGTTTGCAGTTACGCCATTGGCCACGGTGGGACTAAAAGGCCTGTTGGCGGGTATCAGCACCGGGTTGGCTGCACCCGGCACCAAGTTGGTACTCCAGTTAGCAGGATTGTTCCAGGCAATGCTTGTATTACCAACCCATTGGTAGGTATTGTTGCTTAATGTGCCACCTGTAAAATCAATCTTATTATCCATTCCCCATGCACCATATTCATCCAGCACCCTGAATCCAAGTTTGTGCACCCCATTGGGAACAGTAGATATATCTGCATCAAATATCAGGTTGGCAATATTGGTGGCTGCGGTAATAGTAACTGGCGTGGCCCGTCCATACCCAGGATCGGTGTCTACATAGTATTCTACTCTCACCACTTTGGGAACAGGAGTTGCTGCAACTCCTGTGTAAGGTTTTAAAAATATCCATTTGTTATCAAGACTCCATCCTCCATTGGCATCACGGCTGCGGATACCCACAATATGCACTCCCTGTGCAAGTGGAGTAAGATCAATATTGATGGCAAGGTTCTGCAGGTTTTGCGCTGCGGTAATGCTGATAGCTGTACCATTTCCATACCCAGGGTCTTTATCTAAAAACCATTCAACCCGGTTGATGTTGGGCGCTGCTGGCGCTGCCACGCCTGTAAAAGGTTTCAAAAACAGCCATTTGTTGTCGATACTCCAGGCGCCATTGGCATCACGGCTGCGGATACCCACAATATGTACACCCTGCGCCAAAGGAATGAGGTCAATGTTGATGGCAAGGTTCTGCAGGTTTTGTGCTGCTGTAATGCTGATGGGAGTGCCGTTCCCATATCCCGGGTCCCTGTCTATATACCACTCTACCCGATTGATATTTGGTGCTGCAGGAGGAACTATATTAGAGAATGGTTTTAAGAAAAGCCATTTGTTATCTATACTCCAGGCTCCATTGGCATCCCGGCTGCGGATACCCACCATGTGTACGCCTTGCGATAATGGAGCTATATCAAGGTTAAGCGTGGCTGTTGCATTGGTAGTACCAGCAAAGCTAAGATTGGTGCCATTTCCGTAACCCGGATCAGCGTCGATGTAATATTCAATCCTGTTAATGGCAGGCTGCGCCGTCGACACCTGGTTAATTACCAGGAATGACCATGCCAATAACAGCATTCTTATTTTTATAAAGTCTTTCATGTTACTTTAATTGAGTTGCTGTCAGTCATTAGTTGTTTCCTTTTGTACTCAGGTTGATTTGTATGGTACTGCCGGGAGGATTATTGCCTTGTGGTGAAGTGAGCAAATAAATGGAAGGTATGGAAGGCAGGCCCGATAATTTGTACGGATAATTTCCCGTAAACATTCCTATAGCAGTATTGCCTGTACCAACAGTGAGTGCCGGGCTGCCGGCTTTTAGCTGAAACCTGGCATCGGCACTGGTGGTACCAATCAATGGAAAGGCCGTGAAAATGTTAGCTGCGTTCGCAATGGGTGTAATTACATTGCCGGTGCCGGTTCCCCAGTTAATGGGGGTTTGCGATTGCAATGCCAAATTATAATTGAAAACACTATTGCCACCGTTGGCAAAAACAAAGTAGTTAAAATTACTGGCTGCAACACTGTTGGTATAACTCAGGAAAATATTGTTTTGTACAACATAAGCACCTGCACCTAGTTCAATACCCCCTGAATAGGACATAGTAGTTGCACCTCCGTTCAGATTATTTGCGCTTTGTGTACCATCAAATGCCCATACATTGTTGGAGATGTTGCCACTGTAAGTATTGCCGGCAGGCGTGCTGAAAGTGTAGATCAAATTATTGCTCACATTCATATTCAAACAGCTTGAAGCATTGCCAAAGTATTGGGCAATATTAACCCGGTAGTTTTGCAGTATTTGCAGGTTGGTTATCGTTCCTGCCGGATTCAGCGACGTGACATAAACAAGAATATCCCGGTTTCTTGACACCGTTATATTGCTGTCGGCAACGAAAATTGTCCCATCATTAAATCCAGAAATGACAGAGCCATCACTTCCTCCACCAAATGTAACCTGGCTAATGGTGGCGATACCGGCAAAAGCCTGTTGGTTGGCATTTCCTTTTGGTGTACTGTTTGGATCAAGCCAACTGCCCGGACCAAGAATGATCAGCTTTTTCGTGATGGTACCACCTACTGTATTATTTGGGAAAATGAGGATGGTATCTCCATTGGCGGCAGCTGTATTGGCAGCAGCAAAATTGATATAATCTGTTCCCGAAACAGGACTTCCAAAAAAACCAACCCTGCGGATCTTTGCAGTGGAATCAATGCTAAATAGTAAAACAAGAACCGAAATAAAGGCAAACTTTTTCATTGTGTAGTTTTTAATTATATATAAAGAAGATATTTTATTAAGTAGCTGGCATGCCACAGGAGGAATGGATAAAATGAATAGTGGGAGCGGACTGGTATTTGCTATATCAAGGTTTTGGTAATACTCAGTTTTAACTTGCTGTAAACATACCAGCAATATTTTTACAGGGCTGTTTGTAATTACTGTCTGGTGTTCTTAAATTATTAAATGGCAAAGCAACATCAAACAAGGTTTCGCTATGAGGGAGAAAGTGAATACATTCGGAAACTGTTAAACACTGTTATATGACAAAAAGGAGAAAGATAACCCTGTCGGTTGTAATGATTGCACCCCTGTTGGTTTTGACATACGTGGCATTTAATGGCTGGCATTTGATACCACAACCATTCATTACATACGGTGGTAAAGGCTCTATGGCCGATACCTCTGTTGCAGGATCACAGTACAGGCAATACTGCGCCGGTTGTCATGGTAACGATATGAAAACATTTGTAAATCATGAATGGAAATTTGGCAAGACAAGGTCCGCCGTTTTCAAAGCTATCAAGTACGGGTATCCTGTTACGGGCATGCCTGCATATGATGTTACATTCAGCGACAAAGAAACTTACAACCTCACGGATTATTTGCTGAAAGGAATAGCTGTAACCGCTGCTGCACCAGTGGAAGCAACAAAAGGCCCGGGTGTATTTCAAACAGACCTGTTGAAAATAAAAATTGATACGGTGGCCCGTGCAGGCAAAATTCCCTGGTGTGTTGGTTTTTTACCAGATGGTGACCTGTTGGTTACCGAAAGAGGCGGCGATCTGTACAGGATTGGAATGGATAGAAAACTTCAAAAAATATCAGGTGTTCCGCAGGTGATGGCCAAAGGGCAGGGAGGACTGTTTGATATATTACCTCACCCGGATTTTTCGTCTAACCAGCTTGTTTATATTTCTTACAGTAAAGCAGAGAGCGGAAACACTGGTAAAAGTACAACTGCGGTAATGCGTGCAAAACTGGAGGGAACTGCATTAAGTGAACAACGGGATATTTTTGTTGCCAGGCCTTACAGGAACACAGAGCATCATTATGGTGGAAGAATGCTGTTTGATAAAAATGGCTATCTGTTTATATCGGTTGGTGAAAGAGGAAATGAAAATAAAAGTTCACAATCAATCAGCAATGACCTGGGTAAAATTCACCGCATAAAAGAAGATGGCAGTATCCCGGAAGACAATCCTTTTGTTTCAACTAAAGAGGCGAGTCCGTCAATCTTTTCTTATGGACACCGCAATCCGCAGGGTCTTTCGGTTCATCCTGTAACGGGTGCTGTTTGGGAAAATGAACATGGCCCAATGGGAGGGGATGAGATCAATTTGATTGTAGCAGGAAAAAACTATGGCTGGCCCGAGATCACCTATGGTATAAACTATAATGGAACACCCGTTACAGATAAAACCTCTCTGCCGGGAATGGAACAACCCTTGCATTTTTGGGTGCCGTCTATTGCGCCAAGCGGCCTGGCATTTGTGCAGGGAGATAAATATAAGGGCTGGGAAGGCAATGTGCTTTCCGGATCATTAAAATTCCGTTGGTTGAGTCGTTGTAAAACCGACGGCAACATCGTTTCAGCCGAAGAATCTATGCTGAAAGAAATCGGCAGAATGAGAGACGTAAGGGTTAGTCCGGATGGTTATATTTATGTAACAGTAGAAGACCCCGGTTATGTGTTAAAACTATTGCCCGTATATGAATAGAAAAGACCTTTACACTAACCAGCACATAAAACTGCGGCTACTGTAAAGATCTTTTGTAAGGGAAGTAAATTTTTTAGAGAACGATTACGCTGTTAATACCGCCAAATTCGTTGGCTACTTCTTTATCAGCGGCTGGCTCATTCAGCCATTCGTTTTCGTTTACACGGTATTTAAACTGGTGTTCAGAGTTTTTAGGTAAGGATAACTCAGCGGTAAAGCTGCCGTCTTTTTTCTTGCTCATAATGATGGAGTTAGCCCAGTCACTGTTCAAGCCAAGGATTTCAACTGTTTCAGCATTTTCTACGTTAAAAGTGAATTTTACTTTGCAGTAATCTTTGGTTTTGTAATACGTCTTTTGTACCATTATTATATTGTTTTGGTTATTCTACGGCAATTAATACGCCGGATCAAAAAAGGTAACCCTGTAAAGTTTATTACAACTGTTTGCTGTGGAAAAGATGTAGATAAGGCCACGCAAATATTTGCAAATATTCATTTGTTATTATCATTAACATCACCAGCCTTTCATAACATTTTTGCGGCAAAAAATTGATATAGCTGTAATTATGGTACTTTTGGCACTGAAAAAATTTATATTTAAGCATGGGCTGGATCATTTTTATCGTTGCCGCTATTGGCTGGCATGTTGGTTTGTATGGAATGTTTAAGAAAGCTGGCATTGAAGGCTGGAAGGCATTTATTCCTTTTTATAACACCTGGTGTATGGTGGAAAAAATGAAACTGAAAAAGTATTGGTTCTTTTTACAGCTCATTCCAATTGCCGGTCAGTTTATAACTATCTGGATCACTATCAAATTTGTTGAACACTTTGGAAGGTTTGGTGTGGGGCATCATGCAATGACAGTTTTTCTGCCCTTTATTTATTTTCCCTATTTGGGTTTTTCAAAAGGTGAAAGATATGCGGGCGAAAAAGTGATGCAGAATTATAAAAAATCTGCAACACGTGAATGGATAGATGCTGCTGCGTTTGCGGTGGTGGCGGCCACATTGATCCGCACATTTGTATTCGAGGCCTATACCATCCCTACACCATCTGAAGAAAAGACTCTATTGGTAAATGATTTTCTGTTTGTAAGCAAATGGGCTTATGGTCCCAGGATTCCTAATACACCGGTTGCCATGCCGTTTGTGCATCATACCATGCCATTTGTAAATGCCAAAGCTTATTCTGAAGCCGTGCATATTCCCTATACAAGATGGTTTGCCAGCCCGGTAACCAGAAACGATGCGATGGTATTTAATTTTCCTGAGAATGATACCCTTATCAATGATGAAGAACGCTTCGGATCAAAGCGTACTTATTATGCGGCCATCAGGGACGTTATGAGAGAATTAAAAGTGAATGAAGGCCAGGCAAGAAGTTACCTCGACCAGCAGTATGGTGATATAACGATTACCAGGCCGGTAGATAAAAGAGAGAACTTTATAAAACGTTGTGTTGCGATACCCGGCGACAGTATCAAAATTGAAATGGGCCAGGTATACATCAATAATAAAAAGCAGGATTTTTTTCCTCACTCTGAGCGGTATTATAAAGTAAAGGACCCTGCAACTTTTTCAGTTGATATAGATAGTCTTCATGCGCTGGGTATTAACGTCAATGCCAACCCGGAAATCAATGATGTGTTGGTAAATGCTTACGGAACAGATGCAACCCTCGTAAATATCACCAATGAAGAATGGAAAAATCTCCCCCAACAGGTGAAAGATAAATTTGAATATTTTACCCTGCCGCCGGACAATGGCGTATTTCCATATTATGACCTTTCAACCGGCTGGAGTGCGGATAATTTCCGACAGATGTGGGTACCCTCAAAAGGAGGCACTGTACAACTTACACCGGATAATTATATCCGTTACCAGCGCTGTATCCGTTCTTATGAGAACAATAAATTTGAAATGGTTGGGAGTAAGTTTTATTTGAATGATAAAGAAGTGACAAGCTATACATTTAAAATGAACTACTATTTCCTGATGGGGGATAACAGGCATAACTCACTCGACAGCCGTTATTGGGGTTTTGTTCCTGAAGACCATGTGGTAGGCAAAGCATCATTGATATGGTTTAGCTGGGAAAAAGGCCCGAGGTGGAACCGCATCTTCAAAACAATAAAATAATTACAGGTACTTTTATTTAAGTACTTATATTTATACCAGGAATGCAAAACCACAAAGTTGTCTTTGTGGTTTTTGTTTCTCCAAAGTTTTTTGGACACCAAAAAAGGATGCTATGGAGTTAAAAAAAATACAGCTTTCAATAGAAGTATACCGGTTTGCCGAAGAGTTACAAACTGGTGATGCAGAGTTATTATCAGCCGCAAGGGAAATAACTGCAGCAGCATATGCACCCTATTCGCAGTTTTTTGTCGGCGCTGCAGCAAGACTGGCCAACGGTGCTATTGTGAAAGGTACCAACCAGGAAAATGCTTCTTATCCTGTTGCTATTTGTGCAGAACGTACCCTGATGTCTGCCGCTGCTACCTTATATCCCGGGGTGGCAATAGAGGCAATGGCCATCAGTTATGATAATAAAAATGGCAAGAGCAATAAGCCCATATCACCCTGTGGTGTGTGCAGGCAAATGCTGACTGAATTTGAAGACCGTACGGGCCGGGAAATGAAGATCATTATGAGCGGACAAAAAGGTGAAGTATATATTGTGAATACTGCCAGGGAATTGTTGCCCCTTACTTTTACCTCGGTTGATTTGAAAGGATAGTATAACCTCAACAATAAATTTAGTGGTATGAAACTTATGCTGATGTTAGTGCCTGTTTCACTGGTTTATTTTTTTTCATTTACCCCTCAACAAACCCCTCCCTTTCAAAATATACAATATAGCGTTGAGCACTCAGATTCTTCCACAAAACAATGGATAGAGGATTTTAAAATATTCAGGAGTGCTGTCTATCAAAATGATAAAGCAAAAGTTGGGGGATTCTTTACATTTCCTGTAATGAATCCTTCTGATGAAATTTGGTTTTTGGTGTTATCAGAAAAAGAAAGGGAAGCAAAAAAGCTGACCAATAACATCACCCCTTTTACCAAAAGTGATTTCAATAAATATTATAAAAAACTTTTCCCGCCGGCATTTATTAAAACAATACTCAAGATAAAATCTGCCGAACTTTTTAATAAAGGAGAAACCCAGTCTGATCCATTCAAAGAGGGAAACACAACACATACAATGTTTGCTTCGGTTGATAAAGAAACCAGCATCCTCTCATTGAACCTGTCTTACAATACGGTGTGGAAAGATGAAAACGGTGAAATAACGGATGGAGGAGAAAGTACTGTTATCTATTCTTTTAAAATAACAGACAATGCACATTTACAGTTTATGTATGTACGCCTTGCAGGATAATTAAAATAAAGTCTGCACCCCATTGGCATATTTTCCTTCATGCTCCAGCAGCCATTTTTTACGCCACAATTCACCAGCATAGCCAGTCAGGCTTCCATCGCTGCCAATCACGCGGTGACAGGGAACAATGATAGCAATTTGATTTTTACCATTGGTGGTACCCACCGCCCGGATGGCTTTTGCATCACCCACCCGTTTTGACAATTCCAGGTAACTAATGGTTTTGCCATAATTTATTTTTAGCAGTTGCTCCCACACATTTTGTTGAAAGGGAGAGCCCTTTTGTTGTAAAGGCAGATCAAAGTTTTTTCTCTCGCCTGCGAAATATTCTTTGAGTTGTCCGGCACACAGGTTAATTAATGGGTGGCTGGATATTTCACTGACCGGGGTGTTTGCATCCTGTTTTATAAAAAGTACCGCATTGATCGCTTCATCTCCTGCATGTATGGCGATTTTTCCGATGGGTGTTGCTATTATATGTTTTACTTCCGGCATGTATTTAAAAACCGGTGAATTTACAACGCAAAACCTACCGAAAAAAATAAATGCCTCATTGTGGAGAATGATATTAATTATACTCAAACAGTTGTTCGTTTGCTTAAAAAATAATTTCTTTGACGCATGAACCAGGAAGTAACGGCAGTAGATAAAAGTGAAGCAAGATTTATTGAAAAAGCAATGAATGCCATTGCCGATCCATGCCGTTTATCCATCCTGCAGGAAATTTCCCGTAAAGGCGCTGTCTGCTGCGGTGATGTGCAGGGACTAACCGGTTTGTCTCAGCCTACCTGTTCTCATCATATCAAACTTCTGTGCGATAGTAAACTCCTTGACTGCCGTAAAGAAGGCCGCAATCATTTTTTTACTTTGAATAAGATCAATTTTAAAAAAGTGAGTTTATTTATGGAGCGGTTTCATCAATAGGCAAAGGTCAATGGTCAATGGGCAATGGTGAATGGTGAATAAGCAGGTACTCAAGTTTGCAAAGGGGCAATATGGAGGCGATAAAGTTTTTTATTTCGACACCTGTTATATCAATCATACCCTTCCTTTTTCAATCATCATTAAAAATCCATATCACCCAACCCTGCATCCATTCTTAACTTGTTTTCCCGGTTGTAATAACACCACCTCATTATTACAGGTTGTCAGTTGCCAATAGGCGATAATTAAGAGAGCAGGTAATCAAGGTCGGAAGTGAAGAGGCAACTTTTTTTGCGCTGGCAAATCATATCAATCATACCCTTCCTTTTTCAATCATCATTAAAAATCCATATCACCCAACCCTGCATCCATTCTTAACTTCTTTTCCTGGTTGTAATAACACCACCTCATTATTTTCATCATACACGCCCAATACCAAACACTCACTAAAAAAATTGGCGATTTGTTTGGGAGGAAAATTTATCACGGCAATTACCTGCCTTCCTTTTAATTCATCCACATGATAATGTGCAGTGATCTGTGCAGACGATCTTTTAATGCCGGAATCTCCAAAATCAATCGTCAATTGATACGATGGTTTTTTTGCTTTTTCGAATGGAGCAGCGGCTGTAATTGTTCCCACCAGTATCTCTATTTTTTCAAAATCGGCCCAGGTAATCATTGCTGTTTTTTTTATTCTGATGAAATAAAGTATTTTAACAGGCCAAATTAGTAAATATGGCGCTTGATATAAAAAAGGTTACCATTTCCGATGTTTCATCAGTTGCATTGCTGTTTGATGCCTACCGCGTTTTTTATAACCAGCTTTCCAATTTGCAGGCTGCATTTGATTTCCTCGAGCAGCGGGTATCAAAAAATGAGTCAACTATTTTTTTGGCAGTGATGCGTAATGAACCTGTTGGTTTTGTACAATTGTATCCGGTATTTTCCTCCGTACAAATGAAAAAATCATGGATACTCAATGACCTCTTTGTAGCAGAAACTGCCCGTAACCAGGGAATAGGAGAGGCCTTGCTGCAACAAGCAAAACAATTTGGCAGAGAAAGCGGTGCTGCCTATTTATTATTACAAACCGGTTCGGATAACTACAGTGCACAATCAGTGTACGAAAAAAATGGATGGATAAAAGCACAGGATTTCTTTTATGAGTATCCGCTGTAGCCTAATGGTATTGACTGGTTCACTCCCGGAAATGTTGCCGCCAGGTTAATGTAGTTTTTTTTGAAATCAAGAACTTGCTGGTGAAAAAAGCATTTTCATTACACCAGCAGCATATGTGGTCGCAAACCCGTTCCCCGTATAACAACCAGTTTACCTGCCCGATTTACCGCTAAAAAAAATAACACATGACTACTGCTATCAGTCCTGTCGGCAAATCAGAAAGGATCAGTTCAATGGATATTATCCGAGGCATCGCTCTTTGCGGTATCCTGCTAATGAATATTACCGGTTTCGGTTTATACAAAGCTTACGATGACCCGACAGTGAATGGGGGCGCCAGTGGATGGAACCTTGATGTGTGGTGGATTAACAGCATATTTTTTGAGGGTACGATGCGGGGGATGTTCTCCATGCTTTTTGGAGCCGGTATCCTGTTGTTTACAGGCCGTTCTCAAAACAACGCCAGTATTGTTACGGACCTGTTTTTTCGCAGGCTGCTTTGGATGGTGCTGTTTGGCATTATTCATTGCTATCTTTTATTGTGGCATGGTGAAATATTATATTGCTATGGCATTGTAGGCATGTTTGCTTTCAGTTTCCGGCACCTGGCACCTAAAAAACTGGTAACCGGCACTGTTATATTGTTGTCGCTGGCCACCATATGGAATATAAAAGACTATTACCAGGATAAAAAGTTATATGAAACAGCTGCTGCCGCCACCAGTAAAAAGGATAGCGGGCAAGTCCTGTCAAAAGACCAAACAGCAGCAATTGAAGACTGGAATAAAAAACTACTTGACCGTAAACCCAGCACGGAAAGCAGGCAGGAAGGCATTGCAGCCATGCATAAAGGATATTTTAGTGTTGTAGGGCATATGGCAGGCGAGAACCAATTTATGCAGACCATATTTCTTTACCGGTACAACTTCTTTGACACACTTGCCATGATGCTGCTGGGTATGGCTTTTCTTAAATGGGGTATCTTAAAGTCGGCGCTTTCTAACCGCTTTTATATTTTGATGGCCTTGCTGGGTTACGCTATTGGATTGTCTGTAAATTATTATGAAGCGGACCTGCTGTTGTCAAATCAGTTCTCTGTGATGTCTCTTAATAAAAGTTACCTGACATATGATGCAGGCAGGCTGCCGACCACCTGCGGGCATATCGGCCTTATCATGCTTTTCATAAAATCTGGCTGGTTGTCTTTTTTACAAAAAGCACTGGCGGCTGTGGGGCAAATGGCTTTTACCAATTATATTATGCATACCCTCATTTGTAATTTTATTTTTTTGGGCTATGGCCTGGCGTTATTCGGAACATTGCAGCGTTACCAATTGTATTATATTGTTTTTGCGGTATGGATACTGCAGTTGATTCTTAGCCCGCTATGGTTACGCTATTTTCGCTTTGGCCCTTTAGAATGGTTATGGCGCAGTCTTACTTACTGGCAACGGCAGCCCTTTAAAAAACAGGAAAAAGAAGAGCTGGAGTAGAGACAATTTTTTTTTATTCCTCCAGTCCGCCTTTTCTCTTGGCTTCTTTTTTCTCTGGCCACTTGCCTGGCTCACCAGTTTTGCTGTTGATTGGTAATACAGCTTTTTCACGAGATACTTTTGCAGGTTCTTCACAGGCCATATAAGCCAGCACAGCAGCCAGGATAGCATTACTGCGTACATCGTCAAACACTATTTTGTCATAGGTGTCCCTGTTAGTATGCCAGGTATAGCTTCCATACAACCAGCTGTTGGAACTTAATGAAAACGCCGGCACACCAGCTGCCACAAACGACGCATAGTCAGAACCACCCCGGTCGGGCGCTCCCGGAAAACTTGTTTCTATGTTGTCTTTGATATTGGAGGGCACCTTGCTAAGCCATCTTTTTAAATATTCATAGGAATGTAAAAAGCCCTGGCCGCCAAGACTCACCACACGTCCGGTACCATTATCCTGGTTAAACAACACTTGTATCTTATCCACCATTTCAGGGTGGTCTTCAATAAACGCTCTTGATCCATTCAAACCCTGTTCTTCACTTCCCCAATGGCCCACAAGAATGGTGCGTTTAGGATTGGGATATATTTTTTTCAGTATACGCAGTGCTTCCATCATTACAATAGTACCAGTGCCGTTATCAGTAGCACCCGTGGCCCCATCCCAGGAATCAAAATGAGCCGACAGCATAACATATTCATCCGGTTTTTCTGTTCCTTTTATTTCTGCAATGGTATTAAAAGTGGGCATTACCCCCAGCTCTTTTGAATCTGCCTTCACACTTATTTTTGGCCTGGCACCAGATTCGGTCAGGCGGTATAGGGTTGCATAATCTTCCAATGCAATATCAACCGTTGGAACTTTTATTGTGTTGGCGCCAAAAATTTTATTGGATCCAAATCCTGCTGACCAGTAAGAAGTTACGATACCAACAGCACCCGCATTTTCCAGCGCTCTTGCCAATTCCTTATTACCGTAGCCCGTTTTGCTGATGCGTTTGCGCCAGGCATCCGTTTGCTCTGTACGTGCCTTCTTCATTTTGTCAAAAGATTCTTTCAGCCCAAATTCCTGCCAGTTATAATCCGGCCGGCCAGTTGGCTGACACATAGAGATCAATACAAACTTTCCTTTTACATTGGGTAACCATTGCTGAAAGGCAAGCGAATCGGCTACATCAGCTAATATGATCGTTTCAGCACTTATGGTTTTTCCATTGGTGGAAGGGCTCCAGGCCAATTGCATTCCGTCCAAAGTTTTTACCCTTGGGTGTACCATGTCGATATGCGTAATACCTCTTTGCCAGCCACGCCACTGGCCCCATTGCTCATTACGGGCAGCAATACCCCAGTTACTGTATTTAGCCACGGCCCAGTCATGAGCCTGTTTCATTTGTGGAGAACCTACCAGTCTTGGTCCTATACTGTCCAGTAATTCATACGCCAGTTTTTCCAGTTGTGAATTTTCAGTTGCTTCTTTTACGATGCCTGCCACAACAGCAGAATCTTTTGGTTGTGCATGGCTGATAAAAGCGGGCAGCAGAAACAACTGCAGAATACAGAGGCGGATGTAATTCATAATAATAGCGATTTTTAATACATGGGATTTACCAGCGAATGTATTGAATAACAGGAAAAGCAGGTCAGGAATCTGAAGTTTTTGAAAAGCGGCATATATGCTTTTGATATATTGATCATATGTGTAAAGGTCATTTATGCAATTTTACTTTCCCAGGCATCCGGAAGTTTATTATGTTCAAATACATTTCAACTTGCTTACTCTCCTGTGCTTTGATCACGGGCACATTGGCCCAGCCAGGCTTTTCACTTGCACCCCTGCGATTCAAGGTTTTTTATAATGGAGAAGATTTTATCCGGCGTACCGAAAAAGATATTGTGCTGGAATGGCACAGCAGTACTACCAACCACTGGCAAAAAGCAATGGTGCAAAACGGTGAGTTTATCACCGGTGCCGTAGATGCTAAACGAAACCCGGCAGACATTAAGATCTATCGCAGGGGCAGCCTGGATACGATGTTCATCAGGACCTCTCAATCGCTTCATCATATCCCCTTTCAATCGGGGCAATTTGTATTTGACCATAATACAGCACCGCTTGCCAATATGAGAGCCTTTTCTGCTACACATATAATCAACCAGCATTGGAAATACTTCAGCATTTCAGCAAAGGATACACTGCCATTGTTGCAGAAACAACGGTATGTGTATATGGACAAAGACCTCTATCCGCATGATTTTGAAGAACCGAATGAACCAGGTGTACAGTACAAAGGATTTCAAAAAAGTGAACACATACAAGCAACTGATGAGGATGAATACAAACTGTATATGGAATTAGGCCAGCTGTATTACGCACCAGCCCTGTCTTCTTCCGTATACTGCATCGGGTATGTAAATGACTTGCACAAAGAAATAAAAGATTACCGCCCCTGGTTATTAGAATCAAAAGACGGATGCCGTTCATGGTCAATTCGGTTTGCCCTACAGGAGGCCGACGCACAGTTGGTGAACATCAACGACAGGGGGTTTGTTTTTTTTAGGGAAAATGAAAGAACAGTATTCATTACCTATGATGCTATTGGAAATCCCATTGATTCATCCGCAACAGAATCGCCCTGTAACGCTTTACAGAATATTTTTTCATCCTGTGACACAGATACTAAGTTCTCTACTATGCAAGGGGTGGAATCTTCCAGTCCTTATATGGCTACCCAATCTTCATCACATCTTTTTCACCGGCGGTTTACCAATGACGGTGTTCATTTTATTTCAATTGAAGGATTACCTTATCACCCAAATGAAATAAACCGTGCAGGTAAAAATGGCAACGAAGAAAAATTGTTAGAGCTTAATACGGGTGATACCTATGCTTATCTTACCGTTCGTAAAAACAAAGTAGTGGTGGTAAGCTATGATTACACTTTGGTGAGTGACAATTTTGGAAGCAGCTGGACTTACTACCGCAATGGATTACTTAATGGCGGCAACTGGAATTTTATCTGGCTGGATGACAATACATTGGTAAATGTAACACAGGAATTTGCTGATGTAATCAAAGTTGATTGAAATAATACTTGCGTTTATTGATGATGAACCGCAAATGAAAAATAGTTCTTTTTGCCTTGGTCGCACTTTTAAGCGGCTGTTTATAAGCGTCAGTCTTTTGCTGCGATGATTGGATCATTTCAAAAAATAAAATGGTATACGCAATAGATCAGTCTTTAAGCAATACATCATCCGGCACCGTTATCAAGCCTATGGCTTTGGAATGGGCAATAGCGTCCACACTTTGAGTAAATTGCAGCGTAGCTATATTTCGGCCCTGTATTTTTTTTAATACTTCTTCAGTTGCAGCAAAGTTGCCGGGTGCAACATTCCGTATATAAACGGCGGCGATGCGCTCTCCGTATTTCTCTGTCAGTGTTTCATAAATGAAAGGATCTCTTTGAGAATTGTCACCAAACAGAACAAAGTGCTGTTTAGGAAAATGCACAAACAACCGCATGATGCGTAATAGTTTCCCTTCATGTTTTGTCTTGCCAGTTTTAAATAACTCGTACCATTTCTTTATTTGGCTCAGCAAAAAAGCACCCTGTGGTAACCTGTTGATGGAAAAAAATGTAAGGAGATAATCATACAGGTTCCATTCGCTGCTGGATACATAAAAAAATGGGTTTGGTTCGTGGGGTGTAGTGTGCGATAAAGCCAGCAACTGGTAATGCCGGTCTACGTCTTTAAATATTTTTCTTTGTGCCGGTGACTTAAAAAGCAGTTCTTTCAGTCGCTTCAGGGTAGTGGCTGAATGCGAAACCATCACGGTATCGTCTATATCAGAAATAAATGCATACTGCGTGATATGCGGCACTACTATTTCGCCGGCTGCTTCATACAAAGTGTTTGAATCATCCTGCAAACACACTTGCAGGTTATGTACTCCAGCCGGTGCACTCTCCACCGATTTCCATTCCAGTACAAAAAAACCATCTGCTTCAGAAACTGTTTCAATTGTTTGCCCCTTCCAGGTTGTTTTCACTGCCCTGTTTCCTGCAGGCTTTACCCTAAAGAGATGCAACAAATGAAAGAGATTGGTCCAGGCTCCACGGCTATTTACCTGCACGGTTTTTATGGGATTATTTAATACATGTCCAAATAACACCATATCATTGGTATGGCCATATCCCCGGTATAGTTTTAGCATTGTTTGGTTGCCCATGACGCTTCTGTAATTTAAACAGTAATATATGTTACCAGGTAATGACGTGCCAAATTTACTTTTCATCATCAATGCAGCTTCTGGCAATAATGATACAGACTGGGATGGAATGATCTCAAGCCATTTTAGTTATAAACCTATCAATGCCATTGTTTACTTTTTGCCCGAGAAATGTGATCTGCAGGAACTCAAGAAAAAAATCGCAGAGGTGAACCCGGAAAAGGTGATTGCAGTAGGAGGGGATGGTACTGTAAAACTAGTGGCTGAAGCATTGATTGAAACAGGTATTCCATTGGGCATTTTTCCTGCCGGTTCTGCCAATGGTATGGCAAAAGAACTGGATATACCTGTAGATCCAATCAAGGCTTTTGATGTGATAGAGCATGGCACAATCAAAAAGATTCACCTGGTAAAAGTGAATGACGAGATCTGCATTCACCTGAGCGATATTGGCTTTAATGCTTTTGTAGTTAAAAAGTTTGAGGAAGAAAACATTCGGGGCATGTGGGGCTACATTAAATCAGCCTGGGGCGTACTGTGGCAATATAACAGGATTGAGGTGCAGATCAGATCTGATGAAGGATATATCAAAAGGGATGCAGCCATGGTGGTAATTGCCAATGGAACCAGGTACGGTAATGGTGTAGTTATTAACCCACTGGGCACTTTGCAGGATCATCTTTTTGAAGTGGTCATTATCCGCAAAATATCATTCAGTGAAATATTCAAGATGCGCTTTTTGAGCAACCGGCTCAATGAAAAGAAAACAGAACTTTTACAGACTTCCAGTTTAGTACTTAGCTCTAAACGTTATGTTCATTTCCAGGTTGATGGTGAATACCTTGGTAAAACAAAAAAATTAGTAGCGGAAATAATTCCGGAAGCTATCAGTGTACTGGTGCCTGCCCGATAAACCAAAATACCAGCATCATTGTGAGCGTTCCAGATTAATAAATTTAACTGCTGCTCCAGATCAGTTTCCCGTTGTTTCCTGCTGCTTCTTCAACAGGTCATCATTAGTAACACCTTTTTTCTTAGACACATTTTCTGTAAGTTTTCCAAAATTGTATGTTAATGCCAGTACAAGACCACGCCTGATACGGGTGTTAATATTGGTGCTGTAAAAATTGGGGTCCCTGATAATGTTTTTAAAGTCACGGTCTTTTTCAAAAAAATTAACACCTCTTACCGAAATGGTGAATTTTTCGTTGAACATTTTATAGTTGACAGCCAGGTTGTACCAGGTGTTGAATGGATAAGTGGTTTGAATAGTAACAGGGTCTTGCCACAAACCAATATAATTACTTACACTCAATCTGCTGGTAAATTGGTATCGCTGGCTGAAATTAAAATTACCACCCCATCCTTTATTGAACTGTGCTGCATCCGAGTTGTTCTTAATGTCAATATAGCGGAGAGAACCATTGATAAACAGGCTCCATTTTTTGGTGAGTTTGGTATTCAGGTTCAGGTTAAGGCTGCCCGTTATTTCTTTTCCAATATTGAGGCTGGTGGTTTTAGTGATGCCAGTGGAAGGGTCATAAAAAATATAATCCAGTATTTTATTGTCGCTGTAACTTCCTTCAATATTAACACCATAAAAAGTAGTTCCTTTTCCATAACGTACCTGGGCCGAAAGACTGTGGCTGGTTTGTGGCCCAAGATTGGGGTTGCCAAAAGAAATATTCAGTGAATCATTATTAAATACAAATGGATTCAGATCCCAGATAAAGGGGCGGGATAACCGCTTTGTATAATTAATGGTAAGCGTAATACTATTGTTTAGTTTATTTGATACCTGGAAATTGGGCAGCAGTGTGGTATAGTGATTTTTTACCTTGGTATTAGAACTGGTAAAATTGCCATCCACATTCGTGTATTCTACTCTTGCACCTGCACGAAAACTGAATTTCTTTATTTTAAAACTGTACATACTGTATACACTTACTACATCCTGTGCATAACTGAAGCGGTCTGTGTTAGATGGATTAGGTTGAAATTTGTCATTTACATCATACTTAACAAGGCTTTCAAAATCGGAGCTTGCCCTTCGTAAAATGGCTTTTACACCACTTTCAAATCTTCCTGTTTTACCCCACGGTATACTATGATCTGCCTGTAGTGTAAACTGGTTATTCTTTGCATTACTGTTGTTTTGTAAAAAACGTTCAGCATTGTTGTAGGTCTGCAGACTGTTAGCCTCCGATTCGCTTTTTCCAAACTCACTAAAAAATTTCACACTGAACTCCCTGTCCTTATTCTTTTTAAATTTTCGGATATAGTCAGTGCCTATACTGTAGCCCGGGGTATTTGTTTTGCTTTCCAACTGGTACAAACCATTAGTAGATACGGTATTGATAAAATCAGTAGTGATTTGCTGTTCAAAAATATTTTTTTCATTCCAGCTGTCAACATTGGCGTACAGGCTCACGGTGTTGAGTGTGTCAACTTCCCAGCTTATTTCTGCATTTCCAAATTGCCAGCCTTGTTCATTCCGCTTGTTACCGGCTAAGGTTCTTTTGCTAAATGCAGCCGTATTAACAGGTGTATTGGTAACAATGTTTGATAATGAAATGGGATCAGTACCGCCAAAATCATATAACAGACTGATGCCAACGTTGCCCAACTTTGCATTGCCGTTTACAGACAGGTCATTCAGTTTATCACTGGTTCTTGAAAACGACGAGATCGTACCGTTATAGCCAACCACTTTTTTCTTAGTGATGATGTTGATAAGTCCGCCAACACCTTCTCCATCATATTTTGCAGAAGGATTCGTGATCACTTCTATTTTTTGAATCAGTGCCCCGGGAAAAGCCCTCAACGCTTCTTTAATATTATTAGCGAACATGGAAGTTTCCCTGTTATTCAGCAATACCCTGAAATTTGATTTCCCGTTCACTTTTATATTGTCTTCACCATCCACACTCACAAAAGGTGTTTTTCGTAAAATCTCGATGGCCGTTTCTGATTTACTCCCCGGGTCATCTTCAACATTGAATACAACTTTGTCATCAGTTTGCTCTACCAATGGACGTTGTTGTTTCACCACCACTTCATTCAGGAGGGTGCTGGTTTTTTGCATTGACTGGTTTGCTGCCTGTACCGGGCGGGTTTCAACACTAATTTGTTGACTGCCTGATGCAAAGCCCAAATGGGAGAAATGGAGAATGTATTTTTCCGGCTGAATCTTATTAAAAACATACGAACCGTTTTCTTTGGTAAGGGTTGTTTGCAGTACAACGGCCTGTTCACTTGCTTTCGCCAAACGTACGGTCACCAATGAAAGTGGTTTACCACTGCTGTCTGCAACCATACCGGATATTTTAGCAGATTGCGCCCGGCCTTCCTGGAAAAGGAAACAGAAAATGATACTGATGAAAAGCAGGGTTCGTTTAGTCATGGCTATTATTGGTAATAATTTTGAGTGATAAGATTACAAACTAATTCGCTTTGATATGGTAAAAGTTGATGAAAGGAAATGAAATGCATAGTAATGGGGGGATACGACTTTCATTAGTAGAATTACCTGGTTAAAATTTAACGGATGTAAACAGCAATTCCCTTTTAAACAAAAAGAAAAGCTCCTATTTTTACGGAATCATCAAAATTTAACCATTCGATGTTTACCGGGTTTTGTAAAAAAATGACAGCAGCAGCTTTGTTCTTAGTGGTAGTAACAATTGCTGCAGGGCAGGCAGTGCAGGAGCCAAAGTCACCACCGGAAGGATGGAGCAAGCCCTATAAGCCTTTTCGTATTGCGGGTAACCTTTATTATGTTGGCACGTATGACCTGGCCTGTTATCTCATTACAACCAGCAAAGGAAATATTCTCATCAATACAGGCCTGGCTGCTTCTGCCACTCAAATAAAGAAAAATGTCGAAGCCATGGGATTTAAATTCAGTGATATAAAAATATTGCTCACCACCCAGGCGCACTACGATCATTTGGGTGCAATGGCCGTTATAAAAAAACAAACAGGAGCTAAACTGATGCTGAATGAAAAAGATGCTGCAGTTGTAAGAGATGGAGGAAGGTCTGATTATGCCTTCGGAGATACCGTGAGTTCATTTGTGCCAATAGAACCAGACAGGTTGCTGCAGGATAAAGATACCATTGCACTCGGCGGTATGAAACTCGTGATGCTGCACCATCCTGGGCATACAAAAGGTTCCTGCAGCTATTTGTTTACAGTTAAAGATAGTAAACGTTCTTATAAAGTACTCATAGCTAACATGCCTACCATTGTAACAGACAGGCCTTTTAATGAATTGTCTGCTTACCCTGGGATAACTGGCGACTATGGCTATACTATAAGCGAAATGAAAAAACTTTCATTTGATATCTGGCTGGCATCTCATGCCGGTCAATTTGATATGCATGAAAAGCACAAGCCGGGTGATACCTACAACCCCCGTGCTTTTTTTGATAAAAAAGGCTTTGACGCCTCTATGGAAGAATTAGAAAAGGAATACGTGGAAAAGATAAATAAATGATCTATCCTTTTAACTTTTCTTTGAAAAAATCCATCGTTCGCTGCCATGCCAGTTCTGCTGCAGCCTTATCATATCTTGGCGTGGTGTCATTCAGAAAACCATGGTTTACATTCGGATAAATATGAGCCGTGTATGCCTTACTGTTAGCCTTTAATGCTGCTTCGTATGCAGGCCAGCCTTCATTCACCCTCTTATCCAGTTCGGCGTAGTGCAATAATAGCGGGGCTTTTATTTTAGTCACCTCTTCAACAGGCGGCTGTCCACCGTAAAAGGGCACGGCGGCGGCAAGTGTGTCAATCCTGGTTGCCATCATGTTGCTGATCCATCCGCCAAAGCAAAAACCCACCACACCTGCCTTGCCATTGCACAGTGGATGCTTAACCAGATGTTCATATGCGGCAATAAAATCTTCCAGCATATCATTACGGTCACGCTTAGCTTGTAATTCCCTGCCAGCGTCATCATTGCCGGGGTAGCCACCCAATGGCGTGAGCGCATCCGGTGCTAATGAAACAAATCCGGCTACAGCAGCCCTTCTTGCCACGTCTTCTGTGTGCGGATTAAGACCCCTGTTTTCATGCACCACCACAATACCACCTAGTTTTTGAGTATTACCCGCCGGCATGGTAAGCAGCGCTTTTATAGTGCCGCCTCCCTTTGGCGAACTATAAGTGATATACTCCGATTGTATCCTTTCGTCATCAGCCTTTACCTGTATAGCATTAATATAATCCGGCATCAGAAACCCCATGAGTGAAGTAAGCGTAAGTCCGCCAACAGCATACAATGATAGCCGTTGCATAAAATCACGGCGGTTCACTCTATTGTGGGCATAATCGTCATACAGGTCAAAAACTTCCTGTTTGATATCTTCTTTTTTGATGTTGCTCATTGTAATTGATTTTTATAGGGATTAA
Source organism: Bacteroidota bacterium (assembly GCA_029561305.1). Classification (GTDB taxonomy): domain Bacteria; phylum Bacteroidota; class Bacteroidia; order Chitinophagales; family Chitinophagaceae; genus Ferruginibacter. The sequence continues at coordinate 50,336 of JAKQJG010000140.1, read as the reverse complement.
AAGTAAGGAATCGAACTGCATAAATGGACATCTTTTATGAACAAATGAGATTTAAAATAAGACGTCTAACGGCAATAAAAAACCCTGCAAAAAATATTGCAGGGCCGATGTATCATAGGAAATTATTTTAAGCCACCTGGCTTGATTTGTTTCGGCCAGTAGCAAAGAACGCTGCTATTAGTATTATGAAAAGCACTACTCCTCCCCAGAACTGTGGCATACGGGAAACGACTTGCCATTTTGATTCATCTACTGTATCACCGTCAGCCGCAAAGGCCGAAAACTGTGTTAATAAGGCTGCAAAAAACATCATAACCCTGTTTATTTTATTAGTCAGCATCTTTTTCATAGTTATAATTTTTGGTGTATCAACACTTATAGAATAACCAGGCCAAATTGATTTATAGTTGTTTTTTTAAGGAAGCGGGAAATAAGTTCTACTGTATGTAGTATTGGTTCCATCAGTGTTGTAAAGATTTTACCCCGGTAAAATGTTTTGTTAATTCATTCTATAAACAGGACAATAAAATGATTTCTTAACCTGGTTCAATGCTGTTGTTTTTTTGCTACGCTACCTTTGTCTTTAAATTATATCATTATGGAAATGGGCGTAGGGATGTTTGGTGATCTGCACATCAACAATAAAGGAGAAATACAACCTGCCGGTCAAAGGCTGCAGGAACTGATTGAGGAAATAAAATTGATGGATGAAACCGGGCTGGATTTCTACGGCATTGGCGAACACCACCGTCCTGATTATGCAGTATCATCACCACAAATTATTTTGGCTGCGGCCGCCACCGTTACGAAAAATATAAAATTGGGAAGTGCAGTCTCTGTATTGAGTTCCGCAGATCCTGTAAAACTATACCAGGATTTTGCCACATTGGATCTTATCTCCGGCGGCAGGGCTGAACTGGTGGCAGGTCGTGGCAGTTTTATTGAATCTTTCCCTTTGTTTGGCAACAGCCTGGCAGACTATGATGCCCTGTTTGAGGAAAAATTAGAACTCTTGTTGAAAATAAATCATGAGAACCCTGTTACATGGAAAGGGAAATTCCGCCCCGCATTAGAGAATCAATTAATACTCCCCCGCGCTGTAAATGATCATTTGAGTGTATGGGTAGCCGTTGGTGGCACACCCGAATCGGTAGTAAGAGCAGCAAAGAATGGCCTGCCGGTAATATTCGCCATTATTGGAGGCAGCCCGGCCCAGTTTAAACCTTTGTTTGATTATTACCGGGAAGTATACCAGCATTACGGACACGATATAACTCAACTGCAGGTTGGTGTACACATGCATGCTTTTTTTGGTGATGACAGTAACACAACTGCTGACGAATACTATCCGGTGTATTCAGCGCAAATGGACAGGATTGGCCGCAGCCGTGGATGGCCTCCCTTTCAGCGACATCAGTATGATGCAGGAAGAAAGAAGAATGGGCACTTGATCATCGGCGATGTGAACGAGTCTGTAGATAAGATCATTCAAATGCATGAATTATTTGGTCTCACCCGTTTTTCTGCTCACATGGATGTAGGAGGCCCCTCGCATGCTTCCTTAATGAAGTCAATAGAGATTTTTGGAAATAAGATAGCCCCAGCCGTTAGAAAAGCCCTGAAAAGCTAACGGGTAGTTTATTGTAAGGCTGATGGCTCCACTTGATTACTCAGCAGCCATCCAAATGCTTCCCATTTTTTATCAACAGCTGTGCCGGCTTTCTTTTCAATATATTGTTTTGCCATGCGCTTACCATAATTGTAATTGATCACATAACTCCTGTTGGCTTTTATAAAACTAATCGATTTCACAGCAGCGGATTCATTCATTAATGAAAAATTTTTGAGCCAGTAAACTGCTTCTTTCTCTGTCATGGTTTTATTCATCAGGCCCCTGCATACTTCATTGCGGACAAAGTTTAATTCATCTCTTAACTCAAGTGCTTTAAAGTATAAACTGATATGGGTTGTGTCAATGCCTGCAAGCGGCAACAATACATTTTTTGCAAATTCAATTTTTTCATCACCCGGGAAAGCCAGTTCTATTCCGTAGTTAGCGCTGCCCTCAGCAATCAGTGACTGGGGACTGTACAAGGGGTAGAAAGAGATCTCCACCCAGCCTTTATCACGGTAAAGATTTTTTTCCAGCAGCATATTGTACACATGGTGGCCCGGGTAACTCTCATGACTGCCCACGTCAATCACCCTGTCGATAAAAATATCCAGGTCAGTATTTATCTGAATAACACTCCGGTAATTGCCTTTGTACCAGTTATAACCACTCCAGGGTTTATTGGTCACAAATTCCAAAGTAAAGTTTTCTGTTGCCGGTAGTGGATAGTATTTTAAAGTGCGTTTCCTGCATTCTGCAATAGATGTTTTTAAAACGGTGTCCAGTTTTGTTTTTGGAATAACAAAGTGGTTGGCCAATTGCTGAAATCGTTCATTCACCGTACCAGGCCCTGGCAAAAGACTGTCTAGTTCGTTTGCGATCGCTTTAAAGTGCATTGTGTCATACACCGGCACAGTTACGCCATACAATTCTTTTGTTTCTATCTCAAAAGAAGCAGAGTCGCCGCCAAATAGTTTTATCCTTCTTTCAAATGCTTTTAGCTGCGATGTGATCCATGCTGAACGTTTGGCTATTGTATCATTTGCATTTCCTTCCAATGCTTTCAGGTCATTTGTAAGCATGTTCACTTCAGCAAGAAAACGGTCTTTCGGAAAAACACTGTCAGTTTTTACCATTGCAGGTTTTAGTGAATCAGGTCCATAATATGCATCTACAAAGCTTTCATCATATTGCCCGATGGCAAGCCCCAGCCGTACATATTTTTCTGCAAGGCTGTTAAGTTGTACGGCGTCGTTACTATTACTGGTATTCTTTTGTCCGCAGGAAAAAAACAGCAGCAGTACTGCCGGAAAGAAAATTTTATACATAACATTTATTTCAGTTGATGAAGATACGGCAGGACCATGCAAACCTGTATCCGTTTGTATTTTTTCTTTTCTTATTTTTAGCAAAAATATTCAAAGATGAGAAAGCAAAACGTGCTATACATTTTAACGAACGGGAGAGTGGCAGCGATTAATAAAAAAGATGGCGCCATTGTGTGGGAAATAAAATTAAAGGAATACGTTAAGAGTTCCATGCTCAGTGGCATAGGGCAAATAGTGAATGAAGGAGATAAATTATATATAGGAATTTCGGGTATCCTGATTTGTCTGTCTGCCAAAGACGGCTCCCTTGTGTGGAAGAATGAACTGAAAGGGTGGGGGTATAATTTTATAAGCATGGCCAATACCAGTACTGAAGCTGCAGGTGCCGCCACACAGGCTGCTGCTTCCGCGGCATTGATCGCATCCACTGCCGGTTAATCAGATCAACAGCCTTACTGGCGGGATACCAGCAATTTTGTATTGATGGTGTTTCCGTTGCAACTGTACCGGGCAATGTACAGGCCCTGTGGCAGTTTGGCTATATCAAGCCTGGCTGCCGGGCTGTTTACACCTGCAGTAAGCACTATGATTCCACTACTGTTGATAAGAGAAATATTACCCGGACAGCTTATGCCGGTTATATTCAGAACATCACGGGCAGGGTTAGGCGAAATAGAAATGGTAATTGGTTGTTGTTTCAGTTTTATAGTTATTATATGACTATAGCTGCTGCTGCCATCCGCATGGGAAAACTTCAGCCGGTAATAGTTTTTTTCTGCTGTTGGGATATCTTTAAACTTTCCAGCCGAACCTGCTGACAATGTTGCTAACCGGTTGAAGTGAGCGCCGTCCGTACTTCTTTCTAATTCAATTTTAGTGTACAGCACAGGTTCCGCCAGTTGCCATTGCAAGTTGGATTCGTTGCCATTACTGTTACCTGTAAACGCAATTAACCCGGCTGGCACAACGGAAGTTTTGCTAAAGCTAATGTCATCAAAATATACATTGATTGCCGGTTGGTTAATATACAGCTGCGTCTGCAGTTTGATCCGCACCTTCCTGGTGCCGGCAGGCGCAGTCCTGGTATTGGAATGTTGTTGCCAGGCAGTTCCGGAACCATCAAAGTTAGACTGCCAGTCACTTCTATAGCTGGCACCTAATATTGTGTTGGCGCTGTTCATAAAATCAACCACAAATCTTCCGATATCGGTTTGATTGGATACGGGCGTCTGGATGTAACCACTAAAATCATATAACTGGCTGCCAGCATCTATGCTGCTGCTGTCGGCGGATACATCAATAATTTGCTCCAGTTCAAATGGACCGGTAAAATAAGTATCGCAGCCCGGGAAAAACACGGTGCCTCCAGTGGCTCCTGTTGTGTGATCGTAAGGATAATTGGCGGTGCCATTTGGTTTCATCGTCCAGTTCACCATATTATTAGTCGGTACCAGCAAACAGGTTAGGGCACCCTGGCTTAGTACTGTCCATCCGGTTCCTCTTGGCAAACTTTCAGCATCGGGATTAATTACCAGGTTTTGAGCATGCAGATTGATGAGTGTTATAACAACTGTAAAAGTGAATATGGATTTCTTCATAGCTGATTGGTTAAATCAAAAATACGTTTTTCGGTTGATTGAACAGTGGACCGGCATTTCAATTTTTAGGGTTGCCAGCCTTTGTACCATTATGCAGGATTATTGATTCTTTAAATTACCGGGAAATCAGCAGCCCGGGCTTTATTAAAAGGTTAGCCACCCTTTTTGAAGGTTGTTCCCTGTCACCCATTTTCGTTATTGCAATTGTCACCGGGTTTTTGCAATTTTGTTTCCACAAAACAACTTTTAATGCTGTTAAAAACGATCACCAGCGTTCTATTGTTCTTTGCAGCAAACTCCCTTGCTGCACAAATAACTATGGCAGATAAAGCCGACTGGTATCCTGTAGGACAAGTAAAGTCAATTGGTACACTGATAGCTAAACTGGAATACAGCATTGACGGCAGTGATACCACTTATTTCCTGTTAATGAAAGATTTTAAAAAGCAACAGGAAGTAAATTATTTTTCACTCAAATTTAAAGCAACCGGAAACGCATGCGCTCAATTCTATCAATTGCTAAAGTCATTTTTTGATGACAACAACCGGAAAAATAAGGATTACATGCAGACGTTTACGTTAGGTAATGCCGGTGTGAACCTGCAGCATTGCACGCTGATTGCAAAGCATGGCGTAAGGCTTACTACCAGGGAAGGATATATAAATCTTTCAGAAAAAGATATTGATAAGCTGTTTGGTAAAAGATAAGTTTTACTTACTGTCCCGTGCCGGTAACTCTCAACGAAAATCCCTGGCTTACAGTAACAGTTGCATAGGTAACAGGCAAAAACATCAAAAACAGCAGGAGGCTTTTCATATTGTAATAAAGGTTTTTTGCGATGCTAAGCAGTTTTTTCTGATTTAAGCAGAATCCGTTTATGAACAAGGGTTGAATAAAAGAGCGGACAGTGGCCACCTCGTTTATTTCCCCTGCCCCGTCTATAAACAATATATATTCCTATTTTTACGTTCTGCCTTGTTTAAGTATCTGTAATGGGAATCGAACAAACGAATAACGCTGGGTCCATTCTAAAGTACAATCCGCAATTTGACGGGTTGCGGTTTATTGCCGTTTTTTTTGTAGTGTGTTATCATTGGTTACCGACATTTCACCATAGTGCTGCGGCTGAGTTTGTGGGTGGTGGTAAATGGATTAATTTCTTTTTTGTGCTAAGCAGTTATCTAATTACAAGGATACTCATATCGGCAAAAGCAAAAGGCGAACAGTTGGGTATTGCAAGGCCAAAAGTGATACTCGTGTTTTTGCTCCGTCGTACCATCAGGATCTTTCCTCCTTATTATCTTTATTTATTGGCTTTGTTACTTATTCCAAACATCACTGCAGAAGTAAAAGAGCATGCCGAATGGTATTTTTCTTACTTAAGTAACTACCGGCTGTTTGAAACACAGGAATACAACAGGGTTACGGCACATTTATGGACATTGGCAGTGGAAGAACAGTTTTATATTTTTTGGCCCTTTGTCATCCTGTTCATTCCTAAGCGTCATTTTTTAAAGACATTGCTCTTAATCATTGCAGCTTCCGTTGCCACCAGGGCTGTTTTTTATCATCCTGTTTTAATATCGCAGCAGATATTGACGGAGTATTGTGCAGATGCATTTGCCATTGGCGGCATCATGGCCTATAAATATACCTTGGCTACCGAAAAAGAAAAACTGTTGATAACAAAGTGGATCAGGATTGCTTTAATTGGCTCCATTGTATTGGCCATACCTATCCTGGTTAGTAAATCAGATTACTATGGTTTTATATTCAACAGGCTGTTTTTCTCCATCATTTCATTTTCATTGATCGAAGGGGCGCTGAAGGGTTATAATAATTGGTTTGGAAAATTCCTGGTGAATAAAAAAGTACTGTATGTAGGCCGGATCAGTTATGGTATTTACCTGTATCACCTGCTGGTACCCATCATTTTTTGGCGGCTTTACCGGATGGTATCTCATTATTTTGAGGCAAACCATGCAGGCTTTTTAGCCAGGTTTAAAAAGCCGATCGATTGGTGGGAGATGGCCGTTACCTCCGAGGTTGGATCCTTTATTACCTATTGTATCTGCGTGATCATCATTGCTTCACTTTCAGCAAAGTTTATTGAAAAGCCATTGAGCAAATTAAAAGTAGGGTACAATGGGGCTAAAAAACCTGCTGCTGATAACACAAAGGGACCTGAGGCAATGCAAACTTCAACTTAATAAGATAAATAGAACAACCGCTGAAAAAACGGTCGTTTATATTTGACGATACAACAGCCGGTAAATCAACATCAGTTCTCCTGTTTGGTCAGGATTTCTTTTTTCATTTTTTCCCACATTCCGTCAAAGGTTTGATTGTTTTCTGTTTTCCATTTATTACTAAACTGTCTCATCTTTTCTTCCCTGTCTTCTTTGGTGATATTAAAAAATACGTTGATCGTTTCTTTGTCGTGCTGCAAAGCAAGACTGTTGTACAGTTCTTTCAACTCCTGTTCTCTCCGTATATTTCCTTTCGCCATTTCTATTTCCAGTTCTTCCCTTAACAACACTTTTTCATCATAAGTGCCGGCCGGTAATAAGGTTTTGGCAATAACGGGCATCAGTTCTATCAATAGCAAAATGGCCACCAGGAGGTAATACCTTGTTTGTAAAGCACTATTTGTCTTTATCAAATTATTGAGGGCTTCTATCTGTGTGAGAAAACCATCATTGAAATTTGCTGCATAAGCCTGTTGTTCCTGTTTAGTTTTATTGTCAATATCCTTCAGTGCTGCATCAATTCTGTCTATTGTAGGCTGCTGTAGTAACAACTGTTGTTTATATGCTGCGTCCAGCTTTTCATATTCCTGCTTTTTTGCCAGCGCTATTTTTTCAATACCCACTTTGCCAGTACCGCCACTGCCATCGGCTTCGGCCAAAAAATTCTCCCTGGCCTTTGATACAGCGTCCATTTGCAGGCGCAATTCATTTTGCAAACCTGTTTTTTCTGCAAGCAGTTCCGTTTTGTTCGTTTTGTACAAGGAATCCAGCAGGTAGCTGTTGTTTATTTTTTTCTGCTCGTCATCATAAGCTGTCTGCAGTTTTATTTCTTTTTTAAACATATACAACAAGGCAGGCTGTGCCATAAAAGTGCCGATAGTAACAGCCAGCATTCCCCTGAACAGCAATGGCAGCAAGCGGTTCTTGTTTTGTTTGTTAATGCCCTTTATCAGGGCCCGGTCAATCGTCAGAATGATAAATCCCATAAAAAAACCCAGGGGCCAGGCCATCCAGCTGTCACCGGTCACCGTGCTGAAAAAGTAGGTCCAGGCAAGGGTGGCAAATGCCCAGGTGGCCAATACGGTCATACCGATGATCTTGTACCGGTTCCGGTCAATAACGGCATCGGCCAGTAATTCTTTTTCTGCAGTTGACAACCACCATAAAAAATGAGTGAATGGCGAAGGAGTATATTGCTCCCTTTGCGCAATAGCAATGTTCTTTTCCATTAAATGAGTTGTGTTTGATTTAGTAAAACTGAATCAATAGCGGAGTTGCCGTGGTTTAAGTTGAAGTGGATGCAAAATAGGCAAAGCTTTTTATTGAGTGACTTAAATGGCTGTTTTTATTCACCTGGCGGGATACATTAACAGTTCTTTAAATGGGCCGGTTAAACCTCCTTTCTCCATACCCCTCTAAACATGTATATTTGCGCCGCCTTTATAAACGAAAATTAAAACCTGGAAATGAAGAAAATTATTACTTTTTTAGTGCTGATCGTTGCTGTATTTACTGTTTCAATGGCACAGCCAAAGCCTGGTATGGGCAATAACGATCCTGAAGCTAAGACGGTACTGGATGCCGTAAGTGCAAAATTTAAAACATTTAAGTCTGTACAGGCAAAATTTTCATTGAGTATTGAAAACTCTGCAGGCAAAGTGCTGGGCAACAAATCAGGTACAGTGTATATGAAGGGAAGTAAATACCGTATCAGTATTACCGGGCAGGAGATATTCTCCGATGGAAGTAATGTGAGCACTTATGATAAATCAGCCAACGAAGTAACCATTACTAAAGTTGACCCAACGGCCAATGCTATCACACCACAAAAATTGTTCACCAATTTTTACGATAAAGATTTCTTATATAAACTGAATGGTGAAAAAATCGTAAAAGGAAAAACTGTACAAGAGATAGAACTTACACCAATTGACAAAGCAAAGCCTTTCTTTAAAGTGCTTTTGTATATTGATAAAGCATCGAAAACACTCAATGGCGCCAAACTGTTTGAGAAAGCTGGTAACCGCTATAACTACACGGTAAGCAAGCTTAACGGCAATGCTAACATTACCGATGCACAGTTTGTATTTGATGCTAAAAAATATCCCGGTGTAGAGGTTGTTGATTTGAGATAATTATAAACCAATGATTTGAAAAGGCGAAGTAATTGCTTCGCCTTTTTCTATGCACTGATTTCAAAAAACGGGGCGACAAAAGGTAAGTATAAGCGCTTTCCTCCTAGGTCACTTTTCTGCATCTATGCTAATTCAACCTTATCTCAAACAACTTTGGCCAGTTTTTCCCGGTTATGTATATCTTCTTAGTTGTACTGTCGTAGGCGATGCCGTTCAATACATTTTCCATTGGCCTGATGGGGTAAGAAGAGTAGAACGACCGGAGCATGTCAGCCGTTTCTATTTTACCAATTACCTGCCCGTTGGAAGGATCAATTTTTATTATTTGTGTGGTGCCCCAAACATTGGCATAAATAAAACCTTCAATATACTCCAGTTCATTAACATAGTTAACAGGTCCATTGTTATCCCTTACCTGTATAATGTGAGATACACGGAAGTTTTCAGGATTTACAAAATATAAGTTGCCGGCTTCCTTTCCATCACTTATGATCAATTCTGATCCGTTATTCGTCATGCCCCAGCCTTCTCCCTGCCAGGGAAAGGTTTTTAATGGTTTCGAAAGATCTTTCAAATCGTAAATCAGCGCAATGTTATTTTGATAGGTAAGTTGGTAGAGCTTGTCTTTAAAAACACTGATCCCTTCTCCAAATATCGCAGGGTCTTTCACTGGATGTTTCTGTAAAACACTTCCTGTCTTGATGTCGGTGATTTGAATAAAGGTCTTTTTTTCTTCCCCGGTACCTTCATACAATTTTCCATCATGAATTTGCAAGCCTTCCGTAAATGCGCCGGTATCGTGCGGATATTCTGCAATCAGCACAGCCGACAACATGGGAGGTGCAGGTATACCAGTGTTAGTGGTAGAAGGCGTTGCTTGTTCGTCTGCACCTTTTTTAACAGGGTCGTTGCAGGAAAAAAATAAAGCAGTAACTAATAAGAACGTAAATGATCGATTCATCAATATTTTATTTGCCGGCAAATGTAGCAAAGGGATTCACACCAGCCCTAAACGCATTTGTAAAAGATTGCAAATTCTGTTTTGGCGCTTCTGCATTTTTTTACTTAATTGCAGGGTCTCTGAATTAGTAATATCCTCATCACTAAGCTTACCATTCAGGGAACCTGACTCCAATTCCTCTTAAGAATTATTACTTATTTGTGTGGCCATTTCGCCAGGTAGATCCCCGTATCCCGTTGTAAAACTGCATAAAATCATCCATTTTTTGCACCAAAACACTGCTATTTTCCATATTTGGGAATAGCTGGCTGTCTCCAATCCGCTGAAATGCCTGCTGGTACTGCATTCCGCACTCTGGCACTAATACTGAATTCAAAAGGGTACACAAACAGGTACTCCAATTCAGATTTTATGAAAACACTTACAGGCATATTACTACTTACACTTTCCTGCTCACTGCAGGCGCAGCGCAACTGCGGTTCCGAAGCATATAAAACTCAACTGGTTCAAAATAATCCTGCTGTTGCACAATCCATCCAGGCGGCAGCACTTCAAATAAAAAAGACATTAGAGCAAAACAGGCTGGTTGCCCGCAGGGATACTTCCGCTAATGAACTGATCAATATTCCTGTAGTTATCCACGTAGTGTACAACACCCCGGAACAAAACATCAGCGAAACACAAATACTATCGCAACTAACAGCGCTTAATAATGATTTTAGTAACCAGAACAGTGATAAGGTTAACAGGCCATTGGTATTTGATAATGTTGCTGCAGATGCAAGGATCCGTTTTTGTCTTGCCCAGGTAGCGCCTGATGGAAGACCGGCTAAAGGTATCATCCGCAAACAGACCAGCATGTCTGTATTTTCTGCTGATGATGCAGTGAAAAGCAACATGAGAGGAGGCGATGATGCATGGGATAGTAAAAAATACCTTAATATATGGGTGTGCAATTTAGGTGGAAGGACCTTGGGCTATGCTTCTTTACCCGGCTCACCCGCAAACGTGGATGGGGTAGTGATCGGTTTTGATGTATTCGGCACCGTTGGAAGCCTGCGCCCCAGGTTTAATAAAGGAAGAACACTTACTCACGAAGTAGGGCACTGGTTAGGCGTAAAGCATATTTGGGGTGATACTGAGTGTGGAGATGATGAAGCGGATGATACACCAAGACAAAGAACTTATAATTTTGGCTGTCCTTCTTTTCCAACTGTTTCGGCATGTTCTGAAACAGCCGATGGCGATATGTTCATGAACTTTATGGATTTTAGTGATGATGCCTGTATGAATATGTTTACGGTTGAGCAAAAGAAAAGAATGAGGGCCTTGTTTGCAACAGGAAATTTCCGAAACAACTTCCTTGCTTCTTTTGCATGCGACAGTACATTGGTCCAGGCTGGACCGGTAGCCGTGGATACAGTAGCTGCACCAGTGCCAGTGAAGCAGGATGTTTATAAAATTTATCCAAACCCAGCTTCATCTTTTGTAACGCTTGAATACACACCCGCTGCTGCGCTTATCAAAAAGTCATTTACTGTTTATTCCATCACAGGAGTAAAAGTGCTGAGCGGTGAGTTAACAAAAGAAAAAACAACATTGAGCCTTTCTCATTTAATGAGGGGTATTTATATTGTTCGTATTGGCGAAGGAAGTGAGACCATTACAAGGAAAATAAGCAAGCAATAGTTGGAAAGAAAACTCAAAACCGGCTGGCTACTTTTTCATTAATTCAACAACCTGGTCAGCGACTACCGGTGCCAACGCCACACCCATTCCACTCATACGAACACAACAAAATACATTTTTGTCAATGGCTTTTACTATTGGCATTTTTTCTGAACCCATCGCCATAATGCCGCTCCACCTGTCTGTGATGCTGAAAGGAATGTTCGGCAATAAATGTTTCCTGATAAATGATTCTAATTCGTTTTGAATCATGGGGGTGGTCGTCATAGTTGTTGTTTCTTCTTCTTCAAATGCCTTATTTCTTCCACCACCCAATAACAGCCTGTTGCCCAGGTTGCGGAAATAGTAAAAGCCTTTATCAAAATGAAAAGTTCCCTTTATCTTAAGTACGTCAATTTCATTTGTCAGTAATACCTGGCCCCGGTTAGGGATGATGTCTTCTGTTGGTAACAATTCTTTTGTAAATGCATTGGTGCACAAGAGCAACTGCCTGGCACAAAAATTCAGTTCATTGGTAGTTTCTATAATGATACTTTCTTCTTTCGTATAAAATTTTTTCACTTCAATATTGGTTAGCACCTGCACGCCCATGTTTTGTACTTTCTGCAATAAAGCTTTTACCAATTTGCCTGAATGTAAACCGCCCTCTAATTTTGTTTCGATCATGTGATCAAAACCGGCAAAGCCCATTGCTTCCAGCTTTTCATCAGCCTTGCAGAAGGTTTTTTCTTCACCAGTTATGGATTGCAGTTTTTCATTCAGCCATTTCAAATTTTTGTCAACGGCTATCCAGTCTGCAGCGTCGTTTGTAAAACACTCAAATCCGCCAGCAGCATCGTAATCAATTTCTTTATCAGCAAAATATCTTCTTATTTGAAGTAAACCTTTGTACCGGAGCGATACCAGCTGGAAGGTTTTTTCTTCACCTGCGGCAGCCACATCGTGCAGTAATTCAGAAGGGCTGCCAAAACAACTGAAGCCTGCATTTCGTGTACTGGCGCCTGTTGGTATAATACCTCTTTCAAGAATAGTTATTTTTTGAGCAGGATCTTTCTCCAACAGTTTCAGGGCACTCCACAAGCCAACAAAGCCACTGCCTACAATGATGACATCCTGCGGCGCAAAAAATGTTTCCTTCTCCCAAATAGATAATTGTGGCATACAAGCAATTGTTAAAGTGGGTAAAGGTAGAAAAACAAAACAGGCTGGTAAACCCTAAGGCATTATTTTTGTCCTTTCACTCAATAAAAAATACCTCATGAAGAAAACTATCCTTTTTGCCTTTTTTTCCATAGCCCTTTATTGCGCTTCCTTTGCACAGGGTTTTGGCGATCTTATCAAGAAAAATACAAAAAAAGATTCTACAGGAAAATCCGGTATTGGAAAAGTGCTGGATAAAATTCCCGGTGGTGCAGGCAACAGTGGCAGCGGATTAAGCAATGATGATATAATAAGTGGATTAAAAGAAGCCCTGCGTGTGGGTACCGACAGCAGCTCCAAACGCCTGAGCAAGATGGATGGATTTTTTGGTGATGCTGCCATAAAGATTTTAATGCCGGAGGAAGCAAAAAAAGTAGAAAGTTCCTTGCGCAGTATGGGAATGGGCAGTATGGTGGATAAAGCCATCCTTTCAATGAACAGGGCTGCAGAAGATGCAGCCAGCGGTGTGGGTAATATTTTCTGGAACTCTATAAAGAGTATGAGTGTTAGTGATGGCATTGGTATTTTACGGGGTGGTGATTTTGCAGCAACAGAGTACTTAAAGAAAACGACTACTGCTGAGCTAACTGAAAAATTCAGACCGGTGATTGAAACCTCCCTGCAAAAAACAGAAGCTACTAAATACTGGAAGGATGTTTTTAGCAAGTACAATATGCTGGCCAGTAAAAAAGTAAATACCGACCTTACTGCTTATGTAACAGAAAGGGCTTTAAGCGGTTTGTTTTACAATATCAGCCTGGAAGAACAGAAGATCAGGAAAGATCCAGCCGCACAGGTAACGGATTTATTAAAAAAAGTATTCGGAAAATAATCGTACTGCATTGTTGCAGGAAGGAGCGTTCCCAACGTAGTTGGGGACGTTTTTTTATTTTAGTGGTTGTACGCACTTAACTTTCTCACTTACATTTGTCAGACAATCTAATGAATATGAAAAAATATTTGCTGCCATTTATTGCTTCTCTCTTATTGTCTTTAAGCGCCCTTGCCGATGAAGGCATGTGGCTTCCGCAATTACTGGAAGCGTTGAATGAAAAAGAAATGAAGAAGATGGGGATGAAGATTAATGCGTCTGATATTTACAATATTAATAAGAGCAGCCTGAAAGATGCAATCGTAAGTTTTGGCGGTTTTTGTACTGGGGAGGTGATTTCAGATAAGGGGCTGCTGCTTACCAATCATCATTGCGGACAGGATGCGATCCAAAACCATAGCAGTCTCCAAAATAATTACCTGAAAAATGGCTTTTGGGCTGCATCCAATAAAGAGGAGCTGGCCAACCCCGGACTTACAGCCACTTTTATCATTCGCATTGATGATGTAACGGATGCCGCATTGAAAGGAGTTAACAGCAGCATGACAGAAAAAGAGCGGCAGAGTATAATTGATAAAAATCTTGCCTCGCTGAGAGAAACGGCAAAGAAGGAAAGCTGGCAAAGTACATTGGTGAAGCCATTTTTTGAGGGCAATAAATATTTTCTTTTTGTAACTGAAGTGTATAAAGATGTCCGCCTGGTTGGAGCACCGCCATCCTCCATCGGCAACTTTGGAAAGGATACAGACAACTGGATGTGGCCAAGGCATACAGGAGATTTTAGTATGTTCCGTATTTATGCAGGAAAAGATAACCGTCCTGCAGATTATTCGCCGGATAATGTGCCGTATACACCTAAGCGCTCCTTGAAAATTTCACTGGACGGTGTAAAGGAGGGTGACTTTACAATGGTATTTGGTTTTCCTGGTACTACTAAAGAGTACCTGCATTCAGCTGCCGTGGAGCAAATTTTAAAAGTAAGTAACCCCGCAAAAATTGCCATCAGGGAAAAGGCGCTGGATGTGATGGGGGATTATATGCGTTCGGATGAGGAGATCAAGATACAATACACCGATAAATATAGTAAGGTGGAGAATACCTATAAAAAAATGAAGGGCGAAATACTGGGTCTTTCCATTTCAAAAGGAGTAGATAAAAAGAAAGCAGAAGAAGCAGCTTTTGAAAAAACCGTTGCAGGCAATAGCGCACTTAAAGAAAAATATGGCGATCTGCTTCAAAAACTATCAGCTGCTTATGCTGCATTTGAACCGTATGGTTACGCCAGGGATTATTACACAGAAATTATTCCACGAATAGAATTGTTTACTATTGCCGGCCACTTTAGAACGGTAATGGCCGCATCCCAAAAAGACGAAAAATCTTATACCACTGCATTAACGGGTGCAAATAAAAAACTGCATGATCTGTTTAAAGAATACCATGCACCTGTTGACAAAAAGCTTTTTGAGGTGTTAATGGAAATGTATGTAAAAGGACAAAAGGAAGCGGATGTGTCACCGGTATTAAAAAGTATGCTGCAAAAATATAATGGTTCCTATTCGGCACTGTCAAATGCCGTTTTTAGCAGTTCCGCTTTTACAGATAAAGAAAGAGTATTAAAGTTGCTTATTAGTATTGGAGAGGGAAGTAATGCTTTTACTGAAGATTCAGCCTATATTTTGTATAATGACATTTATACCCTGTATCAAAGCAATACAACTCCAGGTCTGAATGAACTGCAGGCTGAGATCAACAAACTGCAACGAACTTATATGCAGGCCCAGATGGAAGTCTTTTCAAAAAAAACTTTTTATCCTGACGCCAACAGTACATTCCGTGTTACTTATGGCAACGTAAAAGGATATAAGCCAAGAGATGCGGTGACCTATCATTTTTATACTTATTTAGATGGATTGATGGAGAAATATAAACCGGGTGACTATGAATTTGATGTGCCTCAAAAACTGGTTGACCTTTACAATAAGCAAGACTACGGTCCATACGCAGTGAAAGGCAAATTACCGGTTTGTTTTATTGCTGCCAATCATACCACCGGCGGCAACAGTGGCAGCCCGGCGCTGGATGCCAACGGGAACTTAATTGGTTTGAATTTCGACCGGGTTTGGGAAGGTACTATGAGTGATATCAACTATAACAAGAATATATGCCGCAATATCATGGTTGATATTCGTTATGTACTTTTTGTAGTTGATAAATTTGCAGGTGCCAAACATCTTGTGGACGAAATGCAACTGGTTAAAAAAACAACTTCATCCTCCAAATAACCATACCGTAACAGCAGCATATACCACAGGTATACATAATTGATGTTTAACCGCTGGTTGGTAATGGATAATTTATTGCAACTTGTAACCAAACAGGTATGTCTTTGCTATAAAAATCAACCACTTATCCTGAAATTTTTTTTTCATTGCGGTTTTTTTATACGATTTTTGAAACAAGTTTACCGAAAAGAATATTTGCTGCGTATGCTCTTGATGAAGGTGTAGATCCGGATCATTGCCCATGACAGCTGTAAAAGTACCCTCCTTAAATCAAAGCAAAGTTTTAAAACCACAATTGTACTTCCAATGAGAAAATGTATCTATCCTTTGAAGGGTTTAAAAGCCTTTTACCTCTTTGCCTTACTGACTATCCTGGGCAACACTTCGTTTTCCCAGTTTATTTCTTATCCGGTTCCGGCGGAAGCAATCACCCGGGGGCTGGATAGTACCTTGCTTACAGTGCAAATATCTTTTCCTGCCTGTACAGGGGTATCAGTTACTGTGAATCTTGGCGCCACCAATGCGCCGGGGGTAGTTGAATACATACCAGGCTCAATTAATAAAATCAGTGGTGTGGGCACCATTACGGAAAGTGATATTTCCGATTTGAGTAACCCGGTTTTTACGGTCGGCAGCACTACATTGGGTCAAACACTCCGTTTTACCATACGCCGGAGGGCTTTCTGCGGCACTGCAGCTTCCACAAAAGATAATATCGTGATCACCGGCACGGGCGCAGGCTGTAACTTTAGTGAAACCAATTCTAACGTTAATACATACACGCTGCTTGCACCGGCATTTACCATAACCCCGCCTCCTTCTTTGGTGAATGCCAATGTAGGGGATACCTATAACAGAACGGTGAATATTGTAAATGGAGGTAATGGCTGTGCTGATACCGTAGGTTTCTGGATAAAATATCCAGCAGCATCAATGCTGTTAAACAGCCTGACAACCGGCGGTAATCCTGTAACAGCTTTGTTTACTGATGGTGACAGCAGTTATTTCCAGTTAACTGGTTTGCAACTGGGCCCCGACGGTAAATTGTGCAACGGTGAAACGGTTACCCTTATTGAAAATGTGACTGTGCTTAATTGTAATGTTGTTTCTACCTACGGTGTTGCCGGATTTGATTTTACCGGTACCCGCTGCCAGGCAAGAACGGCGGTGAGTGGAATGAGCATGAATAACGCCACACCGTCCATCACTGTTACAGCATCTGTACCGGCTACCAACTCCTGCTTTGTGGCTGCACCAAGGGTAGTATCTTATACCATCAGGAATAATGGTGCCGGACCAGCTACCAATATAGTTATCAATACCGGCGCACATTTTAATAACCTTACCACCACTGATGCGTATGGATTTATTGATACCGCCTCCATTCAAATAACACTACAGGGGCAGGCACCGTTCCATCCTGATGCTTCTTTGTTTACTTCGGTAACTACAAATGTTGCATCTCCAGGTAATACACTTGCTTGTAATACTGGCAGAATAAATAATGTTCGTTTATCCCTTCCGCCAACAGTGATACTGGGTGCAGGTGATTCAATCACACTGACATACAATTATATTTATTGCGCCAGTACTAATAGTTGCGATGAAGCCTATACAGGTACAGCACAGGGAACGCAGGTATCTTACAGGAATGCCTGCGCTAATACTACTTTTTCAACAGGGAATTATGTTGGTTCTACTTCATATCCTTATAACCTTCCTTCCATCACAGCGTTTGAATTTCCGGCGCAGGTAAGGGCAGGTGATTGTTATGATGTTACATTGTCAACACCTGCATTGCCAACAAGTAATATTTCTGCAAGAGGCTATATAGAATATTCTCTTACTATTCCTGCTGGTGTAACCTTCAATTCTGCCACTCTTATCGGTGTTGTTGGTTCACCTCATGCCGGTTATCCGAGGGTAGAAGGAAATATTGTAACTGTAAGATATAATGTGAATACCGGCGGTAACCCCGTTAAATTCATCTTTTGTTCACCGGTTGGCCTTTGCACCACAGAAAACCTGGATGCGGTGATCACTACCAGTCCAGACAGCGCTTGCCAGATATCAAACCCGGCAGACATCAACAGTGTAAAGCGTTGCCAAAGTTCGCCGATCAACTTTGTATGCACCGGTCCTTGTGATGGTGGTGGTACTGTTCCGGTTTATTGGGACTACCGCAGGAAAAATTATGGAGCCCCTGATAATAACTATAATAAAATGCCTGATGGTTCCGGCACTGTAAATCCAGCTGTTGTATATGAAGACAGGTACAGGCCCGGGGATACACTTCACAGTGAGTACAGGGGTTATCTTGTTGCGCAAACTTTACCTGCAAGTGTTACTTCATGGCCGCATATCAATTCAAACTGGAGTTTTAATGCCCATATTTGGGCACCGGCAGGTACAGCCACTGTAACTATCATCAGGGGTGGAAACAGCACAATTGTATCCGGAGTGCCGGTAACAACCATTACTTATGGTAAGGAATTCAATGCAGATTTTAGCCAGGGGCCGGCAGAACTCACTGCTTTGGCGCCTTATCAGCTGGATGACAGTATCATCGTGGAAGCAGATTTTGTACTGAGAGACAGTATCCTTTCCGGTGGCGGTTCTACCGAGCATATGACTGCAGTTGATGATGGTACATCTGGAAAAACATTTGCAGATGCGCCAGAAATCGTCATATTAAATAACAGTGTTCACGCCAGCACAGTGGCCAATCCAACCGGAGCAAACAGGTTTACCTGCTTTATTCCGCAATACAATGCCAATGTGCTGCACTTCTTCCATCAGTCGTTACTCTATGGAAATAATTTGATCGGTTGCGGTGCTGCCAGGCATGAAATAAGGGGCTACACAAGAAAGCTCAGTGGGTACACAGCTAACTATTTTCCAGGTGAATACCGTCCAGAATTTATACCTGACAGTTTAATATTGATTTTCCCTCCAGGTATGACGGTGATACCCGGAAGCCAGGCAATATCCGGATTATTCGACAATACACCGCCAACAGCTCCTGCAGTTTCTTTTGGAGCTATAGCACCTTATGTATCTTTAAATGGAAACTCACTCTCAGGTACCACAGTTGTATTTAATGTAAGATCAGCATTGTCGGCCAACCCATCCTGGCTTTTCCAGAGCGAGGGTACCAACTATAATTTTGGTATAGATGCCCGTGGTGGTTGTGCCACCCCGGCTTCATTCAGCATACAAGGAAGGCAGACAGGACATCTTTTTGAATGGCCTTCTGCAGGCTTGAACGCTTCCTATAGTGATTCTGCAAGATCGCAGGTGAGTACTACTTATACATTACTGAATAAACCGAATGTAAACCTGGGGTCACCTGATGCTACCGTTACACCATCCAGCGATACTGCCTCCTGGTCGCTGTTGTTACAAAACAGCAGTGGTCAACCAGCGCCATTTAACTTCATACGACTCACACCTAATGCATCGTTTACAGATATTGTGGTGCAAGCAGGCAATAATGTTTTAACAGCCAATGCAGAAGGTATTTATGAATTGGGGAATATCAACGCTGGCATAACCAGCATTGTTACCATTTCTGCCAACACTAACAGTTGTGCAGTGGACAGTATGAAAATAGAAAGTGGCTGGGATTGTGTTGCCTATCCTGCAGGTGCAGACCTTGCTGGCTACCCGTGCTGGAAAACTCTGTGGTTAAAAGCAGATCCACTACCAAGCCAGATACAGCTTTCTGTAGACAGGCAGCCTGCAACTCCAACCATAGAACTGTGTATCACCGATACCATGATATTTAAAATGAACAGTGCTCTGGCTAATTACTCTGATAATCCTCAGTTCAGGGTAACTATACCAGACGGATTGAATATTGCTGCGAGCGAAATAGAATATCCCGAAGGCAGCGGTAACTGGGAAGTAGTGGCACCGGTAATAGAAGACGGCATATATGTATACAATATTGAAAATCATTCCGGCGTAGGGGAAGCTGGCTTACCCGGCACCGTTAGCAACCCAGGTACAGCCAACAGGGCGGCAAGACTGCGCCTGACCTATGCCACCACCTGCGATTTTGTAAGTGGAAGCAAGGTTTCTGTGCAGCAAAGAGCAGACCGGCCATGTGGTTCACCCATTTCAACCGATCTTGGTTTCAATGGTGTTGTACGGGCCAACCCAATTAATATAACAGGAGTTGCCGGTCCGGGTATTGTAGGCTTTAACCTTAGCCTCACGCCTGGTGATATCTCTTGTGGTACATCCAATATCAGCGGAAGTATTACACCTTCGGGGGAATCAACCTCAGCGGCAGATACCATTGTAGTAACGATCCCTGCAGGACTGGAATATGCCGGCAATTTTGTAAGTGCTGATGGGATGACGATAGTAAGTGGTTATCCAGTGGCAGGTCCCGGCGGATCACAGATCATCAAGCTTAAAGTACCAG
The DNA here is from genome assembly GCA_029561305.1 of Bacteroidota bacterium. GTDB lineage: Bacteria > Bacteroidota > Bacteroidia > Chitinophagales > Chitinophagaceae > Ferruginibacter. The sequence continues at coordinate 30,014 of JAKQJG010000140.1, read as the reverse complement.
AAGGCGTTACATCAGGTAATTCAGTAAACTATAGTTTTGATATCAGTGCTGCTTATGTAAATCTTGGTTGTGGTAAACTGGATATTTCCAGCCAGATGGAAAGATCGGTAGCTCCGTTGCTTTGTAACGGTAATGCTTGCCCTAATAGCGCAAAATTTGTAGTGGGCAGTTCCGAAAACCAGGTTTCAATAGCCAAACCAGAACTGGTACTCACAGGTTTTGAATATGTTTCCGGAACGCTGGCAGAAGGTGGTACTGTTACAATGGCGGTAACTGTTGCCAACAACAGCCTGTTGCCTGCACCAGCCGGCACCTATTATGTTGAATTTTTCTGTGGCACCAATGTTACTCCTTTTGCATCTGTATTGTTTCCTTCTGAAGTTCCACTCGGTGGAAGTATCACAGAAAACCTCACAGTTAATATACCAGTTGCCCCTGCATGTGTAAACGGCGAATCAATCAGTGTGATGATCAGGCCGCTTACGGCTGCAAACCAGCAACAATGTTTATGCAACGAAACCACCAGGGGTACATTGTCTGTGGTTCCCGTATTGCTAAGCAACTTTTCAGCCCGCCAGTCTGGTTGTAAAATAAACCTGCAATGGCGCAGCGAAACTGAACTGAGCTTTAAAAAATACGAAGTTGAGTTTAGCACAAACGGCCGCAACTTTACTGTGGCAGGCACTATTGATGGAAGAGGAAGTAATAACAATTACAACTTTAATCACCAGCCTTCACAAGGAAGGGTTTACTACCGCCTGCGTATGATCGATAACAATGGCAGCAGCCGCTTTAGTGATATCATTGCCATGAATATGTCATGCACTGGTAAAAATGTATTGGTATATCCTAATCCTGCCAACAGCATATTGAATGTAAATCTGTCTGGGTTTACATCAGTTGCAAATGGCAGGTTGTACAGCAGTACAGGTCAATTGATCACTTCTCACCAACTGCTCAATGGAAGCAATACCATTTCCGTTGATAAACTGGCAACAGGCAACTATGCTTTGGTAGTAACCGAAGCAAACGGTACACAGCAGGTGTACAGGATCCAGGTAGCGCATTAAAAAAATAGAAGTAAATTTTTCAAAGAGGCTGTTTTACACAGCCTCTTTTTTTTGCTGCAGGAGTCTTATAGTTGAACCATTAAAGCAATACATATGAGGCTTAGGAAATTATTCTACCTGGCTGTTTTTATTTTTTGTACCTGGCTTGCCATAACCACCCGTACACACCGCCATTGGTTTCATCCATTGATTGCAACATACGGCGGAGATATTATCTGGGCAGGGATGTTCCTCTTCTTCCTGCGCATTTTTTTTAGCAAGATCAAATTATGGAAACTGGCACTGATCTGTTATGGTATGGGTGTGGCGGATGAGCTGTTGCAACTGTACCATGCACCCTGGATAGAGTCTGTTCGTCAAACAAGGATCGGCGGACTGGCGCTGGGCTTTGGTTTTTTATGGAGCGATATACTCTGCTATGCTGTTGGTACCCTGATAGCTTACCTGCTGATAAGTTTTATTGAAAGAAATGATACTAACAAAATTTCACCGGCACGAATATGATCTACATTTCAGCGAACAAACCTAGTTGCTGCGGTTTTACGTTTGATTTTACGGGCTGGTTAATTTGATTGCCGGAAATACGGAAAACTTCCGTTGCGGTATAACGGGAGGCTACCACCACTTTTACATCCCCGGCTTGCTGTATAAAAAGATTGGCCGCTAATTGTGGTTCATTATTTTCCTTTGACAAGTGAGAGAGGAGTACATGACTCATAAACGGAGGCCTGTGTTTAATAAACAGCTCAAGCGCCTGGCGGTTACTTAAATGCCCCTGCCCCCCACGGATGCGCTTTTTCAAATGAATGGGATAGCGGCCGTTTTCGAGCATCTCCTCGTCATAGTTCGATTCTAAGAAAACTGCATGGCATTGTTTGAAGTGCCGGATGAGGTTGTCACAAACAACCCCAATGTCGGTAAAAATACCAGCCGTAATACCATTACAGCTTACGATAAAACTATGAGGATCGGAGGCGTCATGACATTTGGTAAATGCCGTAATTGCCAAACCACCAATCATTATACATTCCCCTGCAGAAAAGTTTTTGGAAAGATGTTTAATAAGTATTGGGCCATGCTTCGCCGTTAGGCTGGTGATATAAACGGGCAACTGGTATTTATTGGCGAAGGTGGAAACACCCCGTATGTGATCGCCATGTTCATGTGATACAAATATTGCTTTTACAGTACGGATATCAAGCCCGAGTTGCTTCATTCGTTTTTCTGTTTCCCTGCAGCTGATACCAACATCTACCAATACAGCATCTTTGTCATTACCGATATAATAACAGTTGCCATTGCTGCCGGAATTTAATGAAGCGATGAATAAGGACATATTCTGCAAAGAAATTGATTTTATTAGTCTCCACCATATTTCTTACGGTGTGTGTACATCTTTTTTGCTTTGCTTATAAGTATTAAAAATTCTTTATCCAGGTACCTTTCTTTATTAAAACAACCCGCAGCTAATTTCTGGAGCGCCCGCCAGCTGATGGTTTTTGAATAGTCATTGTCTTTTAATTTCATACCAAACATCACTACGCAGGCTGCTTTCCTGATGCTGCTGTCGGTTTGTTTTAATGGTAGCAAATCACCGGGGCAGGTGTACGAAATGCTGTAGTCTGAACTTGTTAAGGGCAATTTATAATGGACATTCATGTTGGCCAGCCAGTTGGAATGAATGTTGGGGGTGTCTGCAGGGGACAGTTCAAAAACAGCCATTAATGAATGCCCGGAACCAATTTCTCCTCCTTTCAATTTCTGTAAACTGTCGGTAAAAACGGTATTGTCATTTTCATATCCAAGCAGCCGGTATTGAAAGACTTTGCCGGGATTAAAATTTACCGAGATAAAAACATCTTCCGCTACGGTAAACAGTGTTTTGGTAATATCTGTTACCAGCACCCTTTCTGCTTCCTGCTCATTATCAATATAGGCAAAATTGCCATTACTTTTCTGCGCCATACCGTAAAGCTTTGAATCTTTATAATTGCCAGAACCTACACCGAGGCAGGAAAGATAGATTCCGCTTTGCTTTTCTTGTTGAATAAGATTCATCAGGTCTTTTTCTGTGCTCATACCCACATTAAAATCACCGTCTGCAGCAAGGATAATCCTGTTGTTGCCCCCTCTTATAAAACGTGCCCGGGCTATTTTAAAGGCCAGCCTGATTCCTGCTTCACCGGGAGTATGACCATCAGCGGTAATTTTTTCGATTGCTCTTGCAATAGCTTCTTTATTTGTTCCCGGTATTCCCTCAAGCAAAACTTGTACGGTTTCTCCAAAAGTGATCACCGACACGGTATCCTCTGGCCGTAGATTTTTTATCATTTTGATAAAACCGGATTTAATCAGCGGCAGTTTATTCGGCATGTCCATCGAGCCGGATACATCCAGCAGAAATACCAGGTTGCCGGGAGGCAGGTTTTTCATGTTGATTTTTCTTGCGCTAATGTTTAAAAAAAGCAGTTCATTTGTTTTGTTCCAGGGACAACTGGTTAAATAAGAAGAGCAACTAAAAACGCTGTCACCCCCGGGAGTATTGTAATTAAAATTAAAGTAATTCAGCATTTCCTCTATCCGTACTGCGTGGGGTGGCAGCAGACCATCCATTTCATTGATCAGCCTTCTGATATTACTGTAAGAAGCCCTGTTGATATTAGCTGAAAAAGCAATGCCTGGAGCAACAGTGCTCTTTTGAAAATTATATTCGCTTGTATGCCTGTACGTTTCATTCTTTATAGTTCTCAAACTGCTGTTTTCATCAACCTGGATAATAACAGATGGGTTATTTTTTGTAAAAATTACCGACGAAGGCAATGGACGCAAAACCACTCTTGCGTACTCGTCTGCTTTCACTAACAGGCTCAGCGAATCAAATCCATCGCAGGAAAAGATCAATGTGTCATTAGCGTTAGAAGAAGAAAAACCAAAATTGCCATAGGCATCTGACTTGTATGTGAGTTTTGTGGCGGCTGAAATAATCTTTACAGCGGGAAGTCTTTGACCACGGGAGGTTGCTACCTGGCCCCTGATATAATGCTGCGTATAAACATTATTTGTTATGCAAAGCAGCACTGCTATAAGCCTGAATTTTTTCACATCAGTAATTTATTTTGAGGCGGTACGGTAAAAAATGCGGGAGGTTCAGCAACCGGATCCACCTCCACTATATGCTCTATAAAAATAAACATTTAACCTGTGTTGTGGAATTTTATACTGGCATCCGCAAAATATTTGTATAAATAATTCCACGGTGCAGTAATTATATGATTATATCATCCAATAGGGCACTTATGAATTATTCACAATGAGAAATTTGTATCCACAGTTTATATTAAGTTATTGTTTTCATTAGAAGTTTTAAAAATATTGGGATGGCTTTGGCATAAAACTTTCTGGTTGCTACTAAAACGATGCATATGAAAAAGTCCACTGCCGGTTACCTGCCACCACATTCGTCAGAACTTAACAGGAATATAGATGCTGTGCAGCATTTTGTTATGAATACTTTGCAGGATACAAAAAGGGAAATTGGCGAAAGCCTGCATTATTTTAAAGATGGTATTGCAGGCAGGTTTAATAAAACCGGGGCTTATTTAAACAGCCTGGTGCTTCCAGTCAATAATTTCATCAAAGATGTCCAACAAATGGAACAGGAGTTTGAGTTGGAGCGTACTAAAAACAGTGAATTTTGTATCTGCCTGGATGGTCGGATGGTACCTGCGTCAGAAGTGCTGAAAATGGATATGGAAGAGAATTATTAAAGTTTTTATTCTCCTTACGAAGCCGCCTAAGGGTGGTTTTTTTTATATGTAACAAGTTCGTTGTTGTTTTTATCATATGTGTAAAAGGCTGGTTGACTGAACTATTGAGGACTGAGCACTGATATTTTGATAAAATTGTTTGCCTGATTGTGAATTATATGCAGGAAAAATTGTTATTTTTGCAAACTTTTTAAACTCACAATTCACATATGGAAGTATTAGCGCCCTCGTTATCAGTAATTGAAAAAGTTGAACTGAAAGACGAGAAAAACCTGTTGATACAGGGGTTACCCTCCACTATTGAAAAACAGTTTGCAAAACTCTCTTTTTCCAAGAACGTTACACCACTGTTGAAAATCAGGAAAATTGATTTTGCACTCGTGTTTGCTGTTAATCACAATCAGCTAAAGGACATTCTAAAAGATGTGGTGCCTGCACTTGCAGACGACGCCAAATTATGGATTGCTTATCCAAAATTGTCCAGCAAGATTGTGAGCGACCTTTCAAGGGATTGTAACTGGGACTGTATTGCCACTCATGGACTGGAATCTATGAGGCTGATTGCATTAGACAATGTGTGGTGTGCCGCACATTTCAAAAAAGCAGACAAGATCAAAAAGATCAAGAAAGTAGCTGCAGCGCAATTGCAGTAATTTTATTTTATTATTTTTTTTACTAAGAGCTGGCAGCTATTCTTTTAGCAAGCCAGCTTTTTTTTATGGGTAACAACCAGTTTTTAAGCAACTCTTTTTTAGTAGGTACTGTGTTGTTAAAGTAAATCGTATCGGCCGTTATAAAATTATTATCCAGGCCGTATTGTAACTGAGAGAGCGGCAGTAACTGCACTTTATCCTTCACCAAAAAAGCGAGGTTAAGCCTGTCAAACATTTTTACATTAAAACGCTGCTCAATCATTTTGATAACCCTCACACTGCTGTCGGTACTGCAGCCACTTACTCCGGCGCCTGTTTCATCCGCCATCACTACAACGAACTGCCCGAAAAATAAATTAGCATAGCCCTTTACAGGTGTACCATGCGTTTGCCAGCTGTCAACAAAATCAGCCAGCATCTTTTCTATCTCAAAAGCTTCGCCTAATGTAAACATACGGCTGCTTTGATATATCCACACCCGTGAGTTGTCATCAAAATTGTCAGGAATATGTTCTTTCAGATCAATAGTCATAGGGCAAAAATAGTAAGAGATTTTATTAAATAGAAGCGGCAATTATTTCTGCAATATCCAGCACTTTAACTTCGTCTTCTTTATTACTGTTCTTTACACCATCCGTCATCATGGTATTGCAAAAGGGGCAGGCCGCAGCAATTACAGCAGCGCCAGTTGCCAGGGCTTCGTTGGTTCTTTCCAGGTTGATCCTGATCTCACCTTTTTCTTCTTCCTTAAACATTTGGGCACCACCGGCGCCGCAGCAAAGACCATTGGAACGGCAACGTTTCATTTCCACCAGCGATGCATCCAGCGCCTCCAGCACTTTCCTGGGTGCCTCATAAATATTATTGGCCCTGCCGAGGTAGCAACTGTCGTGGTAAGTAATTTTCTTCCCTTTAAAACTATGACCGTCGGTCATTTTTATTTTTCCACCATCTATCAATTGCTGTAAAAATGTGGCGTGATGTATCACTTCATAATTACCACCCAGTTCCGGGTATTCATTTTTTAATGTATTGAAACAATGCGGACAGGCAGTAACAATTTTTTTTATTCCATAACCATTGAGGATGCTGATATTCTGGTAAGCCATCATTTGGAACATAAACTCATTACCTGCACGCCTGGCAGGATCACCCGTACACAATTCTTCTTTGCCCAGTATGGCATATTTAATTCCAACCTTATCAAGTATGGTAACAAATGCTTTGGTTATCTTTTGTGCCCGCTGATCAAAACTGCCGGCACAGCCCACCCAGAATAAGACTTCCGGTGTTTCACCGCTTGCAGCCATTTCAGCCATTACTGGTACATGCATATCGTTCGTTGTTTAAGCAAATGTAATGAGTTGTTATGTATTTACATGTTTCTGTAATGGCTAACCATTTGCATAAACACACGGTCTGAATTGATAAATACAACAATTCTGTTGAGTAAGTTTTTTGAACGGTTCGAAGACTTTACTTTTGCAGCCAAACAACTGTTAAAATCCTTCAAGTGAAATTAAAACTGCTGCTGTTGCTTCTGATACATTACTTTTTTTTCCTGCCAGATATTTGTGCCCAATGGAGAGCGGACACAATAGCTGGTGGTAAAATGGTAGTAAAGCAAACATCTTATTCTGACCGTTTTTTTACGATTGCCGACACAACCGGCGGCAGTATGTATATTTTTTTTCAGCTGGTACAAAACCAACAGGGTGGCGCTGATTATGCGTTAAAAATGCAGCGATGTGACCATGAAGGAAATCTGCAGGCTGGAACGGTTGACAGTGGGTTAACAATCCAGTCACGAATCACTGATCTTTTTGATGCAGTGTCAGATGGTGCAGGGGGCGCTTATATTTTATATGCCTTATGGTCGCCCGAAACGCATTCAGACGATAGTGTTTACTTATACCTGCAACATATTAACAGTAATGGAAATAAATTATGGGCGGAATTTGGCAAGCCTGTAAAGGTTCAGCACACTGATTTTGATTTTGAGGGCAAACTGCTTTTGTACAATGATAAAAGCGTTGCAGTAGTATTTTCAAGTGCTGCATATGGTGATAACGGCTATGGCCAGTTATCAGCGCAAAAGTATAACAGTACTGGTAGTACATTGTGGGCGCCGGGTAATCTGGCTGTATGCACCGCCGCAGAAAAAAGAGGTATGTACTACATAACAGATGATGGAAGTGGGGGCCTGCTGGTAGTTTTTGAAGATGGCAGAAATGGAACATTTTCCGGCAACTCTTATAACAACCTTGATATTTTTATGCAGCATATCAACGCCAATGGAGTTTTGGCGAATAATGCAGCAGGAGCAGGCATCATAACTGCTTCCAGTTATCAAAGCCTGTACGTGGAAAAACCAGGTGACAAATATATTTACCCGGATGGCACCGGAGGCTGTTACTTTTTATATGAATCCGTGGCAATGAATAATCCTGATGTAAAAGATATTTATGTGCAGCGGATCAATGCAACCGGCCAGGCAGTTTGGGCAGGTGCAGGAACATGGATAGCACGTTCTGATTATTCTGGCCGGAATGTTTATGCTGTTGACATGGATGCGGCACCGTCCGGACAATTGTCTGTATTGTATAACACGTCAGATGGAACAGGTTATTATGATGATCCAACCGAATTAAGACTTCAAACAATTAATAATGCAGGTTCCGTTCAATACACGCCCGGAATCGGGAAAAAAATAGCAACAGTTTTTAACACCGGTTACAGGGAGTATTCAGCACCTTTCGACATAAAATATGCCTTTAATGGCGAAGCGATCATAGTTTTCAACTATAAGGCAGATAGCCTGCAGCTTCATTTACAAAAGATAAAAACTGATGGCACCCTTACATGGGACAGTGCCGGGAAACTGATTATCCGGCAGGCGGCCTACATGCCACAAATTCTTAAAAGCAACAATAATAATTATCTATTACGTTGGTTTGACAGGCGTAATTATGGTGAATGGGTGGAAGATGGTAAGGGCGATATGTTTGTAAACCCATTTGACGTTAATGGAACTTTCTTTTCATCACGTACCAGAATAGTCAGCGCAGGCAACGGGGCATGGAATACTCCGTCTACATGGGTTGGTAATATTGTGCCAGGGCCAAATGATATAGTAGTTATTACAAATGCTGTTACTGTTACTGCTGCCGCTTCCTGCTATTCATTGTCTGTTTTGCCACCTGCTGGAAACATTATTGTGCAAACAGGCATATCACTGAATGTGCTGCACTAAAAAGAAGCGTTGAGGATTCAAAACGGCTGCCCGTGTGTATGCGTAATGATCTTTTTAGTAACACCCGGCAGCATCTTCATTGTACGTACGAATAGATTGGTGATCCATTTCCTGCCAAAAAAGCTTTGTATCCGCATGCCTTCTTTTACCCTGCCTGCAAATACTTTTTGCCAGTTGATTCTGTACTGGTCTTCCATTTCTTTCCGGCTTATTTTATGTTGCAAAAAATCATCCACATACCCTGCTGCTATTTTGCTGCTGTGCAAAGCCATGCTCATGCCATTGCCACAAAGCGGTGTTATCATACCGGCAGCATCACCCGTCAATAAAATATGATTGTACACCTGTTCTTTTGCACTAAAAGAAATTTGAGAAATGGTGACAGGCGCATCCAGCAATTTTTCACTGTGGGTAAACAGTTCCTTCAAATGCCTGTTTTGATACAGGATATTTTTTTCTAAAGCTGCAATTGAATTATTGTTCCTGCTGAGGTTGTAAGCATTGGTGAGATAACAGAGACAATATTTATCCCCTTCCACTTTTGAAACACCGCAATAACCATGTTCAAAATTGTGCAATGAAATAGTATCTGCGGGTAAATTTGTTTTGATGTGGTACTTAACGCCGATATAATTGTTGAGCTTGCTGATCCTGGAAGAAATAAAAGGCCTTTTCCATTTTATATCCAGCTTGCTGCGTTTGCCAAAACTGCCGCAACAAACCTTGCTGTTAAAGACGCCCTTGCTTGTATAAATAAAAAACAATTCCTTTTTGTACACCACATCATCCACCTTACAATTTTCTTCTACGATGACATTATTTTGAACAGCGATCTTTTTTAATTCATTATCTAAAAAATAACGGCTGATGCCAAAGCCACCCAGGTCCAGGTCTGTTGTAAGTTCATTTCCATTGGGGGATGTAACAACCAGTTTATTAATAACTGGCAGCTCAAACGAAGAAAGGGCTAATCCAAGCGATTCAAGAAAGGGCCAGCTTTCCATCCTGATATATTCGCCGCAAACCCGGTGAAACGGGTATTGTTCTTTTTCAAACAATATAATTTTATACCCTTTTTTGGCAAGCTGTATTGATAGGGCAAGTCCCGCCAGTCCGCCACCAATAATGGCTGCATCATATAATATTTCTTCATCCATGGCAGTACGTAATTAAATAACGGAAGGCCCATTTCCATTGGAGTGAATATTTTTTAATGCCAGCCCATTCCAGTAACTGTATCCATTCTGTTTTTGTAAAGGCACGTGCAACAGACAGCGGGGCGTCATTCTTTACGAGGTATGATTTAGAAAATACTTTTGTAAGTAATTTGATGGAATGGTATGCCAACGGGTGACGATGCAGGTCGTTTATAAAAAAACCTTTGCCTGCATTTTCTTTCATCCATTGCAGCATGAGTACCAGTTCTTCTTCTTTAAAATGATGACAGAATAAGGAAGAGAAAATGATATCCGGTTTGTTTTGATTAAAGTCACATTGAATATAGTCGGCAACGATCCATTCAGCATTGAATGTACTGCATTGTTGTTTTGCAAAACTGATACAGGCTGGTTTTATATCAATGCCAACAAAACTGGCGCTTATATTATTTGAAGTGCACCATTTTGCAATAGCCGTTAAATTATCACCTCCCCCACAGCCAATTTCGCAAATGCTGACCTGTTTGCCTGGCGTGAAGGTGCCAAGGATTTTTTGCACACCCTTTATCGTAATAGCATGTCCACCCAACAAAGTATTAATAACATTCAGCTCTTTCATATTTTGCTGAATAGCAGCAAATGGTACCTGCACATCGTCAAGTAATTCCTTTGTGTTCGTTCTTAGTTGCAGGTTAACCATAAGTTGCAATAAACGTTTCCATTGTTAGCCCCGGTCCAAAAGCGGCACCTAATATATTATCCCCGTTTGTCTTTCCTTTATTTAGTTGATCCAGGATTTTTTTTAATACAAACAGGATCGTAGGTGAGCTCATGTTTCCGTAGTCATTTAATACTTCGTAAGAATATTTCAGGTCCTCTGTTGTCAACCCTGTACTCTGACTGATAGCTTCCAATATTTTCTTTCCACCAGGATGCATACACCAGTAAGTTATTTCCTCCTTGCCAATGCCTCCTTTTGCCAAAGCCTTTGTAATGAGTTTGTCAAAATCCTCTTTTACCAGTTCCGGCACATAACCGCTCAGCGTCATCAAAAATCCTTTAGACGACAATGCCCAGCTCATATCTTTTTTCCCGTTGAATGCTACGTTTGAAAAGAAACTTTTTAGTATAAGTCCCTTTTCACTGCTGCTGTCATGCTTTGCCAGCACAGCCGCACAGCCATCTGCAAATAACAAGGTGGAGGTGAGGTTGTCAATACTGCTTTCTTTTTGAAAATGAAGGGTGCACAATTCAGTACATACGATTATTACATTAGCTGCAGTATCATTTTTACAAATAGCGTCTGCCATTTTCAATGCATGAACAGCTGCATAACAACCCATAAAATTGACAGATGTCCTGAATATTTCAGACGGCAGTTCCATTGCTTCCATTACCAGCAGGTCGAGCCCGGGAGCGCTCATGCCGGTGCAGCTTACCGTAATTAAGTGGGTAATATCATTTTTATTGATCCTGCCCTCAATACAATCTTCAATGGCTTTTACTGAAAGATCCACAGCATAGTCATTGAACCAATCCATTCTTTTCTCCAAAGAAGGAAAAGGTTCCAGGTCTTCCGCGGTACTGTAAAATTTTCTGTCTTTAGTACTGCAACTGTAATCGGGCAGAACGCTATACCGGGTGCTGATGCCGCTATGCCGGTAAAGAAATTTCAATTTTCTTTTTTCCTCCTCATTGCTGCTGTGTATTTGGCTGGCAAATTCAAAAATAGCCTCCTGTGTATGTTTATACGCAGGTACGGAGGTTGCTATGGAGATAATTTTACTCAAAATCTTGTCATTAGAAATAAAACAATAAAGGCGGTGTTTGTGCAGGCAGATGCAAGTAAATTCATACGCATGGTATTAACGAAATTAGCAGCCAGTTGGTTGCGATTAACTTTATTGAACCACCAGAAGAAGTACAGCAGCACAGGTAAAAAGAACAACTGAACTATAAAAAAATCCTTTTGCCTTGATATAGAAAACAATTGGTATGCCAGTAATAGCATGGCTGTAGCATAAACAACCGCTGTAAACACAAATGTGCCAGTATAGCCCAGTTTCATGCTCAAGGTAGTAACGCCGTCTTCTTTGTCCTGTTTGTGCTGGTATATCTGGGTTAATGGATAAAAGCCACCAATAAGCAGTGAAGCGATCAGCATATCCATAGAAGAAATGGCGGTAGTTTTATCTGCACTGCAGCCATGGGCCACCATAAAAAAAGTAACTGCACCCTGGAAAATGATAACCGTGATGTAACCAATAAAAGGATATTTTTTAAGCCGAATACCCCTGTAACTGTAGGCCCGGGATGCTGCTATATAAGCAATGGCCGCCAGTGCAAAATACAGGCTGATAAAAAAACTCAGCCCAATTGCAAGAGCGTCTAAAAAAATGCTGGTGTAAAAAAGTTGCTTCGTTGGCTCCAGGGGATTTTTGATACCTCCAATACTTTCTGTATCCCGGTCCATATAACTGTTGTATCCGTTGCTCGAAGGGTAGATGACCATATGCAGGATGATGAATATAAGAATGGCATTCCCTGTATTGATATTAGTTGTTTGGCTTAGTGCAAACCAGTATACAGGCATCAGGAAAAACGAAAAATGAAAACGTAAAAGTTGTATGGTTGATTTTTGCAGCATTTACCTGGGAATAATATGAGATTCACTTAAGTCGTGTAATTTACTACTCACTTACAGTTAAGTGGGTATTTTGTTGTAAGCAGCCTGTCCTGAACACGTCTTTCGTTTACACCCGGCTGTTGGCCGCGGACTTTATAAAACTATATTTGCCACATGCCTACACTTTTGCGGGTTTTTTGTTGGGGTATGCTGATCAGCTTTTTGGGTTGCCTTCCTTTAGGTACACTCAATGTTACTGCCATGCAGATTGGCCTGCAGGAGAGTATAAAAGAGGCACTGCTTTTTTCTTTGGGTTGTTTGCTGGTGGAGATGTTCTATGTACGCCTGTCGCTGATAGGTATTGAATGGATACAAAAGCAGGTTAAGCTGATGCGTATAATGGAATGGCTTACCCTGGCCATCATCATTGCATTGGCTGCAGGTAGTTTTATTGCTGCTTCAAAGGAAGGCCACCATCAAAAAAATGAAATTTTAAATAATAGTTTGCACCGTTTCTTGCTGGGTATGCTGATGAGTTCTATAAGCCCTGCACAAATACCCTTTTGGTTTGGGTGGAGCAGTGTACTGTTTCAAAAAGGGGTACTGCAACCAGTGAAGAGGCAGTATAATTTTTACATTGTTGGGATAGGATTGGGTACCCTGTTGGGTAATGCTGTTTTCATTTTTGGCGGGCAATTGATTGCAAAAAACATTTCAGACAGCCAGGCCTATATTAATTGGTTTATCGGGGGTATTTTTACCATAACGGCTATAGTGCAAACAGTGAAAATGATCTTGCATAAGGATGGGGTAAGCAAACTGGAAGGGAAAAACCGCTGATGCCAGTGCATTTAAACCTGTAATTGACCACTTACCAAACTTACTTCAGAGTCTCTTGCAATCCATTAATTTTGCTTCTGCATGAAACATCTTGCCGCCCTCAATCACTTTTTCTGGAAATACAAGAACCGTTTTTTTCTCGGCATCCTGTTTGTTATCCTTACCAACTATTTTAGAATATTAGCACCCCAGTTTACCGGTTATGTTGTAAATACGGTGGTACATAAAGCAGAAAATGGGTTCCGGCAAAACGATGTGTTAGTGGAAAAGGTCATTCATGCCTTGCAAGGCGAAACTACCGGCAATAAGATCGTATGGTGTGGGATCATCCTGTTGATTCTTGCACTCATCAGCGGCTTCTTTATGTTTATGATGCGGCAAACCATCATTGTAATGAGCAGGCTGATTGAGTACGATCAGAAGAACCAGGTGTTCACTCATTACCAGCGATTAGATACCAATTTTTATAAAACCCACAGCACGGGCGACCTGATGAACAGGATATCTGAAGATGTAAGCAGGGTAAGAATGTACACCGGTCCGGCCATCATGTATTTCATTAACCTGGCAGCCGTACTGGGCTTCAGCATATTTTTTATGCTGAAGGCCAGTCCAAAACTTACATTGGTTGCTTTATCCCCCTTGCCCTTATTGGCCATTACTATTTACATTGTCAATAATATCATTGACAAAAAAAGTGAAAGGGTGCAGGCCTTATTAAGCCAGCTTACCACCAATGCCCAGGAATCGTACAGTGGTATCAGGGTAATAAAATCTTTTGTACAGGAAAAAGCGATGCTGGGATTCTTTGATGCCAACAGCGCTGAATACAGGAAAAATGCGCTTGGCCTTGCAAGAACCGAAGCGATTTATTTTCCCAGTATGGCCTTGCTTATTGGCATCAGCACCTTGCTTACCATTATGGTGGGTGCGCTGGATGTAGTGCAAGGAAAGTCTGATGTTGGCCTGATAGCTGAATTTGTGATGTATATCCAAATGATGACTTTTCCGGTGAGCGCAATTGGCTGGACTGCCAGTATGACCCAGCGTGCAGCAGCATCGCAAAAACGTATCAATGAGTTCCTGGATATGGAGCCTTCAGTAATAAGCCCTTTACAAGGGGAAAAGCCTTCCCTGGCTACCGCCATCGAGTTTATTAATGTTGATTTTACTTATCCGCATACTGGCATTCGGGCGTTAAAGAATTTTTCATTGAAGATTAACAAGGGGGAAAGAGTTGCCATAATTGGCAAAACAGGTGCCGGTAAATCCACCATCGCCCAGTTATTACTGCGTACATATGACCCACAGCAGGGTGCAATTAATTATGGAGAAGTGCCACTTCACAAAATTGACCTGGGTTACCTTCGAAACCAGGTAAGTTTTGTACCGCAGGATGTTTTTCTTTTCAGCGACAGTGTTTACAACAATATCTCCTTTGGTTATCCTGGTGCTACAAAAGAACAGGTTGTTGAGGCAGCGAAGAATGCTTGTGTTGATAAAGAGATAAGGGGTTTTTCAAAAGGATACGAAACGATGATAGGGGAGCGGGGCGTAACCTTGAGCGGAGGTCAAAAACAGCGGATCTCAATAGCAAGGGCGCTCGTCAAGGAGTCTTCTCTTGTTATTTTTGATGACTGCCTTAGTGCCGTCGATGCAAAAACCGAAAAAGAGATAATAGGCAACCTGGATGATTTTTTACAAGGAAAAACCGCCGTCATTATTACACATCGTATCTTTTCTTTATTATCTTTTGATAATATTATTGTACTGGGTGACGGGGAGATAATAGAGCAGGGTACACACAATGACCTTTTACTAAAGGACGGATATTACGCACGAATGTATAAACGCCAGCAGGAACAGGAAAATACGATTACTTAAAATGAATTACTGTTCAGCGTAATCCAGCAAATATTTAGTTCATTTTAAACAATAAACAAATTGTCCCCACTGCATTTTGAAGGGCTTCTAAATATTCCCGTTTTTTTTGCTATTTCAAAAACAAGGCTATCTTTGTTAGCGCAAAAAAACTAATTAGTAACCAACTAAATTTAAACTTAAAACTGTGGCGTACGAGAACAACGACAAAAAAATGGAAAGCGTTTATAGCAAACGTATCAGGGCCGGAAAACGCAGGACTTACTTTTTTGATGTAAGAGAAACCCGTGGCAATGACTATTATTTAACGATCACTGAAAGCCGCAAGCGTTTTGATTCTGATGGCTATGACAGGCACAAGATTTTCTTGTACAAAGAGGATTTCAACAAATTTATTAAGGGACTTACAGATGCTGTAGATTTTGTAAAAACAGAGTTGATGCCTGATTTTGATTTTGACGCATTCAACCATGATACTCCTTACGAAGGGGATGGCGCAGAGGCTACTATAACGGAAACCGGCACTAATGCAGTCGTTGACGAAGTCCCGGAAACCCAGGTTGATGAGGTTAAAGCTGCAGTATTGGATGATGCACCTGCACCCTCTGACAATGGAAGCAGTGTAGAAGTTGATAAGTGGTAAATTTCTCAAACCAAAAAAATATCTGGCCTTTCTCTTGGAGAAAGGCTTTTTTTTATTATCTTGCCTTCACGTTTAACGTATTGCTTACCAATCTCCTCTGGACTACAATTGAATATCCATTGTAAAGTCGCTTCAAATTCAATCTCCGCTGGTTAAGTTTTCGTGCTTTTGTATTAGCGCCGAACTACTACCAACTAATTCTTTATTTTCTTTTTTTTAATAAACCCCATGCGGATATATGCATTGCATATCTATGTGCCTAAGGGGTTATCCGTAAACCTAATAATGAAACGTATGAACAACGAAGCTTACATTGAACAGTACAAGTCATTTATCTACCGGCAGGAATATCCATGTGTTGCTGCAAAGGAGGCGGTACGCAAACAACGGGTAAAGGTCTTTGTAGCAGGACATATGGCTTGCCCCAAAGACGACAGGGCTATTCTCGATTTTATGTACAATTTTGTGGATGAGTACCGTAGTTCCGGCGATTTTTTTCATAGCGCAGCTATAATATTCCCCAGTCATGATACAATACCTTCTGAGGAAATGTTTGAAAACATGCTTTTTCAGCGCTTACAGTCCTTAGCCGATATGGGTGGTCAAGAATATGCCTACGACAAAAGGGTAAGCAGCGACCCGACTTCAAGGGCTTTTAGCTTTAGCATCAAGGAAGAGGCATTTTATATTATCGGACTGCACCCCAATAGCAGCCGGGCAGCACGAAGGTTTGAGCACCCAACAATGGTATTTAATCCTCACCAGCAGTTTGAAGTACTGAGGTCAACTCACAGGTACGAAAAAATGAAAAATATCGTTAGAAAGCTCGACACAGCCTATTCTGGTTCGGTTAACCCAATGCTGCAGGATTTCGGAAACTCTCCGGAGGTTTTTCAATACAGTGGCAGGAAAGTTGACCAGTCCTGGCAATGCCCATTAAAAATAAATAATTATATAAAAGGTGAACAACATCCAACCACGTAGCGGAACTTCCTTTATATTAAAAAAAGGACAACGTTTAAAAGTTACAGATATAAAGGGAGAGCAGGTTTCAGATTTGGTTTGTTTCAATTTAAATGACAAAGAAGAGTACCTATCATCCGGAAGAACAATTGATTATGCCGAAACAATATTTTTAACAACTGGTCATTTATTCTATTCAAACCGCAGTAATGTTATGTTTGAGATAGTGGAAGATACAGTAGGGAGACACGATTTTTTATTAACGCCCTGTAGTTCAGATACATTCAGGATCATTTACGGACATACCGATCCACACAGGGGTTGTTTTGGCAATCTCTGCCATGCATTAGATGAATATGGAATTAAGCCAGATGATATACCCATCACGTTCAACCTGTTTATGCATGTAACGGTGGATGGTGACAGTGGTAAAGTGTCGGTATTGCCTCCCAAAAGCAAGGCAGGTGATCATATTATTATTGAAGCTAAGATGGACCTGATCGTTGGACTTACTGCCTGTTCGGCCGAAATGTCTAATAACTACGCTTTCAAACCCATCGGCTGGGAAATTCTGGATTGATCATGAATCTTTATTACCCGGTAATCATTTTAAAAAACTGGTTTTAAATTATTTACGATTTTCCTGTTATCAATAATTTGTTTGTGTTTGCCATTTTTTGTCAAAACAAATGGAATATTTAGGGAGATCCGGTAGCTGTTGAATTTAACCTGGTCTTTTACTTTTTCAAGGAATGGCAAATAATATTCTTCTGTCTTTGTACCATCCGTGTGAATATTTACTGTAAGACTTTCCTCATCATAGCTCGTTTGAAATTTAGTGACCGTGGTTTCATATTTAAATAAGAAATAAAAGAAAGAGTCATGCAGGCGATTGCCAAACTTGTCAATTATAATATCACTTGTCCTGCCGATTACCTGCTTAATTACAGGAAAATTGCTGCCACAGGCGCAGTCTTCATCCGCAAACTCCAGTATATCACCGGTATAATACTTCAGCATGATGAAGCCTTCATTGGTTAAATCTGTGCATATCAAATTTCCTTCATTATCAGATGAATATGAAATTTTACTACTTATTAAATGGAGTTTACCACAATTGCATTCGAAAGCGGAAGTGCCAGATTCATTACAACCGTACTGATTGATTACTTTCAGTCCAAAAGCGTCTTCAATATTTCTTCTTGTACTTTCTTTTAATATTTCGGCAGTACATACAATTCCTTTAAGATGTTTGAATTGCAAATTATTTTTTACTACATAATTAGCCAATTCATTGATTACATTGGCATAGCCGTAAATGATCTGGGTTTTACGCCTTATCATATTTTGGGCATGGCTGGCCAGGGTTTGTTCATTTAGGGGTGTTGCAGGATATATATCAATATTGAAAAGTTTATAAAAGACTTTGTGTGCAATGCCGGTTTTAATTAAAGACGTTCCGGCAATAAAGGCAACTTTGTTACCTGCCTGGTAGCCAGCGCTTTCCCAGCTCATCATGATGCCGGCCCACAAGTATGACTGTGATTCGGAAGTAGTGTAGTAAACCAAAGGGATACCGGTAGAGCCACCGCTTTGTTTTTTTTGGAGCTTTCCTTTATATGCTCTTGATATAAGCCCGGGTGAGTTGGCCCTTATAATATCTTTGGTAGTAATGGGCACCTCTTCATAGGTTCTAAACCGGGCATAATAATCTGTATGGCTTTTTGCTTTTAAGAACAGCTCATCCAGCCTTTGTTGACTAAAAGCCTCCAGTTCAGTCTTTGGAAGGAACTGTTGTTTTTTAAGTTCCTGCAGGGCTGCCATCATACGGGTACCCCTTATCAGGTCAATGAAATGCAATCGTATTTTTCCAAACATATAACCCCGGGGTTTGATATAAAACGCTGTTTCACCAGAAAATGATATGGCAAGTAAGAGAAAAAAAATGAGCTGGGGATAATCAGCGCCAAAAATTTATCACAGCTAAACTATTGAAAATGATCTGTTTTATTGGATTATTCTTAGCTAACAATAGTTTCGTTCAGCAAGTTTTTGACCATACCTTATGTTATGTAATTGTAAACTGTTACCTTTGCAACCGTTCACTAAGCAACTAATTTAAGTACATGCATTGTAATGAATTACCAGAAACACTGGGTTTTAAGATCGTTCATACAGGTAAACTGTTGCTTAAAACCATCAATGTGATCTTTGCCGGTATCAGCAGGGACATCACGTTTGAACAAATGGGGGTACTATATTACCTGTCCAGGAACACCGGTAAAAAAGATATGATACAGCAGGATATTGCTGGTTTGATGGATAAAAACAAATCGGCGGTATTGAGGTCTATTGATATATTGGAGCAGAAGGGTTTTGTAAAGAGAATACCTGCGGCGGGAGACAGGCGCAAAAATGTGATCGCACTTACCGACGAGGGAAAAACCATTATTGAAAGGATGCATGAGTTTTTCCTGGAGCAGGACGTGGCACTAAAGGAAGGCATCGAGGAGTCTGAACTGGCTATCTGTTTAAAAGTGCTCTCAAAAATACAGGTCAAGTGCAGGGCGGGCGAAAGGCTGTTTGCCGTGAGCTGATAAACAACATACAAAAAAATGGATACGGGTAACAATTTGATAACTTTATCTTACATTTAAAAATATTTTACCAAACACTAAACCGTGAAGATGATTAACAATCCCCTCAAGAAAAAAATAGATGCTTTTAAAACTGTTGATAAGTTAAAAGAAGCAAATATTTATCCCTTTTTCAGGCCTCTGCAAAGCGACCAGGATACAGAAGTGATGATTGGATCGAAGCCTGTGCTGATGTTTGGTTCAAACAGCTATCTCGGTCTTACAAACCACCCCGCTGTAAAGGATGCCGCAAAAAAAGCAATTGATAAATACGGAAGTGGTTGTGCCGGTTCAAGATTTTTGAATGGTACACTTGATTTGCATTTGGAATTGGAAGAAGCATTGGCAGATTTTGTAGGGAAAGAGGGTGCGCTGGTTTTCAGCACCGGTTACCAGGTTAACCTGGGGGTTATTTCTGCACTTGCCGGAAGAAATGATTATTTGTTCATGGATGAATGGAACCATGCCTGCATCATTGATGGTGCCAGGCTGTCGTTCTCAAAAATTTACAAATACGGACACTCTGATATGGCGCATTTGGAAAAATTATTGTCCAATGCTCCTATAGATGCATTCAAACTCATTGTGACGGACGGAGTATTCAGCATGGAAGGCGATATTGCCAAACTTGACGAGATAGCCAACCTTGCAAAAAAATACAATGCATCCGTTTATGTAGACGATGCCCATTCTCTTGGTGTGTTAGGAACTTGTGGCCGGGGTACTGCATCTCATTATAATATTACCAATAAGGTAGATCTGATAATGGGGACTTTTAGTAAATCACTGGCCTCTATCGGCGGTTTTATTGCAGCTGATAAAAATGTAATTGAATACCTAAAGCACCATGCACGTTCATTAATGTTCAGCGCCAGTATATCTCCGGGTGCAACAGCGAGCGCATTGGCTGCCTTAAATGTAATGAAATCCGAGCCGGAAAGAATTGAAAAATTGTGGCAGAATACCAACTATACTTTGCATCAGTTTAAAGAGGCTGGATTTGATGTAGGGCCGACGGAGTCTCCGATCATCCCGATTTACGTCAGGGATAATGAGAAGACCTTCATAATGGCAAAGATGCTGATGGACGAAGGTGTGTTTGTAAACCCGGTTGTGTCACCAGCTGTAAGCAGTGAATCATCCATGATCAGGTTTTCGCTTATGGCTACGCACACATTTGAGCAAATTGATTTTGCAGTGGAAAAGCTGAAGAAAGTAGCTGAAATGCTGAACATCCCCAATATGCACCACGAAAAAGTAGCAGTAAAGGCATGATCCAGGTAAGGCAGGTTTCCTCAAAAAAAGAGTTGGCCTCGTTTATAGATTTCCCACACGATTTGTACAAAGGTGACAGCAATTATGTGCCTGAACTGCACATCGCCCAAAGTGATTTGCTTACACCCGGCAAGCACCCTTTTCATGATCATTCGCAATTACAATTATTCCTTGCTTATGAGGGTGAAAAGATAAAAGGCAGGATCGCAGCTGTTATAAATAACAACCACAACAAATTTAAAAATGCAAAAGATGGATTCTTTGGTTTTTTTGATGTGGTAAATGATAAAGTTATTGCAGGCCAGTTACTGACAAAGGCTGAAGAGTGGCTTAAAGAAAAAGGTGCAGATAAAATGGTTGGACCTGTCAATCCTTCTACAAATGAACCCTGTGGTTTACTGGTTGACGGTTACGATAGTCCGCCTGTAGCGATGATGACCTACAACAAACCTTATTATCTTGACTTGCTTACGGCTGCAAATTTTTATAAGCAAACCGATTTACTCGCTTACGATCTGCCCACGAGTACGGTTGATAAGCGCACCATTCAGTTGAAAGATGCTTTGCTGAAGCGGCTTGGTAATAACAACATCGTTATCCGGAAGGTAAACATGAAAGACTTTAAAACCGATGTAGACAAAATACTGGAAGTATATAACAACGCCTGGGCAGAAAATACAGGTTTTGTGCCGATGACTGAAAAAGAATTCAGGTACCTCGCTAAAGACCTGAAACTGATCCTTGACAAAGATTTTTGTTTACTGGCCGAACACAACGGCAAGGTCGTTGGTTTTGCTTTGGCGATTCCGGATATAAACCAGTTGCTGATAAAGATCAAAAGGGGACGTCTTTTTCCAACGGGAATATTTAAACTTTTACTGGGCCGCAAAAAAATAAATTATGTAAGAGTGCTTGCACTTGGCGTAGTGGAAGGATACAGAAAGATGGGAATTGAGGCTTGCTTTTATGCTGAAATAATTGAAAGGGCGGCTGCAAAAAAAATAAAAGGTGGAGAAGCGTCCTGGATACTGGAAAATAATGAACTGATGAATAACGGCCTGCTTAAACTCAATGCTAAAGTGTATAAACGCTATAGGATACTAGAAAAAGCAATATGAGAGAAAAGGTTTTGATAACAGGTGCAAGTGGCTTTTTAGGATATCATATTATCAATGCTGCAGTAAAAGAAGGGTATGAAGTGTATGCCGCTGTAAGAAAAAGCAGCAACGTAAAACATTTAGAACACTTATCCGTCAACTATATTGAACTTGACTATAAAGATGGGGCGGTACTAGAAAAGTTATTTGAAGAGAAAGGTTTTGACTATGTAATACATGCAGCCGGCACTACCAAGGCCAATTCAGAAGCAGAGTACAACCTGGTGAATAATATTTACACTATTAATCTCGCCACAGCAGCAGCTAAAATTAAAAAAACAAAGCGGTTTGTTTTCATTAGCAGTTTGGCTTCCATTGGGCCTTCAAAAAATGCGGGGGAGACCATTACGGAAAGTACGCCCCGTAATCCAGTTACCGCTTATGGAAAAAGCAAACTGAACGCAGAGAATAATTTGAAAAAGCTGGACATTGCCTCCACTATTTTCAGGCCGACAGCAATATACGGCCCTCGTGAAAAAGATATTTTTATAGTAACCAAAACATTGTGCAAAGGAATTGATCCTTACATCGGCCGGACCGCACAGCAGTTGAGTTTTGTATATGGGCCGGATATGGGAGAGATTGCGGTGAAGGCATTAAAACAAACAGGTGGCAATTTTGATTACAACATAACTGATGGAAAGAGCTACAGCAGGTATGATTATGCGGATATTGTCAAAGACATTTTAAATAAAAAAGCGGTAAGGTTTCATTTGCCCTTGCCCATAATAAAAGCGGCTTTGTTCCTGGTAGAAAAGATGAACCGGGCTATGAACAAGGTTTCGCCGGTAAGTATCGAAAAACTAAATGAACTTACAGCTGTCAATTGGGCCTGCGATATCAGCAAAGCAAAAAAAGAACTTGGATTTGATCCTAAGTTTGATCTGGAGAAAGGGTTGAGGGCCTCAGTAGACTGGTACAGAGAAAATAAGTGGCTGAAATAAGCAGATATAAATGTTAAAAAAATGGTATATCGGTTTACAAAATAACTTGTTTGGTAACAATTGTAACTATATAAGTGAAATTTGCAGCCGTAATTTGAATAAATAATATAAAAAATAAACATGGAACAGAACGTAAAACCAGCCGAAGGTAAACTTGGGATACTGGTTCCCGGTATGGGTGCAGTAGCAACCACTTTTATAGCTGGTGTGGAAGCTGTAAAAAAAGGTATAGCACAACCAATAGGATCGCTCACACAAATGGGCAGCCTGCGAATTGGTAAAAGAACAGAAAACCGTAATCCAAAAATAAACGAGTTTGTTCCACTGGCAAAGCTGGACGAGATCGTTTTCGGCGGATGGGATATCTATGAGGATAACGTGTATGAAGCGGCCATTAATGCTAAAGTACTGGATGCTAATTTATTAAATGCGATCAGGCCTGAACTGGAAGCCATCAAGCCAATGAAAGCGGTGTTTGATAAATCGTATGTTCAGAACCTGGATGGTACCAATGTAAAAAAAGCAGCCACCAAGTATGATCTTGCGCTGGAACTGATAGCCGATATAGAAAATTTCAATAAGATAAATAATTGCACAAGAAGTGTAATGGTGTGGTGCGGCAGTACAGAAAAGTATATTGAAGTATCAGCGGCACACCAAACCATTGAAAGCTTTGAGCAGGGTTTAAAAGACAACGATGCCAATATTTCTCCCAGCATGATCTATGCCTATGCATCTATAAAATGCGGTGTACCCTTTGCAAATGGTGCCCCTAATTTAACCTGTGATATACCTGCATTAATTGATCTTGCCAGGGAAACAGGCACACCTATTGGAGGCAAAGATTTTAAAACGGGC
Source organism: Bacteroidota bacterium (assembly GCA_029561305.1). Classification (GTDB taxonomy): domain Bacteria; phylum Bacteroidota; class Bacteroidia; order Chitinophagales; family Chitinophagaceae; genus Ferruginibacter. The sequence continues at coordinate 6,291 of JAKQJG010000140.1, read as the reverse complement.
CAGACGTTGATGAAGACGATCCTGGCGCCGGGTTTACATGCAAGGGCATTGGGTGTAAGAGGCTGGTTCTCTACAAACATACTTGGTAACAGGGACGGGTACGTGCTCGATCACCCGGATAATTTCAAAACAAAAGAAGTAAGCAAGCTGAGTGTGCTTGATGAAATATTTAAGCCAGAATCAAATCCTGAATTGTATGGTGAATTGTACCATAAAGTAAGGATCAACTATTATCCTCCTCATGGTGATAATAAAGAAAGCTGGGATAACATTGACATTTTTGGATGGCTTGGTTATGGTATGCAGATAAAGATAAATTTCCTATGCCGTGATTCTATCCTGGCTGCACCAATTGTGCTTGATCTTGCTTTGTTCCTTGATCTTGCAAAACGTGCCGAAATGAGTGGTATCCAGGAATGGTTGTCATTCTACTTCAAATCTCCACAGGTGTTGGAAGGGTTGGCTCCCGAGCATGACATTTTCAAGCAATTGATAAAAATGCAGAACACATTGCGTCATATGATGGGTGAAGACCTTATTACACATCTTGGACTGGATTACTACCAGGACCTGGTAGAAGCAATGTAAAATCATGCAACTGCATAAAATCATTGCATCTGTTGCAGGTATTGGATATATAAAGGGTGGAGGTACACTTGCGGCATTATTGTATTGTATTATATGGTTTTTTTTACCTGCCAGTTTCAGTAGTGGATACTGGCAGGTAGTAATAGGCGCTTTGATAACCGTAGTAGGTGTCTGGTGTTCAAATAATGTAGATAAGGTTTGGGGAAAAGACAGCAGCAAAGTGGTGATTGATGAAGTGGCCGGGATGGCAATAGCTCTTTTATTTGTGCCGCATCATATTATCTTTTTGTTATGCGGACTGATATTGTTCAGGTTTTTTGACATTGCAAAACCTTTCGGGGTACGGCAAATGGAAAAGTGGCCAAAGGGATGGGGTGTAATGGGAGATGATATCCTGGCAGGTGTGTATTCACTGGCAGTATTGCATCTCATTGTTTTCTTTTGGCCTGTTCACACTTAAATAAATGGCAGGCATCATTACATTTTTAAAGGCGAATGTGGCTTCCTTGGTTGCAAGCGCCTGCGATTTTGGCTTTACCGTTTTACTAAAAGAGGTTTTTGCAGTTGATGCAGTTGTGGCCAGTGTGTCGGGTACCGTTTTGGGTGGCGTCATCAACTTTTTGATTGGCAGGTATTGGGCTTTTAACGCAGCCTCCAAAAGTATAGCAGGGCAGGGTCTGCGGTATTTAATTACCTGGTGTGGCAGTTTACTTTTAAATGCATTGGGTGTTTACCTGTTGATTCACTTTGCAGAAATTGATTACAGGATAGCTAAGCTTATTATTTCTTTAACCGTGGCAGTTGCCTATAACTATCCGATGCAAAAAAAATATGTTTTTAAAAATATTTAATAGTATAGCTTTTATGAAGACGAAAAAGAGGCAGTTGCTTCTTTTGTTTGTAGTGCTGGTAAGTTCTTTATTGGCAGGTGCACAAACACAGCAGCAGGTAACCATGGTAAAAGGATTTATCAGGGATGCCGTTACAAAACGCCCCATGCCCCTGGTAACAGTAATGTTTAAAGACGGCAAAGGTGTTTCAAGTGATGAAAATGGAACCTACTCCATTGCCACCCGAAACATGAAATTCACTTCCATTATCTTTTCTTATGTAGGGTATACCAGTGTTACTCAAAAAATAAAGCCGGGCGTGGAGCAGAGTATAGATGTAGACCTGGAAATGAACTCTTCAATGAAAGAGGTTGTGATAAAGAAAGGAAGAGGAAGATACAGGAATAAGAACAACCCTGCCGTGGAATTGATAGACAGGGTTATTGAAAATAAAAGTAAGAACCGTATTTCTGCTTACGACTATGTTCAATACCAGGAATATGAAAAGATAGCGCTGTCGCTTGCCAACAAACCTGAAAAACTGATGAAAAATAAACTCTTCCGGAGTTTTAAATTCATTATGGAAAATGTAGATACTTCTACAGTTCCGGGAAAATCGTTGTTGCCCATTTATATCGAAGAAAATATTGCAGATAAATATTACCGCAAGGATCCTTATGCTCAAAAAGAACGGGTGCTCGGTGAAAAGAAAGTGAACTATGGTGATTTTTTAGATAATGCGGGCATCAGTTCCTATATCAAATCATTGTACGCAGACATCAATATCTACGACAACAATATCCCTTTGTTACAGCAGCAGTTCCTTAGCCCGATTGCTGATATGGGGCCTGCTTTTTACCGCTATTACATAAGAGATACTACAGAACTGGATGGCATAAAACTCATCCGCTTATATTTCACTCCTAAAAATCCCAATGATCTCATATTCAGAGGTACGATGTTCGTAACACTGGATGGTAATTATTCTATCCAGAAAATTGAAATGACCATCAGTAAAAAAGCCAATGTAAACTGGACCCGGGAATTACAAATAAAACAGGATTTTGAGAAAGGTCCGGATGGACGGTATCATGTCATCAAAAGTGATATGTTCACCGAGTTTGCCCTGGTAAACAACAGCAGTGGAAGTATGTATGGCGAAAGACTGGTGTCGTATAAGGATATCAGGATAAACCAGCCGGCACCTGACAGTATTTACAAAGGCAAAGACCTGGTAAAACTTTTTGATGAAACGGCTCCGGTAGATGATAGTTTTTGGGTAAGCAACCGACATACGCCGCTGTCAAATGTAGAGGCGAAAGCATATTATAATATTGACAGTTTAAAAAACACCAAGAAGTTTAAAACCTTTATGACGGTTATTACAGCTTTGTTTACCGGCTATATTGTGTTAGGCGATTATGAAATAGGAAATACCAATACGTTTTATAGTTTCAATCCTGTTGAAGGCTTCAGGCTGAGATTGGGTGGAAGAACAACACCCAAATTCAGCCAAAGGATGTATTTTGATAATTACCTGGCTTTTGGCTTCAGGGATCAACGGTTTAAATATGGACTTGGAGCTACTTACTCATTTAACAACAAGTCTATCTATTCCTTTCCGCTCCACTACCTGAGAGTAGGATATCAATATGAGATGAAAATCCCCGGGCAGGAGCTTCAGTTTGTGCAGGAAGATAATTTCCTTTTATCTTTCAAGCGGGGTAAGAATGACAAATGGCTTTACAACCGGGTAATAAAGGCAGATTACGTTAGGGAGTTCGGTAAAAATATTACTACCACCTTGGGCTTTAAGCGTATCGAGCAGGAACCGGCGGGTGCTATCACTTATGTAAAGCCGCAAACAACGGATTCAATCAGGAATATTACTACTACCGAGTTTTCAACTGAACTGCGCTGGGCCCCGGGAGAGCAGTTTTACCAGGGCAAAAATTTCCGGATCCCTATCATTAACAAGTATCCAATTTTCAAGCTGAGGTATATTGCAGGTGTTAAAGGATTATTTAATGGAGAATATGCGTATCACAATTTTAACCTTTATGCCGAAAAAAGGTTTTATATGAGCCAGCTTGGTTTTACAGATGTAACAACAGAGGGAGGCTATATTTTTGGCCAGGTGCCCTTTTCATTGCTTACAGCACACAGGGCAAATCAAAGTTTTGGCTACCAGCTGAATTCTTACAACATGATGAATTTTTTAGAGTTTGTAAGCGACAAGTATTATGCTGTTAATTTTGACGTTCATTTTAATGGATTCTTTTTAAATAAAGTTCCTTTGCTAAGAAGGCTTAAATTGAGGGAAGTTGCCAGTGCCAAATTATTGTGGGGCAGTGTCAGGGACGAGAACAACCCGGCTAAAAATCCGCAGGTGTTTAAGTTTCTTCCCGAAACCTATACGCTCGACAACGGTCCCTATGTGGAAGTAAGTGTTGGTTTGGCTAACATCTTTAAATTAATACGTCTTGATTTGATCAAAAGGTTAACTTACCTTGATCACCCGGATATTACCACCTGGGGATTAAGGACAAGGGTACGTTTTGAATTTTAATATTTTTGAAAACCTGTTTTTGAGAAATGGCACAGGACCGGATAAGGGACAAGCTCCAAAAATCAATTTATGTTGTTATCAACCCATTCGTCAAGGGTCTGATCAGGATAGGTTTTACTCCCAACCTGGTAACCATTACGGGTCTTGTATTGAATGTTGGGGTGGCCATTGTTTTTATTAAAGGTGCAGAAGAAGGAAACAGGGGCGATCTTAGTTATGTTGGATGGGCAGGAGCGCTGATTCTATTTGCAGGTTTATTTGATATGCTGGATGGACAGGTGGCCAGGCTGGGCAATATGAGCTCAAAATTTGGTGCCCTTTTCGATTCTGTGCTGGACAGGTATAGCGAACTGATCATGTTCCTGGGAATTTGCTACTATCTCATTGCAAAACATTATTTCATTAGTTCCTTGTCGGCTTTTATTGCCATGATCGGTTCGATGATGGTTAGTTATACAAGGGCAAGAAGTGAAGGGCTGGGTATAGAAAACAAAGGTGGTGTGATGCAGCGGCCAGAAAGAGTGGTGATGACAGGATTATCTGCCATTGCCTGTGGAATAACGGCACATTTTATAGGTGGCGATTATAAGTTCTACGTTTCTTTTTTGAATTTTCACTTGTTTGAAACGATGACTATTTTTACCCTGCCGCTTTCTATAATGGCTATTCTTACTAACATCACAGCCATTAAAAGACTGATGCATGCAAAGAAAGAGCTGGATGGGAAATAAACAGCTTACCGGGATCGCTGGTTTTCGGCTTACCTTTGCAGCGTTGTTTTGAGGAAAGAGAAAAGTACATTCTGAAATTTTAATACAATGGCAAAAAATTATATATCCAACAGCGAAGAATCGACCAGGCTGTTTAAAAGCAGCTGGATGGAGTTGCTTTCAAAAGTTCATTTCTCTGTTCCGCTTTTCATTTTTATACCGGTAATTGCTGTGTTCTGTTACCTTGCTTTTTCGGGAGGCATCAGCATAGGGTCTTTTGCAATGTATTTTGCCATTGGCCTTGCAGTATGGACCGCAACTGAATATTTTCTTCACCGGTTTATTTTTCATTATCACCCAACCAGTGACTGGGGTAAGCGGATACATTTTATTTTTCACGGCGTTCACCACGATTATCCCCGTGATAAAAAAAGATTGGTGATGCCCCCATCTGCAAGCATACCACTGGCTACACTGTTTTATTTTCTTTTTTCTTTGATCTTCACCAGACTTAACCTGTTTGCCTTTTTCCCGGGTTTTTTATTGGGTTATTTAATATATGACATGCTGCACTATGCCATGCATCATTACAATTTTAAATCGGGTGTGATGAAGAGGATCAAGCAGCACCACATGCTGCATCATTACCAGGATCCTGAAAAAGGTTTTGGCGTAAGTTCCTCCTTGTGGGATGAAGTACTGCTTACCAAATTTAAAAAGCAACCAGAGAAAGAAAAAGTTGATGCTTAACAGCGCCGCCATTTTTTATTCATCCAAAAATATCATTGCAGCCTTAGTAGTTACAGTATTGTACCTGCTGCTGTCGTTTTTTTTAATTGGCTTTAAGACCGATCAGTTAGTGCTGGCTGCCATCTTCAATCTCTTTTATTTTGCGTCTGCACTTAGCCGTAAGTTTATTCTCGGGTTTTCTATTTTCATTGTGTACTGGATCATTTTCGACTACATGAAGGCCTTCCCCAACTATACCTTCAATGAGGTGCATATCGGGGACCTGTATAGTGCAGAAAAAGGATTATTTGGTATTGGTTCGCAAAAGATCACCCCCAACGAATACTGGCTGGCGCATCAAAACAGTTTTTTAGATGTGATGACAGGGATATTTTATTTATGCTGGATACCCGTTCCACTGGCTTTTGCGGCCTATCTTTTTTTTAAGGATAAGCAATTGTTCCTGCAATTCTCCCTCACTTTTGTGTTTGTTAATTTTATTGGTTTTATTATTTACTACACTTATCCTGCAGCGCCGCCCTGGTATTTACAATTGCATGGAAATAATTTTATACCCGGCACACCCGGTAATTCTGCAGGGCTGGCAAGGTTCGACCAGTTTTTTGGAGCTGGTATTTTCAAAAGTCTTTATGAAAAGAGTTCTAATGTATTTGCAGCCATGCCTTCCTTGCATTCTTCGTATCCATTGATCGTTGTGTATTATGAATTTAAAAAGAAAGCAGGTTTATTTGCAAGGATCATTTTTGTTATCGTGATGGTGGGCATTTGGTTTGCGGCAGTGTATACAAGCCACCATTATGTATTGGATGTGCTGGCAGGTATAACCTGTGCGGTTATTGGAATT